>JADHUQ010000094.1 GCA_016784425.1 Candidatus Delongbacteria bacterium | reverse complement strand
CACCGATGCAATGATGCCGACACCGGCCAGCACCAGCGGCAGGATAACCAGATTCATGTTGAACTTACCACCAATGGTGGCCGCAGCGCCAAGAATCATGGCGCTGACAATTGCGCCGACAAAAGATTCAAACAGGTCGGCACCCATTCCGGCGACATCACCGACATTGTCACCAACATTATCCGCTATGGTAGCTGGATTACGGGGGTCATCCTCCGGGATACCCGCTTCAATCTTGCCGACCAGGTCGGCACCGACATCGGCCGCTTTGGTATAAATACCGCCGCCGACACGGGCAAAGAGGGCGATAGAACTGGCACCCATACTGAAACCGGAGAGTACAGGCAGGACGATTGAACCGATGGAGTTACCATCAACACCCCAGATCCGGGTATAAATGAGAAACAACAGAGCCAGGCCGAAAACACCCAGGCCGACCACGCTGAGACCCATCACACTACCGCCGTTGAAGGCGACCTGGAGAGCGGCGTTGAGCGATTTGCGGGCAGCGTTGGTGGTGCGGGTGTTGGCGTTGGTAGCTACACGCATGCCAAAGAAACCGGCCAGTGCGGAGCTGACAGCCCCGAAAACAAAAGAAACAGCTACAACACGATTAGCCCCGGGATAAAAGATAGCCAGCAACGCCGCCACAATGATGACAAAGATGGCCAGTACTCTGTATTCCCGGGAAAGAAAAGCCATGGCTCCTTCTCGGATGGCACGACCAATTTCGATCATTCGTTCAGTGCCCGGATCCTGTTTTAAAATCCAGGTGGAGCGATACCAGGCGAATAACAGTGACAGTACGCCAAGTCCGATGACGGTGTAAAGAACTGTTTCCATGCTCTATTCTCCCTGTTGACGCGTGTTGAATTTGCTCATCGAATCCAAAAGTCCAAATTCCAGATAATGCAGCATCGCATCGGCTGATCTGTTTATCGCCTCTTTCACCAGCGACATCTCTCCCCGGGGAATGATACTCAATACGGCGTGACTCAGGTTATCGGTAGGATAACCACGGTCAAAACCGATACGGAGGCGGGGAATCTCCTCACTGGCACTGAGCAGAATAATATGCTCGATGCCATGGTGGTTGCCAGCCGAACCGGAAGCCCGCAAACGCAGGGTTCCCAGGGGCAGGGCGATATCATCGTACACCACCAGGCTGTCCTGCAATTCCACCTGGTAGAAGTCCACCGCTTGCCGGAAGGCAGTGCCGGAGTGGTTCATGAAGGTGGTAGGTTTGATAAGAACAATTTTATCACCGGCGTACTGCCCGACAGCGGTTAGGAATTCCCCTCGGCCCGCCTTCCAACCGGCACCAATGCGCTCTGCAGCTTCCTCTACCGCCAGGAAACCCAGATTATGCCAGGTGAATCGATATTTGACACCTGGATTGCCCAGACCAACGATCAGTTTCAAATCACTCTTCAGCCTTAGGCATCGAGATACGGACGATGGTGGCATCGCTCGGTTCCCGCACCTCGATATTCTTGAAGTCGAGATCGCGGACCAGGATGGCGGAATCGGCTTCCATAGCGCTAACATCAAGGGTAAGGGCATCGGGAAGATACTCAGGCAGACAACGGATCCGCAACCTGTGATGCATCACATTCATCTTACCACCGAGTTTGAGACAGGCGGGTACACCGCTGAATTCAAGCGGTACGGTGATGCTGACCTTCAACTTGGGATGCAGAGCCAGGAAATCGACATGCTGCAGCTCATCGCTGACCGGGTCTTTCTGCAGTTCGCGCACCACGCACTCACCCAGATCCGCATCCTGGGTAAACAGGTGAACAATACGGGGACGTTGTCGCAGGGTAGTCTCCAGCTCACGACGATCTACCGTGAATTTGACCGACTCTTTGTTGTAACCGTAATAAATACCGGGAATCGCGCCGGTGTGGCGGATGGCATGGGCAGCTTCCTTACCAACCGCTGTCCGGGTTTCAACCTTTAACTCGAGTGTCTTAGCCATTTCTATTTTCCTTTCCTGTTCTTTACTCAACAAAAAGCGAACTGAGTGATTTCTCCTCATGGATACGCTTGATCGCTTCTGCGAATACACCCGCCACCGTAAGTACTTTGAACATATCTGAATCAACCTCATCCCGCAGTGGCAGGGTATCGGTTATGGTAAACTCGTTGATACCGGACTCTGCGATCCTGCTCAGGGCAGGTCCGGAGAGAACCGGGTGGGTACAGGCGCAACGCACAGTTGTCGCCCCCCGTTCCAGCACTGTCTTGGCGGCCAGGGAGATGGTTCCGGCAGTATCCACCATATCGTCCAGAATCAACACATTGCGATTTTCCACTTCACCGATCAGGTTCATCACCTCGGAGCTGTTCGGTTCGGGTCGCCGCTTGTCGATCACTGCCAGTCCGGCGTCTAGACGCTGTGCATATGCGCGTGCCATTTTTATACTGCCGATATCGGGCGCCAGTACGGTAAGATCCACCCGATCCCGCGACATCCAGTATGGAATGAACACCGTCGAGGCATAAATGTGATCGAACGGAATATTAAAGAACCCCTGGATCTGGGCAGCGTGCAGATCCATGGTCAGTACACGGTCAGCACCGGCTGAGACCAACAGGTCCGCCACCAGTTTGGCCCCAATCGCCACCCGGGGCTGGTCCTTGCGGTCCTGACGGGCATAGCCGAAATAAGGCAACACAGCTGTGATTCGCCTGGCCGAGGAGCGACGGGCGGCATCCAGCATCAGTAACAGCTGCAGAATATTATCCGCAGGCGGGCTGGTTGACTGGATGATGAAAAGATCACTACCCCGAATGTTGTCTCGATACTTCACTGCCATCTCACCGTCAGAGAAGCGTTTCAGGCGCACATCACCAAGCTCAAGACCAAGCCTGTTGGCGATGCTGGTTGCCAGTCCGGGATTGGAATCTCCTGCGAAAATCTTCACAACCGCTCCGTGGATTATTACCGCATCTAATCCGGTTTAACACACCTGAAACGATAACGATGCCTGTGGCATCGAACTAATTAGAAAACAGAAAGTGATGCCTGCAGCTCTCCAGACATGTGCTGATTTTTCTGAGCATCACGAGGTGATGCCTGCAGCTCTCCAGACATACGCTGCTTTTCTGAGCATCACCAGACTGGGGCGGAAGGATTCGAACCTCCGAATGCAGGGACCAAAACCCTGTGTCTTACCACTTGACGACGCCCCATTATAATGCAGACTGGCAAAACGGATTCACAGCCGCACAGCCCACGGCGACAGGTGAGAATCAAATTTCCCGTGGGAGGCCAGTACCATGTAACAGCGTTTCAATGCTGAAGACGGACCAGTTGGCCGGTATCATCAGCCGGGCTTCATCCCCAATCTGCCGGGATTCATAAAGAGCATAAACGGCAGATCCGCTGCCGCTCAGTGAAACATAGCCTGCGCCACTATCATACAGTTTTTTCTTCAGATCGCCCAGTTCCGGATGCAGGCGGAAGATAACCGACTCGAAATCATTGCTGATGTCATCACGCCAGCCGGCGCTGGCAAGATCACTTCGTTGAAAACCTTTTAAACTGACGAAACGGCTGCCGGAAGTCAAGGATAAATCGACGGCCTGATAAGCAATTGCCGTAGAAACCGGGAAACCGGGAAAAACTATCAGACCTGGCAGGGATGGAAACAATGTCGGAACCAGCATTTCACCCCGCCCGGTAGCGTAGCAGGGGCAGTCATACAGGAAAAAGGGGATGTCGGAACCAAGCAGGGCGGCCAGTTCCAACAGCTCGTCTCGGGACAACGGTTTTCCATAAAGCTGGTTGACTCCACGCAGCAATGCGGCTGCATCACTGCTGCCACCACCCAGACCGGCACCGGTCGGTATCCGCTTTTCCAGATGTATATTCAGTGAGGTAGCAATCCCGCTGCTCTCTTCAAACAGTCGCAAGGCTCTGATTACCAGATTACCGGCATCCTGTGGCAGAGTTGTATCACTGCAACTGAACTGTTCACGCGCAGCTATCTGGATTCGTAAAGTGTCAGCCAGAGAGATCGGCACCAGCATGGTTTTCAGTTCGTGATAACCATCCTCCCGCCGGTGGAGGATATCCAGACCGAAGTTGATCTTGGCGGGTGCTTTCAGTACTAATGTTCCGGTTCCAATCATACACCTTGTTTGCGTTTATAAACCACGCCGCTCCTAAACCGGGATTCTCAATAACTGTCTCCTTACGCCGAGCTGCAGAGGCAACCAGAATAAGGTCCATCAGACTAGACGGCCTCTTTACGCCGACGGCGATTTTGTTTACGTCTCTGTTTATGGCGGACCTGATCGGTTCCGTAGTAGTAGTAGTAGTTGTAGTAGTGGTAGTAGTAGTAATATGGGCCATAGAGTTGACGCATATTAAGGCTGTTGAGCACCACACCCATCAGTTTGGCGCGTACATTCTGCATCTGTTGCAGTGCGGTGCGTACCTCACGACGGTGGACTTTTCCCGAGGCAACAACGATACCTACGGCGTCGACCAGCCGGGAAAGCACCGCGGCATCGGTGACAGCGACTACCGGTGGCGTATCCAGCAGAATATAATCATAATTGTCACGCAATTCGGTGAGCAGATCCCTCATACGTTGAGAAGCCAATAGTTCGGAAGGGTTGGCGGGAATCTCGCCTGCCGGTAAGACCGACAGGTTGCCGATATCGGTCGGAACAATTGCCTGCTCGAGGGTACAATCACCGGCGAGGAGATTGGACAATCCCGGTGTGCGACGCAGGTTGAAGACACGGTGCATCGTGGGACGTCTCATATCACAGTCGATAATCAACATCCGTTCGCCGGTCTGCGCAAAGACTACACCCAGGTTAGCGCCGGTCAGAGTTTTTCCCTCCTGCACCGCACTGGAGGTGAAGAGCATAACCTTGGGTGGGTGTTCCTCGTTGGAGAACATGATGTTCGTACGGAGAGACCGATATGCCTCCGAAATGGGAGATTTTGGTGCGAAATGCGTTATCAGACGGGCTGATATCCGCTTCTCTTCGATCGGTTCAAGTTGATCCTTCACCTCCCGTAACCGTCGTTCGATCTTTTGTGAATCGATAAACGGAACCGTACCGAGCAGCTTTATGTCAAGCCGGGCGACATCCTCAATAGTCCTTACTCGAGAGTCGAGCAGGAAGAGTAGAAAGGAGAATCCAACCCCCAGCAGCAGGCCGACTACAATCGCCAGTATGATGTTGAGCCGTTTGTTGGGTTTGATGGGTGAACCAGGATTTATAGCTCTGTCGACGATATGTACCGACCCCATTTTACCGGCCGCCAGAATCTGAGTCTCCTCATAGCGCTCCATCAACATCGAATAGATCTTCTCGTTCAGCTCCCGGTCCCGTTCCAGTCGGGCCAGCAACAGGCTGGTCTCCGGCAACTCCTCCAACTTGGTTTCATACCTGGCTGTAACCTGCACCAGAGCTTCTTCACGCGCGTGGAGCGTTTTATTACTGACTTCCAGATCGATAATCTCGTCAAACAGCTCCTGCATGTTCTTGATCGGATCACCGATACCCAGTCCGGATTCAGCCAGTTGGCGCGTCTCGACGGTGAGAGTCTCGCGAATCTGTTTAATCTCCAATTCCAGTTTTCGCACCATTTCCTGTGAGCCGGGTTCATCCAGCTTGGATTGCAGGTTGGCGATCCTGGTCTGCTTGCGCCCGATCTGTGTCAGCAGCTCCTCGATAATCGGGGTAGAGGTTTGTATCACATCTTCGACCATAGTGCTTTTACCCTGCAGATACTGCTCACGCAGGCTGCGCAAAGCTTCCTCGTTTGCGCGAATATCGATACGAATCGCGTTGAGTTGAGAAGTCAGGGTAGCCAGCGACTGCACCAGAATAGCAGTCTCGGTATCCAGCACTGCAACCCGATGCTCCTCCTTGAACAGACGCAGCTGCTCCTCGGCACTCTGCAGTTTGCTGGAAACAATTACAATCTGTTCCTGTAGAAAAACCTTCAACTCATTGAAGCGTCCTTTGCTGAAATCCTGGTTCTGCTGATAGAATTCCTCAGTGACGGTGTTGGTCAGGTACTGCGCCTCAAACGGGGTACCCGCTTCAATACTGATGTGGATGAAGTTGGAATTCTTGACCGGCTCCAGGTAAAGCGTGCGCTGCAGGATGCTGATCGACTCCCCCACAGTACGAGCCCGCGTTGGCGAATGCAGGATCTCCAGGTTATCCGCCCACTGGGAGTAGGAGGCCGCGTCGATTACTTTCCGAGCCAGGTTGCGACTGCGTAACAGCTGGAGCTGATCCTCCATCTTGGCAGGTAATTCGAACTCCTGGTTGAGGAAGATGTTCCCCTCCGGGGCGTTGCTCTTGATCATGATGGTCGCGGTTGTCCGGTAGACCGGTTCAAGTTTTGTGTTCAGGTAGATGGTGAAGGATAATGTCAACAACAGTGCCAGGGCTATATACCAGCGTCCGGAATAAAATATCCGGTAATAGTCGCTCAGTTCAAGGTGTCGCTCGTTCAAGTCTTACCTCTCGAATTTGTCGGGCTGATTGCGTCGATCCTGTTGCTCCTCGCGCAAATCCTGGCGGACGTCACGCAGACGCAATTGCATTGACCATAGATAATAAAAACCAAGCAGGCTCAGGATGATATATGAGGTCAGGTGAAGGATGATAGCAAATGGAATTGCGATCCTGCTCGGTACCGCAAAGAAGGAGAGGGCCAATTGTGTGGACGCGTGATAGGTGCCCACTGCGCCAGGCGCCGATGGTATGGCCATCCCGATCGAACTCAGAGTCAGCACCACCAGCGATGCCAGCGCCAGGTTGCCCTGCAGCATTGGATAGTCACCATTGTTCAGGTGGAAAGCGTAAAATGTGAGCCAGGTAATGCCAAGATAGCAGAACCACAACAACACTGTTGAAACAAGCAGGCTGAAGTAGTGACCGGCACTACGCAGAATCTCCAGTCCATCGAGAAAGGCATCGATCATCTTCAGGATACTGCGACGCCAGCGTCGGGGGAACGCTCCAGCCAGAGCAAAAGCCAACCGCATGGTGGTGCGACGCAGGAAAATGCCCCCCAGTAAAGCCAGCAGCAGCAGTAGCACCAGCACCACCAGTCCGGCAATAATACCGGGACGGACCGTATCGGGGGGAAAGCGAAAGAGAGCCAGCGTGAGACAGACCAGCAACAGCAATCCCAGCATGTCCAGCACCCTCTCAACCACTACGGTGGCGAGTGCCGAAACCCGCGAGATGCCGGCCTCCTTGCCCAGCAGGTGTGCCCGAATCAGTTCACCCAGGCGGAACGGCAGGAGGTTGTTGGCCATGTAACCGATGTTCATGATTGCGAATAGAAGATGGTAACCGGTTCGTTTGACAGGTAACACCAGTAGTTGCCAGCGCCAGGCTCGCACCAGTTCGCTGACGAGAAACAGTATTGCGGCGGCCCCCAGGAAACGTAGGTCGATACTACCCAGCGTCGACCAGAGATCACGCCAGTTTATCCGGGTATGACCAAAGAATGCCTGTAAGATACTGCTGTTGCCGTTCAACCAGCCCTGCAGGTCGGTCTGAAAAATAAACAGGTAAAGAAAGAAGAGACTGATCAGGGTGGTTGCCAACAGTCTGGTTTTCAACGGTCGGCTCCTCGCAGATCAAAGATATCAAAAGTACCGGTCCAGCCTGGTAACTGAAAGAGGGTATCAGCCGTGTCAACGACCTGCTGCTCTGCGGTCAAATGTATCACGGTGCGGGTGCCGTTGATATCCTGCAGTTCCAGAGCAAGTATCTGCGTGCCGTCAGCTTGCAGCCAGGCTTCCAGTAACCAGTCACTCTGCAGCGGCATCAATTGGAAACTCCTGCCCCCAGCCGGCAGCTGTGTAAAGGCGATTGGTTGGAAATGCTCCTCCAACCTGCTCAGTAGTCTCACCGGCTGGAGTCCGTCATCAGTGGTGGGCAGCTGATCGATTAATAACTGCCGCTCCGTGCGGTAGATCTGGTAAAAGGCGTGATTGTCCTGGAGAAAAAGATTCCCGGCAGCTTCAAGGCGAAACAGCTCACCCTGCAGCCAGATAACGCCGGGGATAGTATCACTGCTGCCGGAAAGATCGTTAACAGTAAAGTAGTCGAAATCGAACCGGATGATACCATTCCGGACTGCGACAGCGTAGCTCTGTGCCAGAGTCTGGAAGTCCCGCTGCAGGTCTGCTCCGGCTATCAGGTTGGTGGAAGATATAAACTGGAGCAGTTGGAGAACCAGCAGTACAAGCAGAGCTTTTCTAGCCATCAAGATCACCCAGGTTGTTATCGAGGAAATCCGCATCTACCAGCACTTCCCGTGGTTTACTGCCGTCAGCCGGACCGACAATTCCGGATGCTTCCAGTTGATCGATGATACGGGCGGATCGGTTGTAACCGATCTTCATTTTGCGCTGCAACACAGAGATGGAGCCCTGTTGGGTACGCACGATGATCTCAAGGGCTTTGTCATACAGGGGGTCCCGCTCATCGGACTCTCCGCCACCCTGCTCGCCAGGCTGCAGCTGGATATCCTGCAGCTGGAATTTCTCAAAACGGCGCGATTGCTGGCGGATATGCTTCAGTATATTGCGAATCTCCGGTCCTGTGATCAGGGAACCGTGCACGCGAATCAGCTCCGGATTGTTGGGACCCAGGTAAAGCATGTCACCATCACCGAGCAGTTTCTCCGCTCCCATCATGTCCAGAATAGTGCGGGAATCAACCTTCTGGCGCACTGCGAAGGCGATACGGGCGGGGAAATTAGCTTTGATCACGCCGGTAACGACATCAACCGAGGGGCGCTGAGTCGCTACGATCAGATGAATGCCAACGGCACGGGCCTTCTGTGCCAGTCGGGCGATCGGTCCTTCGATATCACGGCCAACCGCCAGCATCAGGTCAGCCAGCTCGTCTATAATCACGACCAGGTATAT
>JADHUQ010000093.1 GCA_016784425.1 Candidatus Delongbacteria bacterium | reverse complement strand
CCTGCTTCGAGGTTGCAGCAGTGGTCGCTCCACTGGTTTCACCTGTCTGGCAGCATTGAAATTACACTTATGGAACAGCTGATGTCAAGCCTGTTGATCAGGGAGAAGAGATCTTATTCACACCAGCTCGGTATGCGTGGCGAAGAAAATACCGCACGCTCCAGCCCGGAGGGGAGTGAAAACCAGGCTACAGTTGCACCCGGGCCAATTCTCACCAACGGGAGGAATTCCTTGCTTTAACCTGTAGCTGGTGTTAGGATTTATGTTTTCGGTATGCAGCTCCCGCGCCAGGCCACTATTGCGTCAAAGAGATTATCCAAATAGAAAGAGGACAGCATGAAGCGCACATTTCAACCCAGCAACCGGAAACGGGTCAACAAGCACGGTTTCCGTCACCGCATGAGCACGGCTGAGGGTCGCAAGATTCTGGCCGCCCGTCGGCGTAAGGGTCGGAAGCGCCTGTCTGTCAGCGATGCGTGAAAACACTCTGAGCGCGGGGGAGCGACTTAAACAGTCCACCCGCATCAGGGAGATATTCCAACGCGGCCGACGCCTGCCCGGGAAACTGGTCAATCTCTTCTGGCTGCCCTCCGATCGACGCCGCATGGCTGTCACCATCTCACGCAAAAGTGGCAACGCCGTTTACCGAAATCGGCAGAAGCGGTTGCTGCGCGAAGCTTACCGCACCAACAAAAACCGGTTTCCGGAAAACGCCGATCTGGTTTTCCACATCAAGAACAACCAGCTCCAGCCCACTTGGCAGGAATACAGGGAGGATCTGCTCGATCTCGCCGCCAGAGCCGCAAAGCCCATCATCAAACGTGGAAAATGAGCTGGTGAACCCGCATCCACCCTGGCTTAACCTGCCGGTACTGGGTTTAATTCGTCTCTACCAGTTTTTTATTTCCCCGCTGCTGGGAAGTAGTTGCCGCTACTATCCCTCCTGTTCAGAATATGCTATCGAGTCCTTCAACCGCTATTTCTTTATCAAAGCCTTATACCGGACAGCCTGGCGTATTTTGCGCTGCAATCCCTTTTCGAAGGGGGGAGTTGATCTCCCCTGATGACCAGAATCGAAGTATGCAACCTGTGATGAAATGAGGGAACTTTAGAACGTGATGAAAAAGGAAACACTTTTCGCCGTCCTGTTGATCGGGGTTATCTTTCTGCTGATGCAGAGTGACTGGTATCAGCAACGAGCATTCCCGGATATGCAGCGGTCTGACACAACCACCCCTGTCGAATCAACCGAGCTGATATCACCTGTAACAACAGATGAAGGGGGGAAACAGCAAATACCTTCGGTCACACCCACCGGCAGGGAAACGCTGCAAGCGGCAGTACCCTCAGGTTCGCTCGCGTGCCCGACCGATCCGGCGTTGGCCCGAACAGTGGAAGTAAGAACCGATCTTTATACCGCCCGACTGTCAACCCTCGGTGCTACCATCATTCACTTCGGTCTCACCCAGCATAAATCGTGGACCGGTGAGGAAGTTGTATTACTGGATGGTGCGGAATCAAATCTCAACCCGGTTTTCACCATCGAGGGGGGGCGTTTCGATCCGTCCGCTTACATCTTCAGGTCCGACTTTGACAGGGTTGACCTGCGAGGCACCTCCGGGTCGCGCTGGGTAACCTTCACCCTTGAAGAAAAAGGGAGTGGTCGCAAAATACGAAAGAGCTTTCTCTTCCGTTCCGACTCCTACTACATCGAAGTAGCGCTGGATGTCGTCGGTTTTGGAAATGAGTTCCTCTATGGTACCTATGATCTGAACTGGTCTTCGCCAATGCTGGTTACGGAGCCGGACACCACCCAGGAAATGTACTACGCTGAAGCGATGGCACTGATGAGCGGCAAGAATCTGGATGAGTACATCATCAAGAAGGGTCCACACGGCAGCCAGCAGACCATCGGCAATGTGGACTGGGTGGCAAAACGCAATAAGTATTTTCTGGCGGCTATCATCCCACTCAGTGGGAAAGGCAAAGAGGTCTATTACACCGGCAGCCTGGCCAAAGCTAACGGTTACGATATCCGTAGTTACACTATTGACCTGAAACTGGGGATGCCCAACGCCAATCATGTCTCTGACTCGCTGCTGGTTTACATGGGTCCGCTGGAGCATGGACTGCTGAAGGAAGCCGGGGTGGGTCTGGAAAAGACAGTGATGACCAAAGCGACCATGGGCCCGATGAAGTTCATGTGGCCGGTAATTAAACCGTTCGCTTTTTTCTCCCTCTGGATGTTCCGCCTGCTGAACAAAGTCATCAGCAATTACGGCGTCATCATTATCGTCTTTGCTTTTCTGATCAAACTCATCGTCTGGCCGCTGACACATAAGAGCTACCAGTCAATGAAGGAGATGCAGCGCATCCAACCCCTGCTGAAAGAGCTGAAGGTCAAATTTAAGAATGATCCCCGCAAGGCGCAGATGGAGACGATGAATGTCTACAAGGAGCACGGCGTCAATCCGTTTGGCAGCTGTCTGCCGACCCTCCTGCAGATGCCTTTGCTGTTTGCACTTTTTATCGTTTTCCGTTCCGCGTTCGAGCTGCGTGGCGCTTCCTTTATCTGGCCTCTGACCGACCTGTCACAACCGGATGTGTTATTCAACCTGCCGTTTGCGATACCGCTTTACGGAGCGCATGTAGCATTGATGCCGATACTGATGGGCATTACTACCTTTTTCCAGACCAAGATGACCGCAACCGACCCCAACCAGAAGATGATGGTCTGGTTTATGCCGATTTTCCTGGTGCTGCTGTTCAATAATTTTCCCTCCGGCCTGACCCTTTACTACACACTGTTCAACCTGCTCTCCATCCTGCAGCAGCACTGGGCGCACACACCACCCAAGGCGCTGGCAACAGAAAAGGCCGCACAACAGAAACGCAAGAGCCCACCCCCTACCAAACGGAAACGGCGGTAGGAGGAGGAGTCCCAACAGGGGCACGCTCTGAAAGCTCTCAGAATTTGCCGTGATCTGTTTCGTGGTGATTTCGGCTGTGGTGTTCGGTTACCTTACCAACAGCAACCGGTGGTGGGTTGTCCGTCCGGCAATAGTAGCGCTGGCGACATAAAGCCCGGATGCTGCGGGACTTCCATTAGCGGTATCCCCATACCAGCGGCAACTACCACTGCCCTGCCCGGCAGGTCCGTGATACAGCTCTTTTACTCGGCGTCCGAGCAGATCATGTATCACAATCCGCAAATTTCCTGTTTCAGGATTGTCCCAGCCGATGGTCGTGAAAATGTTGAACGGATTGGGATAATTGCTCAGCGTCAAAAGTGACACTGGCTCCTCAGTTGCAGGTTCACCCGAGATATTCCCTATCAGTTGCACAGGACCTGCATTGGGAAGAACAACCAGCAGGTCTGATTCCAGGGCGATCCAGCCACCCTGGCTGGTGTCTGCCGGCAGCGTAGTCACAGCGTGATACAGTGGATTATCAAGGTCATCCAGCCCGGTCTGGTACCAGAGAGACGGCGGGGTTGAAGCTGAACCGGCAGGTCCTCCACCCCGATACGCATATACATCGGCACCGTCGCTGAGGAGAAAGTTGCGGTCCCCGCTGAGTTGGCGAATCAGAAAAAGCGCCTGCTGGATTCCAGCCGTCAGATCCCCACCCTGCTCATCGATGTTTTTCAACAGCCAGAAGAAGAACAACTCCGAATCGACAACCCGCGCCCATCCCTCGGGTGTGGTCCAGGCGGAGTCACTCCAGGTTTGCGGTGGATGTTCCTGCAGCCATTCTTCTCCCAGCAACTCACGCAGTTCTGTTTTACTGAGGGTGCCGTTGTGCATGAAGGTGAGATCAGCACCGGGTCGCCGAGCGACAAAGGGATGGGGATCGGGGATACCGGTTGCCCCGGAGGAGGCGGCACGTACATGGGCGAGGGCCAACTGCACCTGTCGCTCGCTGTCCTGGGCAATGACTATTTCAACGGAATCAAAAGCCGAACTTGCATACGCCGGTTCCACACCCCGCCATAGCTGCTCCGGTGGCAGTTCTGCTGAGTTCTCAGTGCCATAAAAGGCAGCGCCCCAACCGGAATAATGATTCCAGGGCCAGTTGCTGCCCCAGCCACCCTGTCGTTGCAGGTTGGCCATCTGCGCGACCGCGTTGGCTATCAGCGTCGGATTCCCCCCGATCGTGTAACCCTCCACCGGATTGAATCCCCAGAGGGTGCAGGCGCCACCAGTGGCGAAAGGTAGCAGGCAGAGTGTCAGCATTAACAGGCGCAGGTACATACCGGATAGACTCCTATAAAGTAATATCGTCCACCATGGCGGCCACATAGCTTCCGAGCGCCGGGGAAGCGGTCACACCGGGGGACTCGATCCCTATCAGGTTAATCAATCCCGGCAATCCCCGCTCCACTTCGTGCTGAACAATATAGTCCTGCAACGGCTCGCCCGGTTTCTGTATCTTGGGGTGGATGCCGGCGGTGTCCAGCTGCAGGTCGGCCGGTTCGAGAAAAGGTAGAAATGGAGCCACAGCGTGATACACCGTCTCACGCAGGTTCGCTTCCACGCTGTATTCTATTGAATCTACCCAGACATCGTGAGGGCCCAGCCGCATACCGCCACCGGTATCGGGACAGGTGTGAATACCTACTGAGCCGGAGTGTGTCGGCACCGGGTAGATGAGACTGCGGGTCAGCTTTTCCTTGCCGTTACCGAGGCGGCAGTACATCCCCTTGCAATAGTTGATGCGATACCCGGCGGCGTCCTGGTCAATGCCGGCAGCCGCAGCCAGCTCGCCCGACTCCAGCCCGGCGCAGTTGACCACAACCCGACTGGCATATTCATAGTTGTCACCTGAGGTATCACGCACGCCGACCAGCCAGCCGTTCGCCGTCGGTTCCAACCGCTGAACTTCGATACCATAAGCAATTTCAGCACCAGCCTGACTGGCACTGGCTTCATAAAACTTCATCAAGCTGTGTGTGTCGACGACACCGGAAGTGGGACAGAGTAGTGCTGCCCGGGCATTGACAGCTGGTTCCAGCCGTCTTATCTGTTCGCGACCAATCACCTGCAGCTGTTCAGCACCGTTGGCCTCTCCTTTCTGGCGAAGGTCCTCCAGTTGTTCCTCGTCAGCCTCAGTCACAGCTACGATAAGTTTGCCACAACGCAGGTGTGGCAGTCGGTGTTGCTCGCACAGCTGGTATATCCGACGGTTACCCTCAACGCAGAAACGCCCTTTCAATGATCCGGTAGGATAGTAAATGCCGGCATGTATCACTTCGCTGTTACGACTGCTGGTTTCGCGTCCAAAAGACTCGTGACGTTCCAGCAGCAGCACCCTGCGGTCGGGAGCGGCTGTCTGCCAGGCTGCAGCCAGCCCGACAATTCCGGCACCAATAATAGTGACATCCACCTGATCCATCTGGAGCCTTTCAAGAGTTACTATCCAGGGTCTCAGGGTCAAGATAGGAACATTTCGCTGTCAGGCTACTATTCACTATAGCTTCGGTAAATTTTGCCTCTGTGTATAGCTGCGTCGAGCTGCAGCTGTTCTGGTGAAGTCAGCCTGACCAGTACACCTGGAATAACTCTGCTGTAGCGGTGTTCAATCTGAGAAGCTGCACATTTGTATTTAGAATTTTGCTGATATTGCTGTTAATTCTCCAGTGAGTCCTCTGAATGGTTTATCCGAATCTACAGGCGATTGTTTGCTGTGATCACTTGCGCGGAGTCACTTTGCGTGTATTGTCCTGACAACACTACTAAACCCGGAAGAACTATGAGAAGTTATCTATTGCTGCTCCTGCTACTGCTCCAGGCCGATCTGCTGTCGCATCTGATCACCGACACCAACAGCGCTAAAGTGTTTGCTACTGAGCGCGAACGGCAGGGGGGTGATACCTTCGCCGAAGCCCCACAGGTTTTCCCCTGGGAAACAGTTGAGGGAACCACATCCGGGTACAATGACGACTACCACGAAGTCTGTCCTTACGACACACCTGGCTCTCCTGATGTCGTTTACCTGCTGGTAATGTATCACAGCGCCATTATCACCATGGATCTCTGCGAGTCGGGTTACGACACCAAGATCTATGTTTATAATGCCGATACCATGGGTCTGGTCGGCTGCAACGATGATTTCTGCAACGATTCCCAGGGCAATCCCTGGCGCTCGCTGCTTGAGGTTGATCTATCGCCGGGTGAGTTCTACATAGTTATTGACGGCTATGGTGGCAGTGCCGGCAATTACATACTGGTTCTTACCGACCCGACACCACGTCCTGGTGATGTCTGTGAGACGGCTATTCCGGTAGATGATTTTCCTTTTTACGATGAGCGGGACACCCGCTCCTACAGCAACACCATGCTGGATCCATCGCCTGATGTTTATTACCAGCTGTTGATTATTGATGATACCCGTTTGCGCTTCACCACCTGTGAAGAGGAGCTCTTCGAAGATCATTTCAACACTACCCTGAACATTCTGGCGGAGGACTGTGCCACACTGTTGTGGAGTAATGACGATGACTGCAGCAACACCTCCAGCGGCTGGTCTACCCTGGAGCTATGCCTGGCTCAGGGTAACTACTACCTGTTGCTTGAGGGAGCTGGTGACGCCATGGGTAATTTTCATCTTAACCTGACGGAGTTGGGTGAATGCTCTCCCTGCGAACTGGTGGAGTGCCCTCCGTCAGGCAATCTGGAGGAGGAGCCTAACGACGGCCCCCACTCCCTGCCACCAGCTTACACGACGATCGCCCCGGGTGAGATCTGGTGTGGTACAGCTACCTGCCAGTCCGAGGGGATCCGTGATACAGACTGGTACCAGTTTGAACTCTTTACCGCCGCTGACATCCTGTTTGATCTCGACGGGGAGGAGAACCACCATCTGCAACTGCAGCTGGTATCGGAAGCGGGGGGTGAACCAGAGGTGATGGCGACCGCCTTACCGCTCAACGCCTGCAACGACCTGCAACTTTTCACCACAGCAGAGGCCGGTACCTATGTCGCAGTTGTCGCATACGATTCCAGTTACAGTGGTAACGCCCAGTGCGACTATACCCTGACCTGGGTCGATCTGGCAGCAGTTGGAACCGATGTTACTACACTCACCGGACTACAGCTGGCCCAGAACTACCCCAATCCTTTCAATCCGACTACTACTATCGATTATCAGTTGCCCCGACCTGAGCAGGTCGAACTCGCAGTCTTCAATGTCAAGGGGGAACTGGTGAGGTTGCTTGCCCGGGGTCTGCAAACTGCCGGTATTCACCAGGTTAACTTCAATGCCGGCGGATTAGCCAGCGGGGTATATGTCTACCGTCTCACAGCGGGTGAATTTGTCATCAGCAGAAAAATGATGCTCTTACGCTAGGAGTCTGATCCGCAGGTAGCGTCCAGCCTTTTTGCCGCTGGCGGTGTTTAAACTGCTGTCGGGTGTGTTAAGGGTGCTGCGGTTTTGAGAATCGCGGCTGCCTGAAATTATCATCTCAATAACGGCGCCGGATCAAGCTACCAGGAATAGCGGTTTATCAGATTCGCGAATCAACCAGCTGGTCATGTCACCCAGAGCAAACTTCAGCAGTCCCCGCCTGGAGTGAGTCCCCGCCACTATCTCATCCACCTCCGCCAGAAACTGTCCCGATACAGCTTCGATCACGCTGTGCGAGGTCCACTCCGCTTGAACCTCAGTGAAGAGGTGCGCCCGCAACAGCTCTTCGGCTTTGTCCAGGTAGTGCTTGCCGGTTTCCCAATCCATATCAGCAGCCAGCAGAATGACATGTGTATTTGTGGGGTCCATCAACTGGGCATATCGTTGAAGGGCTCTCGCGGCAGGCAGACTGCCATTATAAGCTATCAGTACTTTGCGTGGACCAATAATCGGTTTCCACCCGGCCGGAAAAGCGTAGATGGGTGTGGCGGTATGATCCAGAATTTTATCAAGTGATTTACCGGGCCGATCGCTGGTTTCAAAGTGATAATGGGTTTCAAGTCCGAGACAGAGCAGATCAAAGTGCTGCGAACAACTAAGAATCAACTCGCTCGGTACACCCTGGTACTCCGCTTCCCGGTGAGCGATCCCCGCTTCGGTGCACTTCTTCTTGAAATCAACCAGTAATCCCTCGATTCGTGTTTGCGCATCCATTTCCTGGACATCCTTCAGGGTTTCAGCATAGTGCGCTGCCCCGGCAGGAACAGGGCCGGTAGCCTTACGAATACCGGGCAGATCCAGGATGACCATACCGGTGAGCTCAGCTTGATGACGCTGTGCCAAAGCGATGGCGTTGTCGGTGGCAGCCAGGGAAAAGGGGGAGGGATCGAGAGGAACCAAAATGCGTTTGATCATATTTCACCGCACTGAATTTCTATGAGACGGGTCCACCGGTTGGAGCCTGGCAATCTAGAGATTTATCGTGGCCATGGCACCGGCTATCCAGACGACCGCCAGTAACAAAGAGACAGTTGTATTGACTATCAGCAGACGTTGGCTGCTCCACAGTCGAAGCGGTTTTGCCAGCAGGCTGCCCACCCTGAAACCAACCGGGAACAGGGGTATTGAAACCAGCGCCCAACGGGCACCCTCCTGTCCGAGGAAACGCATTAGACCACCGGCGGTATTGAATGAAAGCAGATAATTACAGGGTTCCGCCCTCATGCCGATATACCAGAAAGCGCCGGCGGCCAGCAGGGGAACGGCTGCTCCCACAAGCAAGCGGCGATTGACGGTACGCCAGAGAGCACCCCCGGCAGGCAGGAGCACAGCGACCAGCAGGCCTCCTTCCAATCCAATCCCGATGCAGTTATTCAGCTGGCAGAGTGGTGAGACACCCATTAACGGGACCGCCAGCATTTTCACTGCGATCGCTCCCAGCGGCATCAGGAGCAGGAGCAACGGACGGCGATAAAGCCCGAGCGCAACTCCGGCCAAACCCATACCAAGTCCGCACAGCAGGGCGGCCCGCCAGGGGAGTGCCACTTCGCGCAACCATGGCGCGAGGGAAACCTCGATAAGCCCCCAGAGAGAGGCCAGCAGTAAAATTGTCAGGATCGCTGTTTT
>JADHUQ010000092.1 GCA_016784425.1 Candidatus Delongbacteria bacterium | reverse complement strand
CTCTTTGATGGTATCACCCAGACCACCTCCCCCACTACGACGGTAGCAGCTTCCCAGGATGGTTATGCCATGGGGCTGCTTGACTCGGTGGCTATCGACTCGGAGGGGATTATCAACGGCACCTATACCAACGGCATCACCCGGATACTGGCCCAGATAGGACTGGCACGGTTTGTCAATCCCCAGGGTCTGGAGAAGACCGGTGATTCTCTCTTCCGACAGACCGCCTCCTCCGGGGCGGCGCAGTTAGGGAAAGCTGGTCTGAATTTTGACACCGAAGTGCTCTCCGGGCATCTGGAACGCTCCAATGTTGATATCGCCAATGAATTTGCTGAAATGATCATCGCCCAGCGGGGTTTCCAGGCCAACGCCAAGGTGATCAGCACTTCGGACGAGGTGCTGCAGGAAGCCATCATGCTAAAGCGCTAAACGTATAGGTAAGTTCCTGGTTTTGCGGGAAGCGATGAGAAGCGCTAACCCTCCAGGCAGTTTCCGGTGTTGTGGGAAGCGATGAGAAGCGCTAAACGTATAGGTAAGTTCCTGGTTTTGCGGGAAGCGATGAGAAGCGCTAACCCTCCAGGCATTTCAGGACTTTGTGGGAAGCGATGAGAAGCGCTAAACGTATAGGTAAGTTCTTGGTTTTGTGGGAAGCGATGAGAAGCGCTAGACGTATAGGGTCAGTTCCTGGTTTTGTGGGAAGCGATGAGAAGCGCTAAGAGATTGGGTAAGTTCCGGACTTTGCGGGCAGTGAACATGATGCACAGTGTGCTGGAGAGGTAATCCAAGTTCAGAAGTGGCAGTCAGCTGCTCAATATTCTCCACGCCCGCCAAAACCCCACTTTCAGCAACGGCAAAAGCTGACCGGTCGGCAACAGGCAGGGTTTACCCGTTACTGAGGCGACTTCAGCGATGGGATTGCTCGGCTGCCGCTGCTTTTTCAGTAACAGGACTCAGTGCAACATTTTATTTCAGCTCTACGCCTTGTCAAAACTGCGTTAATAGTTTGAGTATTTTCAAAAATCCCCGATAATAGATATGGATAGCAAGAGTACGACTCAATCGGCAATAAAACCGGGCTTTACACCTGTAGCGCTATATCACCAGGAACCGATTCGACAGTCGGCTGTCGATTGCCTGCAATCATTGCCGTAGTACAGGATGCTGTTTTTCAGCCGAACGACAGGTAGGAAATGGATCTCTCGACAATCATCGGACTGCTGGTAGGCTGGGGCCTGGTAATGAGCGCCATCCTCTCGAGTCCTGGTTGGGGATTCTTCTTCGATTTTGGTGCCGCGCTGATTGTAATCGGTGGTACGACCGGATCGATTATCATGAATTTTCCGTTTGAATACCTGATACGGATGCCGGCGGTCCTCACCAAGACTTTTCTTCATAAGGCGCCCAGTACGGTCGATACCATCAGTCAACTTGTCAGCATCGCCGAGAAAGCCCGCCGGGAAGGGATTCTGGCTATCGAGCGGGAACTTGCCGTGATCGAGGATGACTTCATGAGGGATGGTATTCGACTGGCGGTTGATGGCACCGATCCTGAAACTATCCGCACAATTCTGGAGATCGATCTGGCTACTTCCGACTCCCGTCACCAGATGGGTAAAGGACTGTTGAAAGGTATCGCTACCTATGCGCCCGCCTTCGGTATGATTGGTACCCTGATCGGATTGATCCAGATGCTGCAGGCCCTCGATGATCCCTCCCAGATTGGTATCGGTATGGCCAATGCCCTGGTGACCACCTTTTATGGCGCTATTATCGCCAACCTGTTTGCGATACCGCTGGTTGGCAAACTGGACATCCGTAACAGAGAGGAGATGGAACGCCGCGAGTTGGTGGTGGAAGGTATCCTTTCGATTCAGTCCGGTGACAATCCCCGTGTCGTCCAGGACAAACTCAACACTTTCCTGGCACCCGGCAAGCGGGTCAGCGAGGATTAGCCATGGTCAAACGCAAACCACAGGTAGACGATGAGATAATGGCGCCAGGGTGGGTTGTCACCTATGGCGATCTGATGTCGTTGCTGCTGGTGTTCTTCGTGCTGATTGTCTCATTCTCGACAACTGAAAGAATCAAATTCCGTAAGGCGATCGGTTCCCTCAAAGGGGGAACCAGCTTCCTTGATCCCAACACCGGCACCTCCCCCATCACGATGGATGAGTTCATGAATATGGAGCAGGAGCTGGAGACCTCTATTGGTGAACTCACCGAGATGCTGGAGGTGATGGGTCTGGAGAGTATGGCCGATTACTACCAGGATGAAAAGGGGATCCGTTTTGTGCTGAAGAGCCCCATCCTGTTCGATGAGGCCAGAGCCGAACTCAAGCTCGCGGTCGCACCGGTGCTCGACCAGATCGCGCTGATCATCAGCAAGTATCCCCATGAGCGGGTAATTATCGAAGGGCATACCGACAATACACCGATTCACACAGAACTCTATCCCTCCAACTGGGAACTCTCCTCCGCCCGCTCCATGGCGGTGCTGAAGTACTACTACCGTCGCAACCTGGTTGCCCCCGGCAATCTGGCCAGCATGGGTTACGGTGAATTCCACCCGTTGGTACCCAATACGACCGCCGGCAACAAAGCCCGTAATCGGCGTGTGGAGATTTTCATCGAGAAAGCAACCACTGCCAGAACACCATTGCTTCCTGAATTGAACCTCATCTCACCGGAAAAAACTGCCCCCTAGGACTGCATTTACCCTGAAGAGTCCACCTCATTTATTATACTGTTCGCTGAACTACAAGAAATACAAGAAGATATATGTTGACAACTGACATCACCAGTTGGGCATATTGTTTGCAGGAACCGGGGTGAACAATGCTGTGCCGGACTGTCGCAACCGTGGCCGGCAGCACAGGGTAAACAGGGCGGTGATGGTGGATCCGTTCGGGAGTTAAATGATGGCCATACAAACACGAAAACTGGTGATCGGTCTGGGCCTGCTCCTGCTTTTCCTGGTTGTAGCTGTGGTTGCCTTCTTTACCCTGGAACATTACCTGTTCAAACGGAAAGGGGCAATAGAGGCTGCCGCCGGTATCACTACTGAAGAGGAAACGATCCAGCCTGATTCGGTGGCACTCCAACGTGAAATCGGTGAATTCTACCAGTTCGCCGATATTGTCATCAATCCGTTGGGTGGGGTACGTCGCAGTATCGTCAAGATCGGCCTGGTGGGGGAGTACAATCCGAAGGAGGGCAACCTGGTCACAGAACTTGACCGCAAGATGCCCCGCATACGCAGCGGTCTGTTGACCTATCTTGGTGCCGTGCCGGTGGAAACCCTGGCTGACATCACTACCCGGGTTGCGCTACGTGATACATTACTCCTGCTGATCAACTCTGAGTTGGTCCAGGGGCAGTTGACCGAACTCTATATCGTTGATTTTATCCGGCAATAAAATGAGTGGAAAACTTCTCAGTCAAGACGAGATCGAATCGCTGCTGGAGACTATCGGCAAACCGAAGCTGAAGCTCCGCAAGGCGGTCGTACAACCTTTTGATTTCAAACACCCTGATCGTATTGTCAAAGACCAGTTGCGGTCGTTGCACAATATTCATGAGCAGTTCGGACGCTCTTTCGGGACCTCGCTTTCCAGTTCACTACGAGCGATGGTCGAAATCAACCTGGTTACTATCAACCAGCTGACCTACTCCGAGTACACAACTTCACTGGCGGAGCCTACCTGTCTTATTGTCTTGAATGTCAACAATGAGGAGGAGGATCTCAGCGGCAGTCTTACAGTTGAGATGGAACCACAGTTCGTGCTTTTCTGCGTGGATCGCCTGCTGGGAGGTACCGGTGATGTACTGGCGGAACCGCGCGATATTACCATCATCGAGCAGAGTATCATTCGTCGGTTGCTGGAGAGTATGGTGACCGGTTTGAACGAAGTCTGGGACCCCACGATGGAGCTCAATCTATCCTATGAGACGATGGCGACCAACCCCCAGTCGGTTCAGATAGCCCCCGCCGGTGAGACAATCGCTCTCCTCAGTTTCAGGATTTCGGTGATGGATCGACATTTTCCGCTCCGAATCTGTATCCCCTATTACATCCTGGAACCGTTGCTGCCACTGCTGGTTCACCGGGGTCGGACAGGTAGTGGCAACAAGGAACCCACACTGGTTGACCAGGAAGCGGTTTTAGCCCGGGTGAACAGTTCGCTGATGTCGATTGAAGTACGTCTGGGGCGGACCCGGGTGTCGGTGGGAGGACTGCTGGCGCTGGAAAAAGGTGATGTACTGGTACTTGATCGCCGCCTGCACGATCCGCTGGAGGTATTCATAAACGGTGAGGTGAAGTTTCTCGGGGTACCGGGAAAGATCAAACGGCACCGGGCGGTAAAGCTGATTCACCAGATCGGTAGGGAAGACAAGTTCATTTATTCTGACGATTGAGCGGTCCTGCTTCCACTGACCCTGTCGGGAAGGACAGGGATTGACATTTGACCGGACGAGTACGGTATCTCATGTGGTGGCAACGCAGCGAATGTGAAGTAATTTTTGGAGGCGAGAAGATTTCTCGTCTACCGGCAACGCAGCGAATGTGAAGTAATTTTTGGAGGCGAGAAGATTTCTCGTCTACCGGCAACGCAGCGAATGTGAAGTAACTTTTGGAGACGAATAGAGATGGACGAACTCAACCAGAATTTCAGCAATCAGGCACTCTCAAAGATGGAACAGGCGATCATCAAGGATCTCGAGAGTGGTTTTGCCGCCTCTTCAGCCGGAATCCTGCAGACGATCATAAATCGTGATGTTGCGATGGAGCTGGTTACCACCCGTCTGCTCGACGAGGGGTTGCTGATGGAGATGGCAGACGAGATGGTCGGTTTGACCTGGGAATGCCGCACCGGTCCTCCCGGCAGCGTAACCATGCTGCTGGAAAGGGAGCTGACCGCCCGGGTTGTCGACCTGATGATTATGGGTGATGGCAACGTCGAGTTCATGCCGGAGGAGCACCTTGACGGAATCGTCGAAGCGCTGGGGCAGATGCAGGATAACTGGCAGAAGGAGTTGAGCAGCCGGGCTGATTCACAGGTCGAGTTCAGCCCCGGCAAACCAGAGCTGCTCTCCCGCGCCGAGATTGCACAGAATCTGGAAGGACAGGTGGTTGTCTCCTTCCGCATGGCAATCAAAGGACTGCCGGAGTACATCTTCTTCAAACTCTACCCTCGTGAAACACTGCAATGGTTTACCAAGACGCTTTCCACCTCGGTAAGTGTGGAGGAGGAGGTGGAACCGCCTGCGCCACCGGCTGCTGAGGAACCGGAAACAACCACCGCGGAAGTACACAAGGCTGAGTTTCCGGAGTTCACCGAGCCCCCGGCCAAAGCTGAAGAGACAGCCCCCCCCCTGAGCGGTGAAGAAAGTGCGCCAACAGGTCTGGATCAGATATCGATCATCATGGACCTGGAGTTGCCGATCGCTATCGAGCTGGGAAGAACTCGTATGCTGATCCGTGATCTGGTACGGTTGGGTGCCGGATCTATCATCGAACTCAACAAGCTGTCCGGTGAACCGGTCGATCTCTATGTCAATGAGAAAAAATTCGCCCGGGGCGAAGTTGTCGTCATCGACGAGAACTTCGGGGTACGGATAACGGAAATCCTCAAAGTTGAAGAGCGACTGCAACACCTGGCTGAGGCTTAGGGGGCTTCCGTGACAGCGCAAAAGCGTCAAACCAGGTTCCGCAGTCACAATATCCTGCGTGGTTTGCTGGCCATCAGCGTTACGCTGGTCGTGGCAGCAGGCGGTTCTGCCCAGGAGGCGGAAACTGTCACTGCCGCCCCCTCCCTGACCGCGCTCGCCCTCAAACTGATCCTCGTGCTGACTGTCATTGTGATCATGATCTATCTGACCGCCTGGATAGCCCGTCGCCGCTGGCGGGGACATACACCCGGCACCGGAATCCGCATCCTGGCGCACCACTATGTCGGACCCCGTAAAATGATACAGCTGTTACAGGTCGGTCAGAGGGGTCTGCTGATTGGTGTTACCGAGCGGAACATCTCAGCTCTGGGTGAGCTCAATGCGGAAGAGCTGCTGCAATTTACCAGTCAGGCAGACCAGCCAGCTCCAGCACCCGGTGGTTTTGCCGGTACCCTCAGGGCGGCTTTCAGCCGACGCGATCAGGATGTATAAGTCACGCCTGTTTCTGCCACTGTTTTTACTGGTACTGTTGTTATTACCGCAATTGGTGCAAGCTCAGGGGGGAGCACTACCCAAACTGGTCCTCTCGGTAGAAAACGCCAGTGGTGAACAGGATTATGTGCTGATCCTGCAGATCCTGTTCCTCATGACCATCCTCACTCTCGCCCCGGCGATCCTGATCATGATGACCTCCTTCACCCGGATTATCGTAGTTCTGCACTTCATCCGGCAGGCCCTCGGCACCCAGCAGTTACCACCCAACCAGTTGCTGATAGGCCTGTCGCTGTTTCTGACTTTTTACATCATGCAACCCACCTTTGAACAGGTTAATGATGAGGCACTGCAGCCGTTTCTGGCCAAGGAGATTACCCAGCAGGAAGCTCTGACTAAAGCGGGTGACTACTTCAAGGGATTCATGCTGCGGCAGGCCCGGGATAAGGATGTTGCCCTGTTTGTACGACTGGCCAATCTCCAACCCCCGGCCAACGATTCAGAGCTGCCGCTGACAGTTGTTATTCCCGGTTTTGTTATCAGTGAATTGAGGATTGCATTTCAGATCGGATTTCTGGTCTACCTGCCACTGCTGATTATCGATATGGTGGTGGCCAGTATCCTGATGTCGATGGGGATGTTGATGTTACCGCCGATCATGATCTCGTTGCCGTTCAAGATCCTCCTTTTCGTACTTGTAGATGGTTGGAACCTGTTGATCTATTCAGTAGTTGCTGGATTCAATTAGCAGGAATGAAACATGTCACCTGAACTGGCGATCTATGTGCTGAAGGAAGCGATCTACACCGCGATGATCATCGCCCTGCCGATGCTGCTGGCCGGTCTGGTGGTCGGTCTGGTAATCTCTATCTTTCAGTCGGTAACCCAGGTGAACGAGATGACCCTGACCTTCATCCCCAAGATCATAGCGGTCATTCTGACCCTGGTCATGCTGTTACCCTGGATTGCCAACAAGCTGCTCGCTTTCACGTTGCACATGTTCGAGCTGATGCCGGGTGTAAGCTAGTACCTGTATCAGAGCCCGTATCACAGCATTTTATCCCGGCAGGCAACGTATGTGGATCTCATTTGCCAATCTGGAACTGTTCGCCCTGGTTCTGATCAGGATCAGCACCATGATCATGCTGATGCCGGTGCTCGGTTACACCCAGGTGCCGGGACGGGTCAAGATCATTCTGGGGCTGGTTTTGACCTTGCTGTTGCTGCCGGTACTGGGGATTGACCCGGCGCTTTACGCTGATCGCACCTTTTATGACTGGGTCGGTCTCGTATTTGAGCAGGTCGCCATCGGTGTTTTTTTCGGATTTATCTCCAACTTTGTTTTCATGGCGGTTCAACTGTCCGGCCAGATAATCGGTATGCAGATGGGTTTCGGTATCGTCAATGTACTCGATCCGGAAAGCGGTCTGCAGGTCTCCACAATCGGCCAGATGAAGAATATTTTCTTTCTTATTATTTTCCTCGGTCTCAATGGACATCATTTCCTGATCCAGGTTATGGTGGACAGCTTTAGTCAGGTACCGCCTGGAACGATGCATATTGATTCTGAACTTTTTGGCGAGCTGGTGCGTATGTCAGGGCAGGTGTTTTCCTGGGCCTTGCGTATCGGTGTGCCGGTGATGGCCTCCCTTTTTCTGACCGAAGTTGCGATGGGTATTGTGGCACGCACAGTACCGCAGATGAACATCTTTATCGTCGGTTTCCCGGTTAAAATCGGGATGGGACTTATCCTGCTGATGATCTCCGCACCGGTAATGGTTGTGCTGTTTCAGCAGCTCTTGCGGCTGGTCGAACTCGATCTGCAGGTTCTCCTGCGGCTGCTCGCCTGGTAACAGTGGCTGCGGCCTCTTTCACTTGCATCTCTGCCGTTGCACTCTATATTGATTCTCCGCGATGGCATAGTTCCCGCTGACACCGTTTCCGGCAGTAAAATAGCAGTAACGGTCAGGTGAGACTGTCATTTCCGCTCATTCCAGACCAGGTAGTTCCACTGCATGACGCCGTCCGGCGGTTTTTTTGCTCAGGGTACTGCTCTGGATCCGGTCGGTGTGTGTGACAACGCTGGGGATGATCGCATTGAGAGGGGCTGTAGCTCAGCTGGGAGAGCACCACGTTCGCAACGTGGGGGTCGGCGGTTCGAACCCGCTCAGCTCCACTGGGGAGTCCTGCGCAATGGAAGATTGCTGAACCCCGTCAGGACCGGAAGGTAGCAGCGGCACGCAATACCTTCATGTGCCGCAGTGTACTCCCCTGTTTTTTCGAGGACTCATGTCTTATCTCGTGCTGGCCCGCAAATTCCGACCCCAACTGTTCGCCGAAGTGGTCGGTCAGGATCATGTGACTCGTACCCTGGTCAATGCCATCAAGCATGATCGTATAGCGCACGCCTATATTTTTGCCGGTCCCCGCGGTGTCGGAAAAACCTCAATCGCCCGTATTTTCTCAAAGTCGCTCAATTGTACCCGGGGGCCCACCGCAGCACCCTGTGGTGTCTGTGACAGTTGTCGCTCCATTCTGGATGGCACCAACTTCGATGTTATTGAAATCGACGGTGCTTCCAACAACAGCGTCAATGACATCCGCGACCTGCGAGGTAATATCCAGTACGGTCCCGCCACCTACAATTACAAAATCTATATCATCGATGAAGTGCATATGTTGTCCACCGGTGCCTTCAACGCTCTTCTAAAGACACTGGAGGAGCCTCCACCCAGGACAATGTTCATCTTTGCCACGACCGAGATTCACAAAGTACCGATGACGATTCTCTCCCGTTGCCAACGGTTCGATTTTCATCGCATCCCTCTGGCGGACATGGTGGAGCGGCTGCAATTTATCTGCAGCGAGGAGGAGGTGGAGATAGAGGAAGAGGCGCTCTTCCTGATCGCCCGCAAGGCTGATGGTGGTATGCGGGACGCCCAGTCTGTACTTGACCAACTGATCTCCTTCTCCGGCAAGGTCATCACTACACAACAGGTGGTGGAAACCCTGGGACTGATCCAGCAGGAACTTTTTCTGCAGTTCCAGCAGTTGATACAGAAGCGTGATTTTGACGCCACCCTGCGGTTTGTACATGATCTCGTCTTCAAGGGATATGACCTGGTTGAATTCCTGCACGGACTGGCGGAACACTTCCGTCATCTGTTAACCGTGAA
>JADHUQ010000091.1 GCA_016784425.1 Candidatus Delongbacteria bacterium | reverse complement strand
AACCAGCGGGAGGTCGGATCCACGACCCGTTCATTCCACAACGCACTGCGGGCCGCGCTGCGTGAGGATCCCGATGTGATCCTGATCGGTGAAATGCGCGACCTGGAAACCATCCAGCTGGCGTTGACCGCATCAGAAACCGGACACCTTGTACTGGCCACTCTCCATACACCCAGCGCTGCCAAGACGGTCGATCGTGTCATCGACATTTTCCCGTCCGAGCAGAAGTCACAGGTCCGTTCGATGCTTTCTGAGTCGCTGGAAGCAGTTATCGCACAACGTCTGCTGCCAACCAAAGACAACAAGGGTCGGGTCGTGGCTACCGAGGTGCTGCTGGCAAATGTCGCTGTCCGTAATCTGATCCGTGAAGACAAGATCTTCCAGCTGCCCAATGTGATACAATCCGGCGGCAAGCAGGGTATGCATTCTCTGGACAGTGACCTGCTGCGTCTCGTACGTGAGGGTCTCATTACCCGACAGGAAGCGGTACAGATCGCGGAGAACACCAAACTGTTCGACCTGGAACTGGGAGACCAGTACCAGTAACTGAAGAGAGTACCCCCATGAATTCCGTGCAGGTGAGACAGTCCGAAAGAGGCGCGGTCTTTATCTGGCAGGCTATCATCGCCGTGCTGATAATCACTATCGCCGGTCTGGGGCTGATCAAATCCCTTTATCAGGGACACGAGATGCTCAACAAGCACAGCCGTCGCATGCGAGCTTTGGAGGCGTTGCATAACGAGATGGAATACTGGAAGATGCGCGGTTTTTCTACCCAGACACAGCTTTACATTCCGCACCTGCCGGCGGTTCCGCTGGACAAACAGAAGCGCAGCCGCCTTGACTGGATCATGGGGCGCTTTGAGCCACAGGGCAGATTTATCACTGCCCCGGAGACAGCCAATCTCCCCCTCAAAGCCTGGATAATTGAACTTCATATGACCTGGGAGGAGCCCGATGGATCGCTGCAACACGAATCGCTGCGCACCGCCATCAATTCGCTGCTCTGAACGGGGCGCAACCATCGTCGAGATGGCAGTGGCACTGCTGATGAGCAGTATCGTGCTGGTCGGCCTCGGTATCACCCTGGTCGAGTCCAAGAATCAGATGGAGCGCGATCTGCAGATGCATGAAATCTACACCTATGGTGAGATGAGCATGCGTCTGGCTGAAAAGTATGTCAAGAATTCACGGCAGTTCCGTGTCAATGGGAGCAACTCTTTCACAGTCAATACCTCTTTGACCGAACAGGATCTCAATGTCAACGATGTCCTGCATTCCACTACCTGGGATGGGGTCTACCTCAACACACAATTGATGGATCCTTACTTCCCACCCCAGCGACTGCGCCAGGGGGAGAAAATCGAAGTACTTCAATTTCACGGATTGGTTGACAACACCCGTTTTCTGCCGCCCGGCAGTTACGGCTCGCTGATCGTCCTGGATATTCTGATCCGCTATTCTCACGAAACCGACCAGGGAACTTATACTATCGACAAAGAGTTCAAGCGAAATTTCTTCGCTCCCAACATCGTCCTGTATAACCGGGATCTCAGTCGACAGAACATATCGGGATAAGTCATGAGGATTGAACAAAAACCGCTGCCCACTACTGCTGAAGCTGGCTTTTCGCTGTTTCTGGCGATTGTCATGGTCGGGGTGCTGTTGCTCATCTCTTTTGCTTACCTGCAGCACGCTACCAGTCGCGAAAGCCTCTACCTCCATCGACGCGCTGCCCTGCATGCACAATACGCTGCGGAGGAGGCACTGGCCCGCTACGGCGTGCCGGACCTGATCAGCCGCTCCCTGACAGCCCTGGAGAACGCCCAGGGGGGTGACATCTCGCCCCGTATCGCCCAGTTGGAGACCTTCCGACCCGATTACGATTTCCTCGACGACGGCGTGGTGGAATTCAACTACGGCTTCCGTAACCTGAACCTGAAAAAAGAATACATCAATCCTCAGGTCTCATCGGAAGCGGCGTTTTACGCCATGGTGGACGGCGTCGTAACCTACTTTGATCCCTACCAGCGGGAGGACATCGTTGTCGAGCGGAGAGCGGCTGCCAGTTATGAGCTGCAGAATTTCGCTAATTTCATGTATTTCACCGACCAGGAGGTGAATCCCTCAGATGACCCCGGGGGGGAAATCGAGATCAATTTCTATGGGGCGGATATCATCTATGGCCGCCTGCACTCCAACGATTACATCAAGATCAACGGTGTCGCCGGTTATCCCCAGTTCTGGGGCTGGGTGACCACCGCCAAAGAAGATGTAGTGTGGCTCAACGGCACCAATCCGAACTATGACATCTTTCATGCTGGTTTTACCCCCAACTATCCACCCAATTCAGACGGGCAGGGGATCCTTTACCCGCCGGAAGACGCCATCCTGGCCATGCGACAGAACGCCGGGTTACCTATTTTCTCCACTCCGGCAATGATTGATTCGCTCGCAAGCTGGCAGGAGATTGCCACCACCATCCGCATCCGCAACAACCAGTTGAGGATAGAGCAGTGGCTTTATAATCATTTTTATCCCAATGGTGACACGATTTTCTACACCGACCGTTATACCCATGGCCAGTACCTCTCGCTGCCTTCACCGCAGCGTGGTACCGTTTCCCTCAACGGGAAGCTCTTTGTCGAGGGTCATCTGCAGGGACAGGTAACCTTCCTCTCCTCCGACACTATCTGGATCGTCGATGATGTCTACTATAATGATGTCGCCTTTGACGGGGTCAACTGGATCGGTAATCCCGTTGAGGATGATAAAGGGATGCCACCCGCCGGTTCCAACAATCGTTGCGGCATCGTTTCAGAAAAGAATGTCATCATCGCCTTTACGGCGGAGAATGGTGGTTACAACGGCGGTCAGAATCTTCCCGGTTGCGATGCTGTGGAGGGGGTGGATGATCGGCAACATATCCTGATTACAGCCGCCCTGATGGCGATGGATAATGTGGTGGAAGTAGATTTCTGGCACAATTCCTGTATTATCGGTGGAGACAATCCCTACGGCCTGCCGACGACTAATCCCTGCCAAACCGGTACCAACGATCAACGAGGTAACATCTATCTCTGGGGTGCCGTGGTCCAGCAGCGTCGCGGTTTTGTGCGCCGCTCACCGATCGGTCCCTATGGCCCCCGTATCATCGGCTACGACAAGCGTTATCATTACGACGACAATTTTCTCGAATTTCCGCCACCAAATTTCCCCAATACCTCCTCCGCGTCGGGACAGCTGCTGTTTGAGACCTCCCGCGTAATCTTTGAGAAGGATGCCTGGGAGGAACTACGGAGCGAATTCAGCCTGCCCCAGCTATAGGCGGATTGTTAAAAGCGGGGCGGTTGTCAGATCATTGTAAATCAATTTATGTGGATAGAGGAAGGATACCTGTTTAATGATTGGAAGCAGATCGAATCATATTCTGGGACTCGATATCGGCACTTTCACCGTCAAAGGTGTACTGCTGGAGCATCTCAAGCAGGGTTACCGGGTTATCAAGACCGGCCAGGTGCCGCTCTACGAGAGGGTTGAGAGCTACGACCCGACCAAGCTGAGCAGCATCGATTCACTCGGTGCCATCAAGAAACTGATCACCAAATTCAACATCAAACCACAGAAAACCAACCTGGTCACCGGGCTGGGTGGCGCGGCTACCAGCCTGAAGGAGATCAAGTCGATCCAGATGACCAACGAGGAACTCAGTACTTCGCTGACTTTTGAAGCCCGCAAGCATCTGCCGATCGACGAGAGCGACACCATCATCGATTTCCAGGTACTGGGGGAGGATCCTCAAAACCCGGAACAGTTGCGCATCCTGCTGGCTGCCAGCACCAAAAAGCTGTATAGTTTTCACGAGGATCTGCTGACTGAGGCAGGTTTTAAGGTTGGTGCCGTCAATCTGGAGCCGCTGGCAATGGTCAACGCTTATTTCGGTCTGGAGGATTACCCGGAAGAGGGGGTCATCATTTTCCTCAATGTCGGCGCTCGCCACACCACTGTTGTCGTAGACGGCAGACAGGACCGGATCTTCAGCCGCGATATTCCGATCGGGGGTCATCACTTCACCAATGAGCTGGCCAAACGGCGGGATATCAACTACTCGGCAGCGGAAGCGATCAAGATTGAGGAGGGGATCGCCGCCTTCCAGTCCACATCCCCGGATGAGGGGGGCGCACTGGCAATTCAGGAGAAAACCAAAATCGATGAACTGGTCGATGAGATCAGCCGCACTCTGCGCTATTACATTAAGGAAACCGGTCAGAATCAGTTCAACCTGGTAGTACTCAGCGGTGGCAGTGCTAATCTCATTGGTTTTGACGAGTACCTGAGTGAGAAAATCAGTCTGCCGGTTGAGGTGTATAATCCTTTCCGCGCCCTTGAGACTGCGGAACAGATAGATAGCAACCCCGCCAATATGGTCGTCTCCGTCGGCTTAGCCATGAGGAGTGAGTAGTGGTTCATCAGTATCGTATCAATTTCAATAAGGGCGAGGACAAAGTCTCCAAGCTGCAGCGGCAGATGGAACTGGGGCGCTGGATCGTTCTGGTAGTCTTTGTACTGGCAGCAGTTGCAGTTGGCTGGTACTCCCAGCATCACGCCAACCGGCTTACCACCCTGATCAGTGACAAGCAGGATCAGCTGCAAGAGGTCAGGGACGAGATTCAGCATCTGCGGGAAACCGGTAATCAACTCTCCCGTGAGGATATCATGCAGCTCAATGAGCTTGAGAACAGCCGTCTGCTCTGGGCACGCAAACTGCAGGGTCTGGGTGAGGAGGTTACGGAGCATCTTGCCATTACCAGTGTCAAGTACGAAAAAGGCACACTCAATATCTTTGGTGTGGTACGGATCATGCCTAACCGTGAACCGGTATTCGATGTAATGGACTTTGTTGACGGATTGAACGCCAATCCGCTTTTCAGTCAGAATTTCGCCAGTGTCAAATTCCAGCTGTCTGAACGGATCACTGTACAGAATGAGTCTATCCTCAAGTTCAACGTAGTCTGTGAGGTGCTGAATCGCTTCAAACCACGCGCCTTCCGCACCAATACCGACCGTGACCTGCAACAGATCAACAGATAGCACAAGCATTGATAATAGGAATATAAATGAAGCGCAATATCGTCGGTTTACTGATTCTGGTTCTCTTCGTAGGTTGGCAGTATTGGATCTATTCCATTCTACTGCCCGGCAAACCCCAGCAACTGCACGATCTGGAGCAGGAGCTGCTGGTGGAACAGGAGAAGCTGATTTCCGCCCAGATCCTCAACAGTAACCTGGACCGGGTAGCGAAGTTGATCAACAGCAACCTCGCCAGTTCCATTGAGGACTCCCTCGCTGAAGACGCCTCGGTTCCGTTCATGAATGAGGTTATTGATCTCACCCAGCAGCTCGGTATCAACCTGAAGGGATTGGAGGCAGCCAAGCGCAAGCGGGAGCAGAACTTCATCCGTACACCATATCATCTGACTATTCATACTACGTTCGCCAAATTCAGCGAACTGGTTACGATTCTGGAGAAATCCGATCGAATGGTTACGATCGACGGTTTTCGGATCATCAACGAGGTAAATGAACTGATACGTGCCCGTACCCTGGAAGATATCCAACAGCACGATTTTATGGTTCACCTGAACACTTTGACCCTGATCAGGTCGAAGTCAACCATTTGAGGCAGCTATGAGCAATCTGAAAACATTTATCTGGAATATCTTGTTGATCCTGCTGACACTGGCGGTAATCGTCTTTGCCTATCGCGCCTTTTTCCTGGATGATAGAGTGGATGAGTTGTATCGCAGCATTCATTCCGGTGAGGCAGGTACCGATGTCACCCTGTTGAATACAGTTAATCGTCTGGAGGAGAGTCTGGCACGCCAGGCGGACTTCGAGTTTAAACTGGCCCAGGATCCACTGGATCTGACCCGTGTTGTCATGAACCTGACCTTCATGGATAATCCTGAATTCTATGCCCAGAAGCATGAACAGCTGCCGCGGTTGAGCAGCACGATTCTCGCCAGTGGCAACCAGGGTGCCCCGGCGGCGATTATTCGCCTCAAGGGCAAAAACCTGATCGTCAGGGAAGGGGAGAGCTTCGACAATGGCAAGTATCAGGTGATGACGATCCGCCAGGCTGAGATGCTGGTCCGTACCGAGGGCCGCGTTTTAACCCTGCCACTGGAGAAGGAACTTTCCAAGCGGCTGGCTGAAGAGAGAGCAACTATGAGAGATAATTACTAGACCAAGGAGCAATTGGATGAAACTGGTAAGACACATTTCCTGGTTTTCCGTTCTTCTATTCACAGGGCTGCTGCTCTGGGGACAAACCGGACTTATAGCCGCCCCGGCGGCAGTCGGAGTTGATGCTCCGGCGAAAATTGACATGTCAGCTATCCGCGTCACACTCGACGCCCAGGATGCATCGTTACCGGATGTTCTGGCTATACTCGCTGAGAAGTCAGGTCTCAACATCGTGACCGGACCGGAAGTAGAGCAGCAGGACAAGATTACCCTGCACCTGCACGACGTTCCGGCTGATCAGGCGATCAACCTGGTAGTCCGCTCCGTTGGTCTGGCCTATGATATCGTGGGCAATTCCATACTTGTCGGCGACCCCAAAGTTTTGAAACAGGAGGTCGGCGTCAATTCTTATGTCATTACTCTTCAGTACGCCGATGCTGAAGAGGTCGCCAAGATGCTGGCCGATTTCACTGAGAGCATCACCGTCGATGTTTCCGGTAACCGGCTGATCGTCCGCACCAGTCCCAAGGTTATCGCTGAGATCGAAGCGGCGGTGAAACAGGTGGATCGCCCGGCACCCCAGATCACCCTGGAAGCCCGCATCATCGAAGTCAATATAAATGACGAACAGCTGCTTGGAATCGACTGGTCCAAGCTGAACAGTCTGACTACCATCATCGCCGAGAATGATGTCGGACCCGGTGGTGAACCGGTAGTCGTTGGGGAAGCTTCCACCAACACCGGTCAGCTGCCGGACCAGATGCCGTTTCAACCGATCGACATCAAGGATATGGGACATTTCTCCCGTCAGCTCTCTACCTTTGACATTACCCTCAACTATATGCTGCGTAATCATATGGCACACATGCTGGCCAATTCCTCAGTCACCACCATGAACAACCGCGAAGCGGAGATCAAAGTTATCGACCTGATCTCTTATGTTTTCCAGGCGGGGGGCAACACGCAGCAGATTACCGTCAAGCAGGAAGAGGTCGGCGTTATTCTGCGTATAACGCCCAAAATCAACTCCGACGGTTTTATCACGACCACTATCATTCCGGAAGTGTCCAACATCGTTGACTGGAAAGGTCCCAATAAGGACATTCCCCAGATCAAGAAGCGGACTGCTACTACCACTATCCGGGTAAGGGACGGTGAGTCAATCATTATCGCCGGCCTGCTGGATCGCAAGAAAACAAAGGTTCTGAATAAAGTACCCATTCTGGGTGACCTGCCGTTAATCGGACTGCTGTTCCGTTCCACGGAAGATCAGATCAGCCAGAGTGACCTGGTGATCGAGGTGACTCCACACATCTTGAGACCGGAAGGGGATTTCCATCCCATCAAACCAACTGTTATTCAACGCATAGAAGACGAAATGCTATTGCAGGACATTCTACAAGGAGAGGGATCATGAGAAAGAATCTCTTCAAAGCTTCTGCTCTGATTCTGATCATATTTCTGCTGTTTACTGGATGTGACCGCAGGGTCGTCTCCAGTAGCGAGGAACAGAGTCAGAACACACAGACCGTAAGTCGCTTGTACATCAGTGCCGCGCAACCGATCCTTTATGTAAACTATGCGCAGTCAAGCGTGGTCGACACGCTGCTGGTGACTGCTCTCAATTCCCGTTCACTTGCCATTCCCGGTGTTGAGATAGATATCTCGCTGGTAGCTGGCAGTGACGGCGCTCTCGCCCTGGCTGGTGCCGATACCGTCACCAATGCCCAGGGTCAGATCAAGTACATTTACCAGACAATCCAGGGGATGGATATCACCGAAGACTTCATCGTCTCCATCGCGGCTCAGGCTGGCAGTGCCCTGGATACAACCACTATCGAAGTCCGCCACCAGGTACTGACCTCATTGACCATGCAGGCTTCACCACAGATCCAGATCGTACCGGAAGACAGCACCCGTGATTACCAGATCAGGGCACAGGTTACCGGCCAGAATGGAAACGGCATGGCTGGAGTGATGGTCAACTTTGGCCTCAACCCGCCCGGTAACGGGGTGATTACATCCTCGGCACAGGCGGACGCCTCCGGTCTGGCACTGGCCACCTTCACCAGTGGTGTTGATCAGAACGGGACGACCATCTATGACAGCACCTGGGTCTCCGGCACCGTAACCGATCCGGCTGCCGAGATTACCCTGACCAACCAGACTTTTGTGATCACCGAGTCGGAATCGTCCGAGATGAACCTGGAGATCATCTCCCCCCTGAGCGGACCGATTTACACCGATCCCAGTAACACGGATGAAACCGAGTTCCGGGCGCAGTTGACTCTGAACGGTCACGCCATTGCCAACCAGATCATTCACTGGTCCGCTTCGCTGGGTATCATTACCGGCGTCTCAACAACCAACGAGCAGGGCGTCGCCACCGCCTACTTTATCTCGGTCAACACAACCGGCACTTTGACAGTTACGGCGACTTACGGCTCACTGGAGGATATCCGTACCTACCAGGTCCTCCAGGGGATCGGCGATCCCGCTGAGATCGTATTGGAAAGCCAGTACCAGTCTCTGCCGCAGGAGGGTGGTGTTATCTCCTCCCTCATCACCGCCACGGTTTACGATCCGTTGAACAACCTGGTCGGTTCCGGCACCAATGTCCGTTTCAGAACCACCCTCGGCGGCATCTCTCCCCTGGGAACCACCGATGAAAACGGGCAATGCAGCTCGCTGTTCCAGATGGGCACCAGTTCCGGTCTGGCAGAGATTACCGCGACAGTCTATGTTGGTGCCGACTCCATTACCACCAGCACTTTCATCAATCTCAACGCCGGTATTCCGGCCAATATCGTTCTGCTGGCGAATAATCCGGTCATCGAGATCATGGGTTCAGGTGCGATGTCACAGACACCGGTACACGCCCAGGTGCTCGATCCCAGCGGGTATGCGGTCTCCGAGGAGGTGCAGGTAGCTTTCAGTATCGTTACGGCACCAGATTCAGTCAGCATGTCTATCGCCGGTGATTCAAACCGTTACTGGTACCGGGCACTGTCCGGCAGTGATACCCTGATCGTCAACACCACCAACGGCACCGCCACGGTTTCTGTCAACAGCTGGAAGCGCCCCGGAGTGGTGATGAT
>JADHUQ010000090.1 GCA_016784425.1 Candidatus Delongbacteria bacterium | reverse complement strand
GGACTGTTCTGGTAGGCTGCACCGCCTGGGATTCATCCGGTACGGTTGATGCTGCCACTCTGGCCAGGCGTCTGGATCTGAACCAGGATCTCGATTATGGAGATGCCGCTGAAGAGTGGCAGGAGTTGAGCGGCTACACTGATGCCGAGTACATTGTGATACAATCGTCGATCACCTTTCCAGCCGATGGTCTCTTTCATGCGGAGTTCCGGGCAAGCGACACCGCCGGAAACGGTCCGGGTTACAGTCTGGGGATTGAAGGTATCGGTGATGATATCGTGATCCGTATCGACACCACATCACCTGAAGCCACCGAGCTGGCACTGGGTGGCACCACAACCGGCAGTGTGACACTGCTTTTCACCCCAACTGAAGATCTGACCTTCAGCCGCTACGAAGTCTATTTTGCTGAAGACAGCCTGGTCGATGAAAACGATCTGCTCTGGGGTGAAGCTAATGATCCGGCACTGGCGGAACGTGATACGTATACTACGACTGTTTCCGGACTGGCTGCTGCCGCTGATTACTGGTTCAGCATGAGGGTGATCGATGGTCTGAACCACATCGGGGCCTGGTCGCAGATACTGCCCGCCTCCACAACCGGTATAGCACCCGCTGCGGTAAGCGATCTTGCCATCACGACAGGGGATGGCGGTGTTCACCTGTCCTGGACGGCGCCGACCGTCGATGAAAACGGTAACACCCCTGTAACCATCACCGGTTACGAGGTGCACGCGTCCAATACAGCACACTTTCTCCCGGGGATTGACACCTGGATTGCCGGGACAACCGGCACCAGCTTTTTTCACAACAATGCGCTGGAGAGTGGCACAGCTGTTTTCTACCGCGTCGTCGTACTGGGCAGTGGAGAGAATAGCGGCGAGCTGGTACTCCTGCCCGCCGGGACTTTCACCATGGGCCAGGTCGGTACCAACGGTATACCTGAACACCAGGTCACAATTACCAGCCCTTGCCAGCTCAGTGACCATGAGGTGACCACTGTCGATTACCTGCTGGCGCTGCAGTGGGCATTTGACAATGGCTATGTCACCGCCAGCAGCAGCACAGTCCAGGCCTACGGACAGGAACTGCTCGATCTCGATGATGTTGACTGTGAAATCGGTTTCAGTGACGGAATTTTCACCATTCAGGAATCTCTCTCAAGTTACGCCCAGAATGCTTATCCCGCGGGTTATGATCCGGCCACTCATCCGGTCAAGGAGGTCTCCTGGTATGGCGCCGCCTGCTATTGTGACTGGCGCAGCCTGAGGGAGGGGTTCCCCCCATACTACAATGGTGACTGGTCAACCGGTATCGGGCACAATCCCTACACGGCCGACGGCTACACTCTGCCCACCGAAGCGCAGTGGGAACTGGCAGCCCGTTACAATGACAACCGTACTTATCCCTGGGGTGAAACCACGCCCGGGTGTGGTTATGCCAATATGTACGATAGTGGATATTGCGTGGGCTGGACTGTACCGGTCGCCAGCTACCCCGCTGGTGACAGCCAGTTGGGACTTTACGATCTGGCGGGCAACCTCTGGGAGTGGGTGAATGACTGGTATGCAGGTTACCCTGCCGTTCCCCAGTCTGATCCGCTGGGAGCCGCCAGTGGCGCTTACCGGGTGATGCGTGGGGGTGGCTGGACCAACAACGCCTCCTCTCTGCGCAGCGCTTCCCGTAACAACAGCGCTCCCGGCACCACGGATTACGGGATCGGATTCCGGATCGCCCTGCAGGATTGAGACAGCAGCTGCGTAATTGCTACTATTAGAAAATAGAGATAATGTGATACAAACCAGCCGGGAGAGAAAATGACCTCCAGCCGTCGCCTCGAGACCCTGATCGAACTCTGTAACCTGCCTACCGCTCCCTTCCATGAAGAGAACGTGATACACTATCTCGAGCAACGGCTTGCGGCCCTGCCGCATGTCACCCAACGCCGGGACCAGCACGGTAATATCATCGCGCACTATCGTCATGAGCGGGAGGTGGCACGTCCGCTGGCTTTAACCGGCCATATGGATCATCCCGGCTTCCATGTGCTGCAGGGTGGGGTGGGGGTGATCGAAGTGGAGTTTCTCGGTTATGTCATGGATGAGTATTACCCAGGCAGCGTGGCCCGTTTCTTCCCGGGCGAGGTGCGGGGGGTGGTGCGGGAAATGCTGACCAAACCGGGATTACGCCCCAAGCGGTTTCAGGTTGAGGTGGAGCAGGAGGTACCGACCGGTGCCTTCGGGCAGTGGGAGTTACCACCTGCGGTTCTGGCAGATGGCAGGGCGCACCTGCCCGCTGCCGATGATCTGGCCGGTGTCGCCGCCATTATCTCCGCACTGGAGGAGGTTGCCCTGGCCGAGATTCCTGCAGAATTCTATGCACTGTTTACCCGCGCCGAAGAGATCGGTTTCGGTGGAGCGCTTGGTTTCTGTATGGAGCGACCCCTGCCGGACAATATCGTCATGCTGGCGGTGGAAACCTCCAAGGAGACCCCGGTGGCCCGCATCGGTTCAGGTGCCATTATCCGCACCGGGGACCGGCTCAGCGTGTTTGACAATGCCGCGACCCGCCTGCTGGTGAAAGTGGCAGAGAAGATCAGCCGCAAGAATCCGGAGTTCAGATACCAACGGGCGTTGATGGATGGCGGTACCTGTGAAAGCACCGCTTACCAGCAGTTCGGTTGGACCTCCGCCGCGCTCTGCATGGCGCTGGACAACTATCACAATATGGGTCCGGACAACCGGATCGCCCCGGAGGTGATTTCCCTGGCTGACTATGAAGGTCTGGTGGAGTTTTTCAGCGCCGCCGTCGTCTCTGAACTCACCGTGGATTCTGCCCGTACCGCGCATCAGGCATCATTGCGCGAAATCTATGACAAGTGGGGACCACGCCTCCAGAGCACCGCCGCCGATCTGAAACCGATCAGTCACGACGATCGCTCCTGAAGCCATCATCAGCCCTCCGGCTGCCTGGCAGAGCGGGTTTTGTGGGGAACCGGCTTCCCCTTTCATCTTGCCTTTACCCGGACTCGAACATAAATTGTTCACTGGTCTTTGAACAGGCACTTCCCATCAGGATCCACTGTTGCTTCAACACCAGGGTGAGTGGCACCTGTATACAATTGCTTTCTTTGGTAACGGTAGGCATCAATCAATCGACTCAATAACGACTGAGGAGTAGCTATGATACTCTGGCGTAAAGTTACACCGTTCGCGGTTCTGGCCCTGCTGCTGGCAGCCGCGGTAACACTGCTCAATTGTGGTGGTGGTGGTGATGTACCGATCTCCATGCGGACCAAACCGATATCCGTCATGATTTTCGATACCCCTCCTGGAGCTGATCCCGCTGTTTCAGCTGAATTGGGTGGTGCTGGTTTTGAGGAGATCGCCGAGAGTCTCGGATTCAGTACCAATGTCGGCCGTTCTTTCGGTTCGCCGCTGGCCAAAAAAGGGGGGCGCTTTGTTCAGCGTTTCACCGAATTCCCCTCCACACTGCGTCTCGAAGGCAAAGACTCCAATTCAGCGGTAATCACCGCTATCGGCGGGCTGGTTTATGAAACCCTGCTCGGTCTCGATGCCGAAACCCTGGAGTGGACCCGTAACCTGGCTTCGCACTGGAAAATATCTGACGACAAAATGACTTTCACCTACCGGATCAGTCCGGATGCCCGCTGGTCTGACGGCCGACCGGTTGTAGCGCAGGATGTTGTCGCCTCCTGGCGCCTGCGGGTGGATGAAGGGATCCTGGAGCCCTATTCCAACACTCTTTTCGGTCGTTACACCGAGCCGCGCGTCCTCAGCAAGTATCTGGTCGAAGTAACCACGACCGAGCTGAACTGGCGCCATTTTCTCTATTTCTCCTCAATGACAATAATGCCGGCTCATCACCTGGACGAGATCAGCGGGGCGGAGTACCTGGAGAAATACCAGTTCGACATGATGCCGGGAACCGGACCCTATGTCTTCGTCAAGGATAAGATGCGCAAGGGCAAATCACTGACCCTGGTGCGCCGTACCGACTGGTGGCAGTCAGGTTACGAGGAAAATGTCGGCAACGCCAATTTCGACGAGATCAAATATGTGATCATCCAGGATGATCGGCTCACGCTGGAGAAATTCAAAAAAGGGGAGCTGGATTACTATATCGTTTCACGCGCCCAGTGGTGGGTACAGGAATTCGATACCGCCGATCCCGCTTTCGATTATCTCCACCGGGGATTGATCCAGAAACGCAAAATTTTCAACCACCGGGTCAAAGGGATCGGTGGACTGGCGATGAATATGCGTCGGGCACCTTTCAATGACATCCGTATCCGCAAGGCTTTCCAGAAGCTCTGGAACCGCGAGCTGCTGATGGAGTCGCTGTTCTTCAATGAATACGAAGCGATGCGATCTTACTATCCGGGCGGTCAGTACGAAGCACCCGACCTGCCGGTAGTCCACCACGATCCGGGTGGAGCTGTCGAACTGTTGAGACAGGCAGGCTGGGCAGAGCGCAACAGCGATGGCTGGCTGGTCAAGAACGGCAAGATATTCGAGCTGGACATGAGCATCGATCAGACGGTAGAGCGGATTTTCACCCCCTTCCAGGAGGATCTGGCCCGGGTGGGTATCAAGCTCAACCTGCGCTATGTCACACCGCAGACCATGTTCAAGAATGTCATGAATGACCGCGATTATGATATCCATTATCAGAACTGGACCGGTCTCACCTTTCCCAACCCGGAATCCAGTTTCGCTTCCTCGATGGCCGATGTCGGTGGCACCACTAATATTACCGGTGTCAAGAATGATCGCATCGACGAGATTTGTGCAGAATACAATGTGATGTACAAAGCGAGTGATCGTATCGCTGCTATCCAGGAGATTGATCGCATCCTGCTCGACCTCACCCCCTATGCTCTGGGCTGGTATGCTCCTTATACTTTGCGTTTAGCCTACTGGAACAAGTTCGGGTACCCCGATTCCTATATCGGTTATTCCGGGGACTGGTCTTCCCTGCCGATCCTCTGGTGGTTTGAACCGGAGCAGGCACTCCGGACGGAAGCAGCAAAGAAAGATAATTCCCTTACCTTCCCGCATGGCACCACCGATGTCTACTTTGATGACATCCATCCCCCCCGTGAGAACAGCCGGGAAGCTTTATGACAACCTATATTATACGGCGGTTGTTGTTGATGATACCGACCTTCTTTGGTATCACCATCCTGGTGTTTTCCATCCTGCAGATGGTGCCGGGTGGACCCTACGAGCAGGAGCTGCTCCGCATCCGCTCCCAGATGATGCTGACCGGCGAGGGGGGCGGTGGTGGTGGTGATATGGCCATGGTGGAGATCCCGGAAGAAGCCAAGGTCCGTCTCAAGGAGTTTTACGGTCTCAATTATCCCGCACCGGTACGCTACCTGATCTGGCTGGGTGTCTGGCCCAAGGAGATCGACAACCACGAGGTAGCGTTTGAGCTGGGTGCCACTGAGAGCATCTTCAAGCTCAAGAAGACCGAGAGCCTGCTGGTACGGGCCGAGGATGAGGAGTTTGCTGTCTACAACATGGATGGCACCGCTGCTGACAAGTGGCACGCCCGTCTGCTCAGCTACGACGATGTTACCGGCGCTCCAAATGTCAAGATTTACAAACGGAGGCTGCGGGGCATTCTGCTCGGTAATCTCGGTGTCTCCTACAAGTATGCTGAACCGGTCTGGACGCTGATCAAGGAGAGGATCCATATTTCGGCCTACTTCGGGTTGATCAGCTTCTTCCTCTCCTATCTTGTCTGTATTCCGCTCGGGATCGCCAAAGCGCTGCGACACGGCTCCAAATTCGACACCATCTCCAGTGTGATAGTGTTCGTCGGTTATTCCACCCCCGGGTGGATTCTCGGTGCGTTGCTGCTGGTCTATTTCGGCGGTGGCAGTTTCTGGGATGTTTTTCCGCTGGGTGAGTTCCGCTCCGAATATTTTGAGTACATGAACTTCTTCGAGAAGATCGTTGACCAGCTGCACCACACCATCCTGCCGGTAATTGCCTACATGGTGGCGGCGTTCGCAACCCTGACCGTGCTGATGAAAAACTCCCTGCTGGAGAACCTCAGCCAGGACTATGTGCGTACCGCTTTTGCCAAGGGGCTTTCCGAGAAGCGGGTGGTTTTCTTCCACACCGTGCGCAACTCCCTGATTCCGATTGCCACCGGAATCGGCGGTCTGCTGGGTGTCTGGCTCGCCGGCTCCTACCTGATCGAGAAGGTATTCAACATCCAGGGTATCGGTCTGCTTTCCTACATGGCCGTTATCAATCGCGACTATCCCATCGTCATGGGTTTCATGGTAATCGGCACCGTCATCCGGCTGCTGGGGAACCTGACCTCCGACATGTGTTACGCCGCGATCGATCCCCGCATCAGGTTCAAGTAACGGGAGCGCACCATGAGCAGAAAAACCACATCACAATCGATAATGGAGAAACGGTGGCGCAAGTTCAAGACGATGAAACGGGGCTACTATTCCCTCTGGCTGCTGGTCAGCCTCTACATCATCTCCTTCCTCCTGCCGTTACTGATTAACAACAAACCGCTGATGTTGAAATATGAAGGGGAACTGTTCTTCCCGGTGTTTCAGTATCACGCCGGTGAGAAATTCGGCCAGGTGGTACACGGTGAGGCTCGTTACCGCGACCTTCAGGTGACCTTCAGGGAGGCGGGTGAAGGTAACTGGATGCTGATGCCGCTTTATCCATATCATCCCAACGAATCGCTGTTGAGTGAACTCCCCAGCGAACCACCCACCGAGCCGAACGGTACCCATTTTCTCGGTACCGACAACCGGGGGCGCGATGTCTTTGCCCGTCTGCTGTACGGATTCAATATCACCCTCTCCTTCGCCCTGGTGGTAGCGCTGTTCGCCTATACCATCGGTATTTCAATCGGTGCGATCCTCGGATTTTTCGGGGGCAAGGTGGACATTATCGGGCAACGCTTCATCGAGATTTTTTCCGCTATCCCTTTTCTATACACCATGATCATCATCAGCTCGATCATACAGCCCAATTTCTTTCTGCTGACGCTGGTGATGACCTGTTTCGGCTGGATGGGGATGACCTACTATATTCGGGGTGAGTTCTATCGGGAGAAGGCCAGGGATTATGTCTCGGCGGCGGTCTCGATGGGGGCCAACAATCGCCGGGTGATGTTCCGTCACATCATGCCCAACGCGTTGACACCGGTGATCACCTTCATGCCGTTCGCGGTCATCGCCTATATCGGAACTCTGGTCGGTCTCGATTTTCTGGGATTCGGTCTGGCGCCGCCCACACCCAGCTGGGGGGAGCTGGTCAACCAGGGTGTTGCCGACATCCGTTACTGGTGGCTGGTGGTTTCACCGATGGCGGCCAGTTTCTGCACCCTGTTGATGATCACCTTCATCGGCGAGGCTATCCGCGAAGCATTCGATCCCAAAGTTTACTCCAGACTAAGGTAACACCATGCCAGAGCAACTATTTGAAATAAACGAACTGCACACCTATTTCTACACTGAAGCGGGTACCGTTAAAGCGGTGGATGGTGTCTCCTTTGATATCTACAAGGGTGAAGTGCTGGCCATTGTCGGTGAATCCGGTTCCGGTAAGTCGGTCAGCGCGCTTTCCATCAACCGGTTGATTCCCAACCCCCCCGGTGAGATTGTCAGCGGCACTATAAAATATAATGGTATCAACCTGCTCGATCTCAGCTATGAAGAGATGCGGAAGTACCGTGGCCAGGACATCGCCATGATTTTTCAGGAGCCGATGACCTCGCTCAATCCTGTGTTCAAGATCGCCGTCCAGATGAATGAGATTCTGATGAAACATGAGAACCTCAAATGGAAAGAGGCCAATGAACGCTCGATTGCCATGCTGGACGCGGTCGGTATGCCGGACCCGGCCAAGCGGATGAAGGAATATCCGCACCAGTTTTCCGGCGGTATGCGGCAGCGGGTGATGATCGCCATGGCGTTGATCTGCAATCCCGCCCTGCTGATTGCCGACGAACCGACCACAGCTCTCGATGTCACCATTCAGGCGCAGATTCTCGATCTGATGTTGCGTCTGAAGGCGGAACGGGAGGACGCTGCCATTCTGCTGATCACCCACGATCTGGCGGTAGTGGCGGAAACCTCGCAACGGGTGATCGTGATGTATGGCGGCAAGATCCAGGAGGTCGCCGATGTGTTTGAGCTGTTCAAGAATCCGCTGCATCCCTACACGCACGGTCTGATGCAGTCAATCCCCCGGCCGGACCTGCAACGCAAAAGACGTCTGGAGGCGATCAAGGGGATGGTGCCCCATATTCTGGAAATGCCGACCGGTTGCAAGTTCTGCACCCGTTGTGATCGGGTTGAGGAGCAATGCCGCGCGACGGAACCGAAACTGCGCGAAGTCAAACCGGACCACTTTGTCAGATGTCATCTGGTATAGCCCCGGGTTGACCCGGGAATGACAGGACATCTACCTGAGCATCATAAAGTTTAGAACAGGACGATAATTCTATGCCGGAACAGCCACTGCTGAAAGTCAGAAACCTCAAGGTCCGTTTCCCACTGTTTGGCGGCGTTTTCCAGCGCCGGGTCGCGGAGGTCCGCGCGGTTGACGGGGTCACCTTCGATCTTTACTCCGGTGAAACCCTCGGTATCGTGGGTGAATCCGGCTGTGGTAAATCGACGGTGGGTAAGGGGATCATCAACGTACTGCGGTTGACCGCGCCCGATGTCGAAGTGGAGGGAGAGGTACTGCTCCAGGAGGGGGCTGGCTATGTCGATCTGGTCAAGCTCAAAAAGAAAGAGATGCTGCATTATCGCCCGCAGATCCAGATGATCTTCCAGGATCCTTTCTCCTCACTCAATCCCCGGATGCTGGTGCAGGGCATTATCCAGGAACCGCTGGATCTCCATACCAGTCTCAGCAAAGCTGAGAAAAAAGAGAAGGTCGCCTGGCTGCTGGACAAGGTGGGGCTTTCCGCCGAGCAGGGTACCCGTTATCCCCATGAGTTTTCCGGTGGGCAACGGCAGCGGATCGGCATCGCCCGGGCGCTGGCTACCAATCCCAAGATCATTATCGCCGACGAACCGGTTTCCGCTCTGGATGTTTCGATCCAGGCCCAGGTGATCAATCTGCTGATGGATCTGCAGGAGGAGTTCCATCTCTCGCTGATCTTTATCGCCCATGACCTCTCGGTGGTAGAGCATATCGCCCGCCGGATCGGGGTGATGTACCTGGGCAACATGGTGGAGATCGGTGAATCGGGCGCTGTCTATCATAAACCACGCCACCCTTACACCCGCAGTCTGCTCTCCTCGGTACCGCTGCCCAACCCGGAGCGAACCGACAAGGCGCGTATCGTCCTCAAGGGGGATGTTCCTT
>JADHUQ010000089.1 GCA_016784425.1 Candidatus Delongbacteria bacterium | reverse complement strand
CGCAAACACCAGCGCTTTGAGAAACCCTCAGAAACAAAAAAGCGCCAGGACAATGCTGCTCGCCGGAAGTACCGTAAACTGAATAGACTTATGAATCGCTAAGGAGCCCCCCCCACAGCGGGGGGCTTTTTGTTTACCTGCGGCGTTCGCTCTGCAGCGCCCCGCTTGAACCCTGTAACAAACACTCCCGGAAAAATGCACTGGATTGACTGGCTGCTTTTACTCTGGCTTGGTTGGTATTGCTGGGAGGGCTATCGTCGCGGTGCTGTCGCCTGGCAGCAACTGGCAGTCATGGTGGTCGCGATGACGGCCGCCGGTTTCATCTGGCAGGGGCTGCTTCAGGAGCCGTTGGCGGCCTGGTCCCCCCTGCTGCGGCTCACCCTGCTGTTAGCACTGTTTCTGATCTGCACCCTGCTGTTGGGGCTGCTGCTCGAATACTGGCAGGCCAAGCGGGTGGGGAAGCAGCGAACTGAACGACCCGGCTGGTCCGGTCTGCTGGCAGGTCTGTTCAAGTGGGCGGTACTGTTGCTGATCTTTCTTTTGCTTACCCGCCTGCTCGATAGTGATAACCAGTTGCAGCTGCTGCTGAACCGCTCCCTGCTGCTCAAGGTGGTGGATGTGGCGGCGACGTTGGTCGCCCCCTGGCTGGGTCTGGTGACTGCCAGTACCATATAATCGATCCTAATCGGATTACGACCTTACCGGATTGTCTGACTGGAGACCTTATGCTCAGAACTGAAAATTGTGGTCAACTGCGTGTCACCGATATCGGACGCAGCGTGCAGTTGGCCGGCTGGATCAACCGCAGTCGCGATCTGGGCGGGCTCATCTTTCTCAACCTGCGCGATCGCTACGGTCTCACCCAGGTAGTGGTGGAGCCGGAAACCACCGAACTGCACGAATTGGCGGCCACCCTCCACATGGAGGATGTCCTGCAGCTGGAAGGGGAAGTCCGCGCACGCCCCGAAGGGCAGGCCAATCCCGCTATGGCCACCGGTGAGATAGAGGTTCGCGTTACCGCCCTCAAGCTGCTCAACCGGGCCAAACCGCTGCCGTTTCTCATCCGTGACGATGAAGAGATATCCGAGGAAGCCCGTTTAAAGTACCGTTATCTCGACCTGCGCCGACCCCGCATGCTCCACAATATGCAGGTACGTCATCAACTGTCGCTTATCTCCCGCAACTACCTGTCTGAACAGGATTTTATCGAAGTGGAAACACCGGTATTGATGAAGTCAACCCCGGAGGGGGCGCGTGATTACCTGGTTCCCAGTCGGATTCACCCGGGCTGTTTCTTTGCGCTGCCGCAATCACCGCAAACCTACAAACAGCTGTTGATGGTGGCCGGTCTGGACCGCTATTTCCAGATCGTCAAGTGTTTCCGCGATGAGGATCTGCGAAGTGACCGTCAACCGGAATTCACCCAGATCGATCTCGAGATGTCCTTCGTTGAGGAGGAGGATGTTTTCAACATCGTCGAGGGTCTGGTAAAGCGGGTCTACCGCGAAATTCGGCAGATTGAAATCCCCACACCTTTTCCCCGTATCACCTGGGAGGAGGCTTTGCAGCGGTTCGGTACCGACAAACCGGATCTGCGTTTCGGGATGGAAATTGTTGAGCTTTCCGAGCTGTTCCAGGATTGCGGTTTTACCCTCTTCGAGCAGATCCTGGCAACCGGCGGAGTGATCCGGGGTATCCGGGTACCTGGCGCTGCGGCGGATTTTTCCCGCAAAAAAATCGACGCGCTCAACGACTATGTAAAGCATCTCGGTGTCCCCGGTGTCACCGTCATCAAGCTGACACCGGAGGGGATCAATTCCAGTATAGCCAAGTTCACCGGTACGGAAACATTACAGCAGGTGGCCGATCTGCTCCAGGGGGAGGTTGGTGATCTGCTGATTCTGGGGGCGGGGGAACCACCACTCACCGCCAAGGTGCTGGGACACCTGCGGGTGAAGTTCGCGACAGAGCTGGAACTGATCGACCGTTCCCGGCCGGCGATAACCTGGGTGATAAATTTCCCTATGTTCGATTACTCCGAGGAGGATAAACGGCTGGTAGCTGCCCATCATCCGTTCACCCAACCGGATAAAAACGAGTTGGAACAGGGTGTCCCGCTGGAGCAGCTGCATTCCCGCGCCTATGATCTGGTTATCGACGGCTATGAAGTTGCCGGCGGCTCAATCCGGATTTCCGAGCGTGAAATGCAGGAAAAAGTCTTCGAGCTGTTGCAGATTTCCCCGCAGGAAGCGGAAGCGAAGTTCGGCTTTCTGCTGCGAGCCTTCGAGTACGGCGTACCCCCGCATGGCGGGATCGCCTTTGGTTTCGACCGTCTGGTAATGCTGCTGACCGGGGAGACCAACATCAAGCATGTGATCGCTTTCCCCAAGACGAACGCGGCTTATTCCCTGATGGATGACGCGCCAACCACTGTCAGCCAGCAACAACTGGAGGAGCTCCATATCCGGACGATCGAACCTCCGGAGAGCGGCAAAAAGGAATAAATGATATAACAGTGCCATTGTGTTATTATTGAAAATCTTGACTGGTGACGGCACTATTCGTTAATTGCACTATTAGGATAACGGTTGTCCTCGACTCTTTACCAGATTTTGGGCCAACCCTGAAGGAAATCACGATTCAATACCGGCCATCCATCCTACTTCGGTTGGCCATATTCCAGGAGGAAACGATGCGCACTGTCAAAAAGACCTTCGTACACATTATGGCTGGTCTGTTTCTGCTGTCCCTGTTGAACCTGACCGCCTGTACCAAGTACGCCAAGGACGATGACCTGAAGCAACTCAGTGAGCAGAAAGCTGCTGCTGAAGGTGCTGAAAGAGAGCTGGAAGTGAAGCGTGCCGAGCAACGGCAATTGGAACAGGAGCTCGCTGCCAAACGGGCTGAACTGCAGGAAGTAGCCAAGACCAGGGATGAGGTGCTCAAGAATGCCGGACAGTAGGCATTACCTCTTTACCCTGCGATCGTGCTGGGGTATAATCGCTGATCGGGACGCTGATGGCATTTGATGACGATAGTACCGTCCCGCTTCACGGCTCGGTCGATCCGGCTGATTTTCTCGGAGCGGGTGACCTTAATCTTCAATATATCCAGGAACTCTTCCAAGCCAGGATAGTCCTGCGTGACAACGAACTACGCATAGCCAGCTGCCAGCAGTATCCTGACAAGCTGGCCGCTTTTCTGCGTGAGTGTGTTAATGCTGTTCGCCTCAACGGAAAGCTGGACCGTGAGGACCTGGAGATTATTCGCCAGGCCATGCTGCTGGACGGCAGTCCCCAGTACGAGCAGCTTGCCACCATTCTGCAAACCCCCAAATGTCAGATCCGCTGTAAGACACACGGCCAGGAAGAGCTCTATCAACTCTCCCGTCGCAAGGATATCACCTTCGCCATCGGACCGGCAGGCACCGGTAAAACCTATCTCGCCGTTGCCATCGCCTTGCAGCACCTGCTCAACCGCGAAGTGGAGCGGGTGATTCTCTCCCGTCCCGCCGTGGAAGCGGGTGAGAACCTGGGTTATCTGCCGGGTGATCTCAAGATGAAAATCGATCCCTACCTGCGTCCCCTCTACGATTCCCTGTTTGACATGCTGGAAGGTACCCGTATGAAGCGGCTGCTTGATGGGGACATAATTGAAATCTGCCCCCTGGGTTACATGCGGGGACGCACGCTGAACAACGCCTTTATCATTCTCGACGAAGCCCAGAACACTACCTCCAACCAGATGAAGATGTTTCTGACACGCCTGGGGGTAGGCTCACACGCGATCATTACCGGTGATGTCACCCAGGTGGACCTGCCAGTACAAACCCGGAGCGGGCTGCTGGCGGCTCGTGAAATCTGTGGCGACATCGAGGGCATCGGTTTCGTTACACTGGGTCGCGAGGATGTAGTGCGTCATCGGCTGGTACGGGATATCATCGACGCCTATGAGCAAAACGACGGGAAGAGCAATGGCCTGGATTAAAAACTGCTGGCATACCGGTAGCGCTTTTATCAGGGAAAACTACCTGCAATTGATTCTTCTGCTGGTTTTCTCCCTGCTGGTTTCGCTGCTCTACCCGGCCGGGCGCAGCTTCAAATACACAGATTTGCATGTGGGTGATGTCAGTCAGGTTGCGATTAAAGCACCGGTCGATTTTGAAGTACTGAAAAGTCAGGACCAGATTCGGCGCGACCGGGAAGCGGTACGGATGACGATCAATCCGATATTCAATGCCCAGGATACCCTGGCGAATTACTATCGGGGAACTCTGGAGCAGATGTTCAACCGGCTGGAGGATACAACCGCTACTGTTGCTCCCACCCGGCTGCCATTGGATATTGACCTGACCGGTCTTGAAACCATGGATCTGGATGGACTCATCCACCTGCGGCAACAGCTGCAGCGAGTACTCAACGCCCTGGCCGGACAGTTTATCATCAGCACGACCGATATGGCTCGCCTGGAGGATTACCAGCAGATCAATGTCGTCCGGGGTGCAATTGAGCGGATCGTGCCGACGACCAGTCTGGTCAGTATGGAAGATCTTTATTCGCAGATACTGGAACGCCTGGAAAAACAGTACCAGCAATTGGAACACCCTGTCGGATTTCGTATCGGTATCGAGACTTTGCGGCAGTTGCTGCAACCCAATATTTACTACAATAGTGCTGAGACTGAACGATTGGTGATAGAGGCGGTCAACCGGGTACCTATCGCCCGCGGTTTTGTGCAGAGCGGGGAACTGATCGTCGATCGCCATGAAAGAATTACCCCGGAGGCGATGAGCAAGATCCGCAGCCTGGGCTTGAAACTGGCTTCCAGACAACAATACAGCGGCAACGAGGATTGGTCTCTGCTGGGACGCCTTCTGTTAACTCTGATTTTCGTGGGGTTGATGACTGTCTATCTCTATACTTCCCGTCCCCTTATTTTCAGTAATCTGCGTTACATGTCGGCTCTGTTAATCGTACTCCTGCTGATTCTGGCAGTTGTGCGGATGGAATTCTCCTTTGATCTTGGTGTCTACGCCACACCCATACCGTTGCTGGGGGTTTTGTTGACCCTGGTTTTCGATCTCCGAGTCGCGCTTTTCCTGTTGACCCTGATGGCGCTGCTGGCCGGCTCCATTTACGGTAATGACTTCACTTATCTGCTGGTTGCCATCTTCAGTGGGGTTGTAGCCGCCTGGACTGTCCGCAGCCTCCAGCGCCGCAGCCGTCTACTCGCAACCACCCTGGCGCTGCTGCTGGCATTTATCATCGCCAACATCGGTCTGAACCTGGCTAATTTTACTATGACCAGGGAAGTGGAACAGGAGCTGCTTACCGCTGTGATAAACTCTATTGCCACGCCGATTCTGGCCCTGTTGCTGCTCTGGCTGCTCAGGCTGATCTTTGGCGTGACCAGCGATCTGCAGCTGCTCAAACTGGGACGTCTCGATCATCCGCTTCTGCGTAAACTGGCCCTGGCTGCACCCGGAACTTTCCAACGGACCATCAAGGTCGGTAAACTGGCTGAAGCGGCCGCACTCGGAATCGGCGCCAATCCGCTGCTGACCAGAGCCGGTGCCTATTTCCGGGATCTCGGTAAAACACTCAGCGCAGAGAGTTTCAAGGAAAATCGAATTGATCAGCCAGATCCACCTGCGATAGAACTGGCTCCGGTGATACGAAAGCATCTGCTGGCAGGTGTCTCCATGGCCAGACAGAACCATCTGCCCGGCGTAATTGTTGATATGATCCGGCAACACCATGGGATTGCCTGTCTGGATCATCTGGTGGTGCGGGCCCGTACCGAAAGTGCGGATAATGAGATACACCTCACCGAATTCCGTTATCCCGGGGAGCTGCCACAAACGGCGGAGTCATCCATTGTCATGCTGGCCGACTCTGTCGGGGGGGCGGTTTTGCGTCAGCAGATGACCTCAATCGAAGAGATCGAGCAGCTGGTCGATATCGTGATACAGGACAAGGTCAGTAGCGGCCAGTTGGACGGATCCCTGCTTTCAATCAGGGACCTGCGTGGCATTCGTGATGCATTTGTCACTGCGCTGGTTGAAATCAAGAAAGCAAAACCGACCACCACCGGTAACTGACGCAGGATAGCCACTATGTTACAGAGAAAGTTTGAAGTTCATAACGAATCCAGCCAACCTGTCAATCGGGCGCTGCTGGCCCGAATCGGTCGGAAGGTGCTGGAACGACAAGGGGTGAAAGAGGCGGTCGTCAACATTGTTGTCGTTGATAACAGAGAGATTTCCCAGCTGAATGAGCAATACCTCAACCACAAGGGTCCCACTGATGTCATCACCTTTCAATACGATGACAATCCGGTAAGTGCGGACCTTTTTATTTCAAGCGAACAAGCCCGCAAGCAGGCTGTGGAATATAAGGTCTCTTCCAACAATGAGTTGGCCCGGCTGGTGATACATGGATTGCTGCACCTGACCGGCTACAGCGACGACACACCCGGGCGGCGTGGATCGATGCATCGCCGTGAAGACAGTCTGCTGGCGGAGATCGGGCAACTCAAAACTGTATGTAAGTGGATCAAAGGCTGATGATTACGCAAAATGTTATCCTGCTGGTTTTGCTGCTGCTGTCAGCATTTTTCAGCGGTTCGGAAACCGCCTTCTTCAGCCTGACCAGGCTGGAGTTGAAAAACCTCGCTGAAGAAAACGACGCAACCTCACAGCGTATCACATTGTTGCTCGAAAGACCAGAGCGATTGCTGATCTCCATTCTCCTCGGCAATAACCTGGTGAACATCGCCATTGCCACGATCGCAGCGATGATCACCCACACGATTATAGTTGGAAAGGCTGTCTCACCACTACTCGCGCTGATAGTCGATATCATCATTGTCACTTTTGTGATTCTGATCCTTAGCGAGATAACCCCCAAGGTGATCGCCGTCAAGAACCATCTTCGCTTCACCCGGGTTGTGGCGGCCCCTTTACAACTCTTTATGCTGCTTTTCTGGCCGGTAATCCGCCCCCTGGAACTGATGATGGGGGGATTGGTACGCCAGGTCGGGAAAAGGGGACGGATTCATCTTTCGGAAAGCGAACTGAAAACACTGGTAGAGGTGGGGGAAGAGCAGGGTGCTCTCGAAGAGGAGGAGAAAGAGATGATCTCCTCAATCTTTGAATTCGGTCGCACACAGGTCAGGGAGATCATGATCCCCCGCATCGATGTAATCGCAGTAATCGAGACCACCAGTTTCGATGAGCTGGTTCGTGTGGTTACCAGTAACGGGCACTCCCGTATTCCGGTATTCAGGGAGAAAATGGACAACATCATTGGTATTCTCTACGCCAAGGATCTGATTCCCTACCTGTTGCGGGATACCTCCGACTTCTCCATGGCGACCATGTTGCGGGAGCCGTACTTCGCACCGGACAGTAAACAGATAGATGACCTGCTGCGTGACTTTCAGCAGCAGAAAATTCATATGGCGGTTGTCGTCGACGAGTACGGTGGTACTGCAGGTATTGTCACGCTGGAGGATATCATCGAGGAGATCGTCGGCGAGATCCAGGACGAGTTTGATTCGGAAGGTACCCTTTTCCGCAAAATGGGTGACGGCACCTACCTGATCGACGCCCGCCTGAGTATTTCCGACCTGAACGAGATGTTCGATGAGGATCTGCTGGACGACAGTAGTGACTATGAAACCCTGGGCGGTTTCATCTTCGATATCGCCGGTGAAGTGCCGGAAGTTGCTAATCACTTTGATTCGGTCGGTTATCGTTTTACTGTACTGACCATGGAAGGACACCGGCTCGGCCTGATCAAGGTTGAGAAAACACCTGCAACGGAAGCGACCGATGAAGAAGGGGATTAAATACAAGACCGCCTCGCTGTTGGCCCGTCTGCACGCGCGACGGGTAGCCGCGGAGGAACCTGTCGCCATTTCCTACGAAATATCTAACGCCACCGCGCTGCTGGTACTGATGCCGAGGGAAGCACATCAATTCGAGCAGGCCAATTACGTCCTGTCGCAGCTTCACGAACAGGCCGCTTCACTCCGCATACACACCTTTGTCAATGAGATCTACAAAACCTGGCTTGATCGCGGGCTGATCAAAGACGCAGTTATTTACCATGAGAAGGATTTCAGCCGGATGACCGGACTGCCCCGCAACGAGCTGATAAACCATGTGGCACAACTGGAGTGCGGTATCGCGCTGGATCTGAATCTGGAGTATAATCTGCCGGCGGCATATCTGGCGGCTGTATCACAATCACGAGTCCGCATAGCGCTGGAGCGGGAAGAGAATACTTTCTTCAATGTCCTGATCCAGATACAGGCTGAGGATCCCCGCGAACTCTACCAGAAATATGCCAATCAGGTTATGCGCAGCTGCTTCAAAAAACTGCAGGTCGTCGCCGAATAGTGCGCCGGAGGCCAGCCCTCCGGCAGCTTCTGCAGGGGTGCTGTTCAGCGTTTACCATTACAAACCTCACAACCGTGGAGATCTTTCATGTTCAGAACCAGTCTGTTACTCCTCCTGCTGACAGGGTTTACCACGCAGGCTGCAACTGCACAACTGCTGGGGCGTGACGTCACGCTGCCGCCAGAACTGCGGTTGCGACCAGCTGGTGAAATCGAATTACAATACAGCGATCTGTTCGATATCAACCGCTGCATTTTAAAGCAGGGTACTGTCAGTGGTCTGCTGGTACATTTACCACCACAGTTGGAGGGCAGGATCTACTACGGCTCCTGGGAACTGGAGGCCAATCCCCCCCGTCCACGCTTGCGCCGGGGTCCCCGCTTGCAGGATGGAGCAACGGAGTTGAATCTGGCCTCGCTGACTCACTACCCCAACGATATCGCCGATTTCGGTGGGCGTCAGGAGGGCGATCTGTTTCTGCAGTTTGAGATCTGGGACGAGACTGCTGCTGAGGTAGTGATCCTGCACCGCACAGTACATTTCCGCGTACAGAATGGCCTTTTCCAGCGAACTGTAACCCTGGTGGCCCCCCCATTTTACAGTTGCGTGGTTGAAGCGGGTTTGCCGCTGCCGGTGATTTCCTTCGCCGCGGATCGCCCGGTGGATGCCAGGGTGCTGGTCGCAGGAGTAGAACCATTTGTATCACAGCAGGGCCAGCGACGCCATGAAGTAAAGCTGCCAGGTTTGCCTCCTCAAACGACTTATGTCTACAGAGTGGAACTCAATGCCCCGGACGAGACGATCCTAAGTCGGGAATACACCTTTACCACCCCCCCATTACCTGGTGCGGGTGAACCCTTTCGCGCCATCCTGATGTCTGATTCCCGTGCCGGGGTCGGAGCCGGTACTCACGCGGTCGAGGGGGTCAACCATGCCGTTTTGAGCCAGCTGGCAGCCAATGCCTGGCGACTCGATCCCGATCTGCTCCTCTTTCCCGGGGACCTGATCAACGGATGGTGCGATCAACCGGACGCTTTCCGGAGGCAACTGCGTTCCTTTAAAAGCGCTCTCAGTTTTCTGTCACCCACTGTTCCCATTTTCACAGGCATTGGTAAC
>JADHUQ010000088.1 GCA_016784425.1 Candidatus Delongbacteria bacterium | reverse complement strand
CCTGCTCCTGCTTACCCATCAAGAGCCAGGTGCGTCCAAGCTGCAACCGGGCATAAACATAATCCGGATTAAGCTCCAGCGACTCCAGCAACTCCCGCTGCGCCATCTCAAAAGTACCGTCAGGCAGGCCACCGAGCAGCACCTCTGCCACCGCTTTGAGAGCCCAGTTCAGGTTGGCGACTTCCATGTAGTATTTACCAAGGATACCACGAGCCCGCCAGTTTTCCGGTTCGATTTCCAGGCAATTCAACAGGTTGCGTTCCACATCACGTGAGAGTCGCACCTTCTCCCGGCCCCCCTTCAACAGGGCGACATGACCGTAAGCGATGGCTGTCTGCAACCAGGGCTGCGCCGAATCGGGGAACATGATTGTAAACCGTTCACCCAACCGCATCGCCTCCTGCAGCAGTAGTTCCTTGTCCGGGCCGACAGCATCTTCGGCTACATTGATGGAACTGCTCACCATCCGCAGATTGATCTCCCAACCCACCGAGTCCGCGGCGAACACCATGGCATAGCGAGCCAGAGCACCACGATTGTCCCAGGAAGCGGCCAGCAGGTCACCTTCCGCCAGCAGCGACTGCTGTTCTGAGGTGAGTGTTGCACCTGCCACCTGCAGCACTAACAGCAGCCCCGTAAGTTGTAATATCAGCTTCAAGCTCCACCTCCAGGTTTCTCGACATACCCCGATATTTATCTAACTCAGGATAAAACCGATCCTGATCAAACTCAAGTTAATGTACGGCAGCTAATATAGCAGCTCTGATTTCGGAAAGCTCAAGAATTTCAACCACTGGTTTTGTAACGGTTTGCCTCTTGTCGTGCCAGTTCATCACAACGCTCATTTTCCGGGTGGCCTGTATGCCCGCGGACCCAGGACCACTCCACCTGGTGCCGCCGGGTGAGTTGCAGCAGCTGTTTCCAGAGATCGGTGTTTTTTACCGGTTGGCGGGCGGCTGTAAGCCAACCGCGCCGCATCCAGTTGTGGATCCAGCGGGTAATCCCCAGGCGCAGATATTCCGAGTCGGTAACCAGTTTTACCTGGCAGGATTGAGTGAGCGCTTCAAGTGCTGCGATGGCGGCTGTCATCTCCATCCGGTTATTAGTGGTTGCAGGCTCCCCGCCATGTATCTCCCGGGTCACCTCGCCGTTGGAAAGCAGCGCGGCCCAACCACCAGGTCCCGGATTTCCCAGGCAGGCCCCGTCAGTATAGATGGTTACCTGTTTCATATTTTTACCTTTTGCCAGCGCCCCAGGGACCACCAGAAGTACATCAGGATTCCCCGGACTATGGTTGAGATTGTGATCGCCCACCAGACACCACTCACATCGTGGGTCACATAGCGCACAAACAGCAGTGCCAGTGGAACCCGGGCGACGCTTAAAGGTACCGAGATGGTCATCAGCGGGAGGGTATTACCGGCGCCGGAGAAGGCACCATCCAGTACAAGCTCCACTGCCATGAATACCTGTGAAAATGCCAGGATCCGCAGATAGGTGCTGCCGGTTGATATCACCTCTGCTTCCCCGGTGAAGATCCGTACACAATGCTCCGCACCAATAAAGTAGACAACCGCCAGAATTCCGCTGAGGGTAACTGCTGCCAGCAGTGCGTGACGGACACCGCGCTTCACCCTGTCGATATCACCCGCACCGAGATTCTGCCCCACGATAGTCGCAGCTGCAGTACTGTAACCCATAGCCAGCAACCAGGAGATATATTCAACTCTGTGTCCGATTCCGAGGGCAGCGATCGGCTCCGGACCGAAATCGGTTAGTATACGGGTGAGAATCATATAAACCAGGCTGAAGATAATCCCGGTTAATGATTGCGGAACACCGATGCGGACAACTTTCCAGAGCAGCTCCAGTTTAAAACGCAACGCCCTCAGCTGCGGGGCATACAACCCACGGCGGGCCATTATGATCAGCAGCACCACCATGTACAGCGTTTCCGACAGGACGGTTGCCACCGCGGCTCCCTCGACACCCAGACGGGGAAATCCAAGCCAGCCGAAGATCAACAGCGGATCGAGAATAATGTTGAGAGCGATAGCGCCGCTGAGCACCCGGAAAGGGGTGGCGGTATCGCCGGAAGCGTGGAAAATCTTCTCCCCGACAAAGGAGACGAAAAAGACAGGTGCTATCCCCAGGATGATGCGGGCATAGTTGAGAGCATGAAGATGGATCTCCCCCTGCAAGCCCATCAATCCGACGAACGGATCGAGGGTGAGTGCCGCCACCAGCAGAAAGAACACTCCGGTAAGCAGGCCGATACCGACACCGGAGGATGCCAGGCTGCGGGCTTGCTGCAGGTCGCCTTCGCCATGACGGCGCGCCAGTACCGCCAGCAAACCGATGGCAGGTATTCCGGCGGTGGCGAGAAATATCCAGACGACAAATTGACTGGCGCTGATTGAAGCCAGCGCCTCTTTCCCCAGGCGTCCGACCCAGATCATGTCGATAAATTCGAAAGCGAAATGGAAGAGGGATCCCCCGATAACCGGGAGGGCAAGTTGGTGTACCTGGCGTTTCAGGGAGCCGCTTGTCAGGTTATGGGTCATAGGGATCCGATCATAACTTTACAGGGTTGGCGGATGTAGCAACGGCTCTGGCAACGTGATACAAAAGCTGATCGATAATTAGGGAAGGATTACAGGGGGAAACAATGAAAACTGTCCCCTTGAAAGTGGCAGCAGACTGTTCAGGCGGAAAGTGGTCGCTGTGGATCGACTGGATCAGAAACCACGATTCAGGGATATGGCAACCGGGTAGTTGAAACCGGAAGTGGTGGTCAACAACTCACCGCTGGCGGAATAGCGCAGGACGCGATTCTGCTCGGTTTCCGGCACCCAGCAGCTACCGTCATTGAAATCAACCGCCAACGCCCGCGGCCAGTTCAGCCCGGTGATCTGCAGTTGCAGGTTGTCGTAGAAAAGCTTGCTGATCGTACCGCTATCACCACCATCGCTGACCCAGGCGACACCGGTGGCTGAGGTGACCGCAACCGCCAGTGGATCGCTGAATCCACCGACAGCTAAAGAGTCGGACAGGTCGGCAGCTACCCGATAGACGATATCGGCGCCCCGGTCGGCCAGCCAGCAGGCACCGCTTTCCGGTTCTACCGCCAGCCCCACCGGTAGTGTGAAACCGCTCATGCTCTTGACCAGGGCGGTGTCGTTTACAGTTGTTTCCAGGGGCAGGTCGGCGTCCACCCGGTAAAGCACACGCGCGCCCCGGTCACAGATCCACAACTCCGCTGTCCAGGGATTCACTACCAGCGCAGTAGGCTGGATCAACCCACGTATCGTGTTGAGTATGGTGGTTCCATCGGCTGCGATCCGCCGCACCAGGGAAGAGTCGCCATCGGCCACCCAGCAGGAACCATCCTGCGTTACCGCGGCCACCGCCACCGGGCGTCCTGAAGTGGACAGGCTGTCCAGCACTGCTCCGTCCAGATTGAGCCGCCAGAGCAGTTGCGCCTCACGGTCGGCCACCCAGACCCGGCGGTTTTCGGCATCGACGGTCAAAGCTACCGGTTCGGTAAAACGCTGAATTCTCAACAGTTCCGCGCCCAGCGATGAGAGCTTCACTACTTCACCCTCACCCTGGCTGCAAATCCAGGCACAACCCAATTCCCGGTAGACCTCTACCTGCAATGTATCACCTGCTTCACCACCCCACTCATCAGTCACTGCCACGGCGATCCAGGCATGCGTGACACTGTCCGGAGCCTGCCATTGCATAGAATCCCCTGCTGCAGCGAGGACACTGCCACCGGAGATTTCCCAGTTGTAATGCACCGTTTGAGAATCGGGGTCTCCTGCAGTGACGGCATACCAGGCACTGTTGCCGTTGAGCAGGATCGGCGACATGGTGCGCCACTGGCTGATTATCGGGTTGCGATTCTCGTTGGCAAACCACCCGGTGTCCGCAGCGGTAGCTCCAGCCGGATCGCTGACGAGACAGATGATTCGTACCGGCTGGGTGGAATCGGGCGCCTGCCAGCGGGCTGAATCGACAGAGCTGGAGAGTATAGTGCCGCAGGAAGCCTGCCAGGAGCTGCTGAGGGAATCGTTGTCAGGATCATCTACGGAAATTGTGAAGGTGATTGTCTGCCCGGGGTGTATCGGAGTAGTGGAAGCCTGGATTGGATTTTGAATGGTTGGTGCGCTGTTAACTGCCTGGGTCGGAATACGGGAACAGGAGACAACCAGTAGCAGTAACAGTAGAACCAGAACCCGGCAGGACCGCGGCACTGCTAACATCAGACTGTTACCGTACTGTATCATCTTCAGCTCCAGGTATATCTCATCCCGAGTCCTGGCAGCGGTGTTATTCATCCGCCTGCCATTGAATCGCGGTAGTATAGAAAAGGTCTTCCAATGCCTGCTCCGCCCAGGCGGAAGCAGCCTCCTGCTGTAACGCCATCGCTTCCGGGGAATCGAGTGGAATTGGTCGGCGGCGCGGTGAACTGAACAGGTGTGGTGCCAGTGATTTTTCCCGTTTTACCCGGATGTCGGAGTGCTGTAATCGACTGCCTTCCGCGCTGGCAGCAAGTGTTACAACCGCGCTGATTCTGTACTGCTGCCGTTGTTGCTGAAACAGCCAGGGGATCCCGGCTCCTGCCAGGCGAGTATATTCACATTCATAAATATCACCGGTCAGAAGGTAGTCGGCGCCAAGCCATAAGCCCAGCTGCCGCATTGCCGCCTCTGTCAGCTGCACCCCGCTCACCAGGTTGAGTTCATGCAAAGCCAGCTCTACCTCTTGCGGCTGGATCAACACCAGATTGGTATCCTGACCGAAACTTCGCTGGCAGCAGGTCAACAGTCGGGCTGAGATGTCAGGGCTGCACTCTCCGGAAAACGGCAGCAGTGCCAGTCGGATACCGGTCGGGAGTTCCATTAGTACATCTCCGACATTTCCTGCAGGGTCTGAGCGTTCTGCCGTTGCCTGTCGCACCATCTGCGGTTGCAGTTGCCGCTGTTCAACCGCCCGCACTACACGTGGTTGTCGTGAATAACTCAGCGCCGCGAACAGACCGGGATAGTCCTGTCCGGAGATCAGTTTCTGCTCGACCCCGGCCCTCCAGCCCAGATCAAAAGGGAGATTCCCCTGCATACCGGCAAATAGCTGTTGCTCGGTTTGTTTGTCCTCCAGATTGACCTCGTGGCCGAATTCACCAAACAGCAGCAGTTTGTTCTTCCACAACTCGTAACGCATGGCGGCCCCCCAGATAGACCGCTGATTTTCCCAGGCCTGATCACTGAAATAACCGCCCCAGGCGTCCAGCTTGAGACGATGACGTTGAAATTCCCAGATCAGGAGGTTCTCAAAACCGATCCTGCCGGCGGTGTAGCTGGGGAAACCGTCAAACTCCTCACGATAACCGGAGGCCAGCCTCAGTGTTGAACGCCAACCCAGGTGCAGGTCAATTCCAAATGGTCGAGGATGGTGCAGGAGCAAACTGACGAGGGCGTCCCCCTGTCCCATTTTCTGGTCATTGCCATAGGTGTGCTGTTGCCAGGGAACTGTGGCACGAAAAGCCAGATAGGGACCGAGACCATAACTGAAAGCCAGCCCCGTATGCAGCAGGGTGCTGTCACTCGCCATGGCGCAATAGAGACCCTCCACCTCCACCCGGAATTGCTGTTCTGCAATATCATCGAGTGCAAGTGGAAGATTCTGGATTTTCAATCGTGCCGAAGCGGGGAGCGCCAGCAGCAGAATCAGTGCCAGACAGAGTGGCGGATTCCACCAACGTGACGAAAGTACTATTGATTTAAATCTATTCATCTGAATGGCCATTTCAGCTAACAGTCCGCACCAGCTCCGCTGCCCATATGGAGTTCGGTCACCTGTGGTCAAGCAAACCCTGTGCCATGATGTATGTCATGCTATTTATGGAGCTTTGCAGGTCACTGAAGATTATAACGGGGAATATTTACCGGTAGGGGCAAAAAAGGAGCGGGGAAGCGAATTGGCTTGTTTCATAAAGGCCTGTCTGCTATTATTCTGTATCGTATGCTACAGAATATCTGTACAGTACGGTACAGTTTATTGTCCCTGGAGATCAACGTAGTGACAGAACAGAAAGAGGCATCAGCCACACAGCCTCTGTACCCCTTGCGGGTAGCAGCGGAACTCTCCCTCACTTCTGTGTACTCCATCCGCCAGTACATTGACCGCGGTTTGATTATCCCCTACCGCACCTCCACCAACCGACATCTCTTCAGTAATGTAGATATCGCCCGCCTCAGGTGTATTCGCAAGAATCTGGATGAGAACGGCCTGAATCTCGCCGGTATCAAATCTCAGTTCGCAATGACCCCCTGCTGGTTGATTCGTGGCTGTTCGGAAGAGGACCGCAACGTTTGTGATGCTTACGATTCAGTTACTGACCCCTGCTGGACAGCTGCCAACAAGGGGCCGGAATGCGTGAATACTGATTGCCGTACCTGCGCAGTCTACAAATTACCTGAAAAGTGTGAGAACCTGAAAGACCTGTTGAAGAAGATTGACCGTCTGATTCTGTAGTGTTTCCACTGGCTGATTTCCGATCGGTCAACAGTTTGAGATGGGCAACTTTTCCAGCATTACTCTGGATAAGTGGACGTAAGAGAGAGCAATAATTCATCATAATGGAGATACTGCAGATGCGGAATCTAGTAATTCTTGGTGCCGGGACCGCCGGTACCATGATGCTGAATAAACTGGACTCAATTCTGGACAAGGAAGAGTGGCGTATAACCATCGTTGACCAGTACGAGACCCACTACTACCAGCCCGGTTTTCTTTTCATCCCCTTCGGGATTTACACACCGCGGGATGTCGTCAATCCCAAACAGGATTATTTTCCGCCCGGGGTGGAATCCATCTTTGCCCAGATTGAATTGATTGAACCGGAGAAGAACCAGATCATACTGTCAAACGGCCGGCTGCTGCCTTATGACTATCTCATTATAGCAACCGGTACCAAGATAAATCCGCAGGAGACAGAAGGGATGGCGGGGCCGGAGTGGCACAAGTCCATTTTCGATTTCTATACCATCGAAGGCGCTAAAGGGCTGTCTCGTTTTCTCAAGTACTGGGAAGGTGGCCGGTTGGTGTTGAACATCACCGAGATGCCGATCAAATGCCCGGTGGCACCTCTGGAATTCGTTTTTCTGGCGGACTGGTGGTTCACCGAACAGGGTATCCGGGACCGGGTGGAAATTGAATTCGTTACACCGCTGCCGGGGGCTTTCACCAAACCACGTGCTTCAGCGGTCTTCGGGGATTTCCTGGGAAAGAAAAACATCAAACTGATCCCGGACTTCAACATCGCCCGGGTGGATTCCGAACAGAAGAAGATCGTTTCCTGGGAGGAGCAGGAAGTTCCCTATGACCTGCTGGTGACTATTCCAACCAATATGGGTGACACAGTTATCGAGCGCTCCGGTATGGGCGATGAGCTCAATTTTGTTCCTACCGATCCACACACCCTGCAGTCAAAACAATATGAGAATATTTTCGTCATTGGTGACGCCACCGATCTCCCGAGCTCCAAGGCGGGCAGTGTCGCTCACTTCCAGTCGGACATCCTGCAGGAAAACTTCCTCAGCGCCATTGAAGGGCGGCCACTGCGGGCGAAATATGACGGTCACGCCAACTGTTATATCGAATCAGGTTTTGGCAAAGGTATTCTGATCGATTTCAACTACGACACCGAACCGCTGCCGGGTAAATTTCCGCTGCCGGGCATCGGACCATTTTCTCTGCTCGAGGAAACCCGGATGAACCATTACGGAAAGGTCATGTTCCGCTGGATGTACTGGAACCTGCTGCTGAAGGGGGCCGAGTTACCGATCGAGTCGGAGATGCTGATGGCCGGTAAGAGGTTGTGATGAGCGAGCTAACAACTGAAACACGCCTCGCAGCCATAGAGGAGAAACTTGATTTCATCGCTGCGCAACTCTCGTCAATAGCGCAGCAGCGTGACGAGATGGCGCAACTCAAGGATGACCTCAACCGGGTGGGAAAAGACCTCTTCCAGGCGGCCGTCGTCGAACTGGAGGATGTGGCACCTTTTGTCCAGACCGGTGATTTCCTGCACCTGGCAAAAAAAGTGGTGCGTCACACTCGTCACATCAGTGGTCTCATCAACCAGTTGGAGAGCCTGCTCGATTTCGTGACCGATGGTCGGCCGGTAGCCCGGGAGCTGTTCAATGATACCCTGCTGAAGCTGGACGAACTGGATCAGAAGGGCTACTTCGACTTTCTGCGGGAGTTACTGAAAGCCATGGATCGGTTTATTTCGCAATACCAGGTTGAGGATTTGCGTCGGTTGGGGGACAACCTCAGCCCCTTGCTGGAAACCGCACAACAGCTGACCCGGCCTGAAGTGCTGGGTCGCGTAAACAACGCACTGAACAGCCTGGCGTCATCCACTGAGCAGGGGGTTGAGGAGTACTCAACCTGGCAATTGATCAAAGAGCTCAACACCCCCGAGATGAAGCGGGGTCTGGGAATAATAATCGCAATAGTCAAAAGTCTGAGTAACGACCCACAGAATGATAAAGGAGGGCAAAATGCCTGAAAAGATAATCGCCGGAAAAACCGTAAATGTCGATGACGAGGGCTATCTGGTGGACTATAAGGAATGGACTGAAGAGATGGCCCTGGAAATAGCCCGCGCCGAGGGGATCGAGGAGCTGACCGACAGGCACCTGCTGGTGATCAACTTCATGCGCGCTGAGTTCGAAGCCAACGGTACCGGCCCCTCGATACGACGGCTGAACAAGAAGAGTGGTGTGCCGACCAAGGAACTGTACCAGCTTTTCCCCGGTGGCCCCGCTAAGAAGGCAGCCAGGATCGCTGGAATAACCAAGCCGCAGGGTTGTGTGTAGAAAGCGGAAGCTGTGCAAACGGGTAGGTTACTATAATAAGGAGATATGATGAGCAACACACAGGAACCGATCAGCCGTGTATCCATTATCTGCGCCAAGGGAGGTTTGGACGAAGTTTATCCTGCGCTGATTCTGGCCAATGGGGCGCGGATGGAGGGGATCGAGGCGACGCTGTTTTTCACTTTCTTCGGGATGAAGGCTGTCATGAAGGCGACCTATGAAAACCTGAAGGTGGCAACAGTAGGCAATTCAGCGCTCAACCTGGCCATGCCGATGATGAAAATGCCGGTGACCATCCCCTTCCCAACCCTGATTGGGGCTATCCCGGGTGTATCCAGTCTGTCGACCTGGATGATGAAGCGGGAGATGGAGGAGCTGGATATACCGCCGGTGGGTGAGTTCCTGGAAATGATTTCCGACGCCGGTGCCGGAATTTTCGCCTGCAAACTGGCCATGGATATGTTCAAGTTAACCCGGGACGATCTGATACCGCAGGTGGAAGGTGTGCTTACTGTCGGCGAGTTCTACGCGAAATCCGCGGGGGCTTCGATTATTTTCACCTGATCGTAATGATCGGTGCTTTTTATAGTTTACCCTTTTACCGCAGGGCTGACTTGACGAATCTGTTTTCCCGCCCCGCGCTGATCCGCGGGGCTTTCTTTTTCTGCAGTAGGCAGGTCGCTGCCGCATTTGAT
>JADHUQ010000087.1 GCA_016784425.1 Candidatus Delongbacteria bacterium | reverse complement strand
GACGATGGAGGCTTTCGGACGGGTCCACCCCTCCCAGCGCCACTATGGACAATGGGGTCAGATGTCAGACCGGGAAAAAGCACTTCAGCGGCACGATGTAGCCGACCTGCATGTAGAGGTAGCCAGGCGCTTTAACACAGCCGGCATGCTCTATCACTCGCCTGGTGGCTGGCGTGAGGAGGATACCCGGCTTTCGCTGGAACAGGTTCGAGAGTTGTCCGGTCTCGAGTACCTGATCACGCTCCACGGAGATGCAACCTACTCGCTTCCCGGTGGCGAGGAGATGATGGACTTCGTGATACAGTTGGCCGACCAGCCACAGAAAATGTTGGACCAGACTGCTCGTTGGGTTGACGAGGCGCTTGTCAAGGCTGATCGTATAAAAGGCTGGGGCACTGTAGACGGTTTTTGCCTCTGCTCTGACTACTGCTTCAATGATGCCCCCTTTCTCTCACCCGAGATGTTCGACCAGTTTATCACCCCTTACCTGTCACGCCTGGTGACCGGTTACCGTGAGCTGGGTTTCTATGTGATCAAACACACCGATGGTAACATCATGCCGATACTTGAATCGCTGGTTTCCGCCAATCCCCACGCCCTGCATAGTCTGGACCCGCAGGGTGGGGTCGATCTGGCCGAGGTCAAACGACTTGTGGGTGATAAGGTCTGCCTGATTGGAAATGTCAACTGCGCCCTGTTGCAGAACGGGACCGACGCGGAGGTGATCGCAGATGTACGACGCGCACTCAACCAGGGAGCCCCGGGCGGGGGGTATGTCTTTGGTACCAGCAACTGTATCTACACCGGTCTCGATCTGGAACGCTATGAACTGATGCTGCAGGTGTGGCATGAAGAGCCAATCTGGGGTCGGACCTAGTTATCTTTATGTTTATTATTCACATATGTCTGATTTTACCGCGAAAAGTGGCCTTAATGGGCTCTTTTTCGGCCAAAAACCGTAGATATGGCAGGGGAGCCTGTCGGAATCAAGGTAGAGACTTTTTACAGCATCCGAAAAGAGACCTGATGACGCAACTTAGAATCGGCACCTGCAGTTGGAAGTATCCCTCCTGGAGTGGATTGGTCTACTCGGCGGAGAGGGGAATAGACTATCTCGCTCAGTACGGACAGCGTTACAATACGGTTGAAATTGACCAGTGGTTCTGGTCGCTATTTGGTGAGGACAAAGTAAAGTTGCCTGCAGCTGAGGATGCCGCTTCCTACCGCCAGTCCGTCGGAAGTGATTTCCGATTCAGCGTCAAGGTTCCCAACAGCATCACCCTCACCCATTTCTACCAACACGATAAGTCTTCAACCCTGACACCGAATCCTCATTATCTCTCCGTGGAATTGTGGCACAGGTTCATCGGTCAGCTGGAACCACTGGGCGAGACTCTTGGCCCTTTGATACTGCAGTTTGAATACCTCAATCAGGAGAAGATGTCGAGTCAGAAACAATTTCAACAGCAACTGGGGGAATTCTTTGCAGCCATCCGGGGTGATCATACTCTGGCGGTGGAGGTGAGAAATCCCCGCTTCTTTAACCAGGGCTGGTTTGATTTTCTGGCGGAACAGGAGGTCTACCCGGTACTGCTGCAGGGTTACTGGCTTCCCTCTATTGTCTCTCTGTTCCGGGAGTGGCGGAAAGAGCTGTTACGCCAGCGCTTAATAGTAATCAGATTACATGGTGGGGACCGGCGGGAAATCGAGCAGCGTACAGGAAAACGGTGGGACAGCATCGTCGAGCCACGGGATCAGGAACTGGTTGACATCGCCGGGATTATTAACGAGCTTCGAGATAGCGATGTAGAGGTTTACCTCAATGTAAACAACCACTACGAAGGGGCGGCGCCTTTGACAATCGAGCGATTTTCCCGAGTTTTGCGCCCCTGATTTCAGGTGAGCATCACTACTACTCAGGAGGTGAACATGTCAACAATCTGCCATTTCGACCTGCCGGCGTCAGATGTTGAAAATTTGAAACAGTTTTATCGACGACTTTTCGGCTGGGCGTTTGCTCCTGGTGATGGTCCCGATGCCTGGCGCATCCAGTTCCCGAAACCGGATGTAACCGCAGAAATTACCGGCGCTATAGTAATGAGATCTGCGCCGGAACAGCCGATCGGATGCTATTTTTCTGTCTCCTCCGTCGAGGATAGTTCCGACTTGATCAGAGAAATGGGTGGCAAAGTCTTTGTGCCCAGAGCTGCGGTGACAGGCAAGGGGTACTATGCTTGTTGTCTGGACCCGGAGAAGAATTACTTTATCATCTGGGAAGCGGACAGTGACGCAGATTAGCGAATTGTCGTCATCGTTACAAAAAGGCTTTCAAAACCTGTGTTTTTACTCGAGACCTGACTTTCCCAGGAGCGTACCCCTGGGGGTTGCCGGCATGAACTGGCTCTCCCTGGTCTCCGTTTCTTTGAGTAATAACAGAATAACGGGGGCTGCTGGTGGAGAAGAGTCAAACCATGGTTCGCCTAAATATAATACCGCATAATTGGTCGACGGGCGGAACGCCGGGCCACCTCCTTGAATCCCGCCTTCAGAAATGCTGATGCTGGTCCGTGATAAGCGAAAACCGCAGGCATTATTTCATTCTTCGGTTCCACGGCATACCCCTCAACGATCTCTCCACCCCGATCGCGCACGAAAGCGACCGCGGCCTGCAGCAGACCAACAGCAACGCCATCGCCCCGATTGGCTTTGTCGATAAACAGACAGACGATCGACCAGACCGGCAGATCATCAACCGGTTTGAGAATCCGTGAATTTTGCAATCTGGAATACTCCTCCCTAGGCGCTACTGCGCACCAACCGACAGGTGCCCCTTCACGGTAAGCCAGTATTCCCGGCGCTTTCCCCGATTCAACCAACCGTTGCATCTCAAGCCGGTTGCCCTCTCCTTTGCCAGCCTTAAAATCCCGATTGCTGATTCGGAACCACATACACCAGCAACCGCCACAGGCCCCCCTTTCACCAAAAAGGGTCACAAAATCCTGCCACCGCTCCGTCGTTAACGGCTCGAAAGCGAGCTGATCACCCATTGCTATCCCTCCTTTGCCAGGTATCTGAGATCACTTTTACCCCCTGTTTACCGCTCGATCAGCAGCAGGCGCAACGCTAGAGCTGTAAAAATTGCTGCGGTCATCCAGCGGAATCCCCTGCCCAGACGATCGCTCCTGCCACGCCTCAACCATCGATTTACCAGACCGGAAAACAGCCCTACCACTCCGAAAACAATCACAACCTGGAGGGTGAACAGCAGGCCGTAGGTCAGCATCTGTAACCAGACAGCGCCCAGGTCGGGCGAAACGAACTGAGGTAAAAACGCCAGAAAGAACAGAGCGACTTTGGGGTTGAGGATGTTCATCAGGAATCCGCGCCAGAAAAGCGATTTCACCGGTTTTTTCAGGCTGGCTTGCTGTCGTCCCGGTTCATCACCATTGCCGCTGCGGAGAGCCCGGTAAGCGAGGTAGAGCAGATATACAACCCCGGCCAGCTTTAATACCTGAAATGCGAGCGCGGAGGTCCGGAAAACAACCGAGATACCCAGAACTGCTCCCAGGGTGTGCGCCAGGTTGCCGGTGGCCAGCCCCATCGCGGTTATCAACCCGGCACGATGACCTCTTGTCACCCCCTGGGTAACAAGAAACAGGATATCCGGACCCGGTGCCAGGGTCAGCAATACCGAAGCGACAAGAAACAAAAGCAGGGTTGATGTTTCGATCATGTTTCTTCCGAATCTACACTTGAATCAGGGGAACCAACCCAGCGTTCACGCCGGGAGCCAATGCAATTTCCACGGGAAATCGTCTGTACCATGTTTAAGACAGAGGGTGATTAACAGAGAGCTACTGCAGCTCAGTACTATAGTGATGCTCACCAGAAATGTCAGTTTTACAATGGAGACAGCGGCATCACTTAATTAGTATTTCCCGAAACGCACTAACTCAAACGGTCAGCTTAACTGGGACTACTATATACTTCTTTTATGATAAACTGTGCGACGATTTTGAGTTTGTGCTTCATCAGGGCATTTTGAGCTGCAGCGTTCCAGTAAAAACATTTATCCCCATAGCAGGGCACACCCGAGCCTGTTCCTGCAGGCCACTTTCGTCACTGTTGGGTCGGATCCAGAAGTTGTCCGAGAAACAGAATCGTACCGGTTGCGTTGTCCCGGATCAGGTAAATGAAGGGGCTGGCGACAGTTACACTGACTTCAAGTCGGGGGCCTCCTCCTTTGCGTTCGATGATTACGGCACTTCCGGCAGTCGCTTCAGTGCCCTCCTCGTCGACGCTGATAAAGGAGCTGTGACATACATCGCGGATGAAAAGCTCCCTGGTACCGCTGATGCCGGAGAAATCCGCCTCAGAAAAAGCCTCAACCATGCCCAGATGCTGCAGCGCCTCTTTCAGAAGATAATTGCTGTTCATGCTGAAACTGGGCAGATCCAGACCGATACCGGTTGGCTTGAGACCGGCAAGCAATGCAGATAGACGGGAGGGTTCCAGTTCCTGAACAAACCTCTCAAATGTGCCGACCGTCGGTAACAGGAGCACCATCGCATATCGTTCGCCCGCATATGGCAGCTCGATGATCTGTACATCCGGCTCTTTATGGTAGCCGAGCAGAGCAAGCTGTGGCATCATCGGTACGGTTACTTCTCTACCGTCAAGCAACTGAAATGATCCCTGGTAACGGTTTTGCTTCCGGAAGGGTGTTTTCCAGGCGGCGTTGAAATAGACCGCACTGGTCAGCACCAACGCGGTCTCGCCGTTTATGAGACCGCGGGGAACGAGCTCTTTGATCCGTCCATCGGTCTGGTCGCTGCCCCATCGGTTGATCAGTTGACGGGTCTCCTCACGCTCTCTAAAATCTACCGCCCGTAAAGGGGCGTTGTAGTTTGGGGTTGTAACGCTCAGGTAGCTGGCGAGAATGGGAAAATCCAGCTGTGCCCACAGAGCATCCGTTATCTGCAGTCGAAAAGCGCTCCGATCGTGCCCACTATCGGCAGTCAGGGCCTGCTCCAGGGCGTGGAAGACAGGATGCAACTGTTCCTGCGGGAGGGTGAAATGCAGTGTTGCAGCCATCTGCTGTTCGGTTTCAGAACGGGCTCCGGCAAAAGTCATCGCCAACGCCTGTGAGATACTCCAGGGAGAGTAAAAGAGATTATGCGCGGGATTGTACAACACCCGCTGCAGGTCGAGCGCAAATTCAATGTTCCCAGCTACCTGGATATCAATCAGCTCAGGACCGGGCAGGTAGGGTTGCTCGGCTTTCTTTTGTGTCTCGACCCGACCAGTTGTGTTTTGATCTGGCGCGCGGCAGCCATTTGAAAGAGGGATTATTATCACAGTAAACAGGGTCAGTATGGTTGTGACAAACCTGCTGGTGAATATTATCTGTTTCATCGTACTCCTCCTGGTTCTCGTTTTGAACTGTACCTTCAGTGCATTCACCAGTTATACGATTGGAGGTGTCAGTTTTGCAAAGCGTCCAGTGAATTCTGGAAAGCCGAAATCAGAACAGGCCTGAAAACAGCTGTATTCGACGACAATCGTCAATATTTGGTAAGAATCAGATCGATTTCATACAAATTTCGACACATACAGCATTTTTCTTCCAGCCTTCTACTTCGATACCGAAATTGCGGTGCATCATGCAGCTGTTTACTGGATGATTGAGAGCCTGCTGAAGTTTCGCGCTACTTATTTGCAATCAAGTGAAAATTACCTGAAACCGCCGATATTCACCATTTTCGCAAGAAACTTCACATAATTCGCTCTTTTCTCTTCGATATTCGCGTTTTCGCACGATTTCTATTGATCAAGAGTCGGGCTATGAATGAAGCTGAAAACAGTTCCGGAAGTCCCCTCCGCTGCCACTTCAATCATCATGTTGATCTGTTTGTAAAGATCCGAGGATAACGGTTCGGGAAACGGACTATCTCCTGATTGTAGACAGCGTCGATAGCTTTTTTCCAAAGCTTCCTGCCGCCTGGTCGAGACCAGGATGTATAGCATGTGAGCACCCGGCTCCTGGCTCAGGAAGAGCCAGTCAGGTTCTTCCGGTATTAGCAGTTGACCCCCAGCAGCAAGAGGGTTTCTGAGGGTGGAGAGAGTGGCGTTCGGAAACAGCTGTACGATGATCCCGGCAGGCGATGATTGGTATATATAGAGATAACAGTCGCTTAGCGGATCCAGGTATAATCGGTAGTTATCAGTATCGGTTAGTTGGGGGGAGATAACCATCGGTTGCATCAGATCGATCCCCTCTACATAAGGTGAATCGGCACGCTGGAATTGAAATTGTACTCGGGAGAAATACTTGTCAATGCTCCCGAACGGTCGGGTCAAGATCTGGTTGGTGTCCCGTCGCGATCCCTTTCCCTTTTTTCTGACCGGGTGCAACATCACACCCGGTTCTGTGATAAAACCGCTGCGCTGTCCCAGAAAAGCGAGTTCACCGCCGATCGGCGAACGCTCAAACACACTCGGCTGCAGGTAGAGGAAGTAGAGCACAACCAGCAGGAGCAGAGCTGCCGCCACCGTCCCGATAGCGAGATAATTGCGAGTGAGCGACACCAGGCCCGTCCTCTTTTTTGACTTAACCTGCTGGTACATCTCGCTGGTCGGATGTAGATCCGGGGCAGACCGTTCTTCCCGTTCGACCCACTCCTGCATAAGCTTGTCAATCTGTTCTTTCTTCATAAACTGCCAGCTCCAGCAACAGTTGTAAAAACTCCTGTAACGATATCAGGCCTTGCCCTACTGAAAAATCTCCTTTACTGATATGCTGCTCTCCTGAATCAACCTGTAATGTTGTGGCAGACAACTTGAGTAAAACTATGCCCGCGTCGGTGATCCTTAAGCGTTGGCTTGAAACGGAGATCCTCCCGGGCCGCATTATATACGCCCCTCACTGCTCGTTTTGCAGAAATCAACCGGTCGAGTTTTCATAACCTTTGGCTTCCAGGCAACGACGCAGTTTCTCTTTCGCAGCAGTGATACGGTTCCTGGCCGTGCTCAGCGAACTGTCGATAAAGTCAGCAATCTCGCGCAGCACTTTGCCGCCCAGATAGTAGTGCAGGATGGCTTCACGCTCCTCCCGGCTATCTAACCGCTTCAGGCAATCGGTTATCGCAGCGTCCAGCGCGGCCTGTATTACCGTCCCCTCCACATCATCATCGGGATGCGGTATTCTCTCCAACGGGGCTGCAGGCTCACTGTCTGCACCAGGATTATGATTCGGCTCAAGCGACTCAAAACGCACTTTCGATTTATGACGGGTATAATCGTGGCAGCGATTGCGCGCTATGGTGAACAGCCAGGTGCGGAAGGTGGCTTTATCAGGATTGAAGGTTCCCGCAGAGTTGATCACCCGCAGAAAGACATCCTGCACCAGATCTTCTGCGGCTTGCCGATCGTTATAATTAGTGGTGTGCTGACAGAAGATGAACAACCTGGCGGCATATCTCCGGTAGAGTTCGTCCAGCGCAGCCGTTTCACCGGCCAGAAGCTGCTCCACCAGCTGTTCATCTGATCGGTAACTCACCTGCACTCCGTTCAAACTCCCGCACTGGTATTGTGATTCTATCTACCCTCAACTTCACATCTACCGATTCTGTCTGATGCACAGAGTCTCACGGCCGGCCCAGGAACTCCAGCACTTTGGCGTTAACCAGCTCTGTCTGAACATAGGTAAGGTCATGTCCCGCCCCGGGGATTACTTCCACTTCCACACCCGGGGCGGTTTCCCGCAGGCGGGTGATCGCATCAGCTGCCGGGTAAAGTTTTTCGTTCTCACCCACCATGAAGAGCAGGGGCATTGTCAGGTTATGCAAATCGGTGTCGGTGAGAACCGTCGGGGTAACCAGCATCTTCGTCTTGAAGCATCGCAGACCGAGATAAACATCGGCGACCATTTCCTCCACCAGTGCCGGATCAAGCTCGATCAGGTCCGCAAACAGCCAGTTGGTGATGCTGCCGAGGAAACGAGGATGCGGCACCATGGCCAGCAGGCCTCGCCAGGCCCATTCACCAGTCAGCGGAAAGAGGGTTGCCACTGGCGCTATCAGCACCACCCTGTGCAATCGCTCCGGTGAATGCAGGGCATACTGGCTCGCCAGCCAGCCGCCGTAGGATATCCCCATCAGGTTGATCTCATCACCCAGCTCCAGTGCGTTGAACAGTTGATCCAGCCACAACATGAAGTCATCAGGTGTCTTGAACTCCCGGCGGAAAACGCTACGCCCGAAATCGAAAATATTGTCGACAGCGTAAACGCGATATTCCGCGGTCAGCGCCTCGATATTCGGCAACCAGAAAAGCGACCCGGCGCTGGCAGAGGGCAGCAACACCAACGGGGGAGCGTCCATGGGTCCGCTGATTCGAACAAAGGTGTCCCCGCAAAGGGTGGAAACATAGCGGGATTCAACCGGGACCGGCCAGGCTTCGGCTCGCTGGTCATCACGTTCCAGGTACCGTTCTCTGGCCTCCACCGAGCGGAAGGGATGGTACTCGTTGAGCTCCATCAGGTCGGGCCCGGCGAAGAGCGATACCCCGATCCAAACGGCTAAAACGGTTATCAGGAGTGAAGTCGTGCCGCAACCCCATACAAAAACCCGAAACAGCGGTTTCCGCCTGAATGGCTTTCCGGTCATCTGTTCACCTTTCCTTAACTGTTGAAGCGACTCGCCTGGCTAATTACTTAAACTGTATTCCCATTGCAGATTTTCGTGAACACGGGTGTCAACCGGACCTGTGCCAGCCTGGAATCCACATCGGTACCTCGTGCAGATAACGGGCATACTCATTCCCGAAGCGCTCCAGCAGCAATTTTTCCTCATGCCGGGAGATAAAATGCAGGAAGATGATGGCGAGTAGCCAGACGAAGGTCGCCGCGAGGGAGAGACTCAACAGCAGCAATCCGAGATAAAGCAGGATTTCGCTGAGGTACATCGGGTGTCGTACCAGATTGAACACCCCCTGGCGTATTACAGCTGGCTGCTCGCGTACTTCGCCAAACACGATGCGTATACTGGTCCAGGCCAGATAGGTGGAGAGCATCAGCAGAAATGTGCCGAGCGGTACCCGCAGGAAAACCGCGATCTCCCGGTTCAAAAAAGTTGTCCAGTGCAACAGGAAGGAGTCGGTCAGCCAAACCAGGGCGAACAGCAGGGCCAGGATCAGTTGTCCGGCATCTCCCAGACGATGTTCCCCGGTGAGGTCGTCACGATCGTGATGGTGGGAGGCCATTTTTATCCCTTTCAAGCAGGTGGCGTTTTTCGGTGGAAAAAGGGTCGTTTAAGTCCAGATATCACCCATTTTTTCACCTTAAACTATTGATTCCAATAGTTATAACCGTGTCCGACCCCAAAGGGCCTAAGTTGTTGATAATATTAGGCTGCTCCGGGTGGATATTGAGCACTGTGCCTAGTCGGCCCCACCGTTAGCCTTATGTCGTAACTGTGTGATCTACTCCACGCTAAACTCTTCACTATTAAAGAAATAATCCATGATAACAAGATCATAGTTGGTGGCAGCAATAGCCTCCACTAATTCCTGTCGGCTGTCAAACTGCTGAGGATTGATCAGGTAGAGAAAGTTGGCTGCGGCTTCCAGGCTGGTCACCGGGGCGTCATTCTCATTCCAGGGGGAAGTCGGAAAAAAGGGGATTTTGTCCAGTTCTCGATGATCGGCAGCAGAAGAGA
>JADHUQ010000086.1 GCA_016784425.1 Candidatus Delongbacteria bacterium | reverse complement strand
ACGTCGTTGTTCGTAACCCAGTCTTCCTGCAGGTCTATACCGATGTAACCTGGATCGATATAGCCATTGTAGTAGATGGCATTCTGGGTAATGGTGTTCCAATCGGCGTTGATGTTATTGAATGGCATGTTTTCCCAGACCATTACACCACTATGGAGATTATAGGCGATCGTATTGGTAACAATCCGGTTATACTGGGCAAAACCTTCATAGGCCTGTTGTCCATAAGCACCGATATTGACACCATGGTTGATATTACCCAGCGCCATCAGGTTGACATCGGTGCCGACCAGGTTATTGGAGATGGTATTGTTATTGGTATACCAACCCATTTCAGAGTAGCCACAGACACTGATACCGTCGTAACCGTTGGCGGAGCTGATGTTGCCGTCGACAGTATTGTTGTGAGTTCCCTCGCCCAGATAGATACCGCAATGGATGTTACCCATCAGCGGCATCGTCCCGGTGATGTCCACACCACAGTAATTGTTGGTTACCTGGTTGAACGCGACATCGTTGGGATAGGGCGGATTATTCTGGATGGCAATACCTTCGGCCCAGTTACCGGAACTGAGGTTGCGATCGATGACGTTGTGGTTGGCAACGCCACCACCACCCGAAGGGCAGATGATTTGGATACCAGCCCATAGTCCGGAATTTTGAAACGTACCATTCGGTTGGACCATTGTTCCGTTGACATCGGTGCCGGTGAAGTTACAGTAGATCAGGTTGTTGTCACTCCCGGGGAAGGAGGTTTCGATACAGATACCATCATGTGGCATGTTCTGCACCACCAGTCCCTGCACGGTATTGTTGGGTGAGAGGATATGGATTCCGTGGCGGTAATTTGGTGGGAAGGCGAATGGAATCATTGTTCCATCCAGCACGATCAGCAGGGTTGCCGTGGTGGGAGGATTGGTGCCGGCGGATGCGCCGATCTCCGAGAGGCCGTCGAGGAAAACACCTCCACCGTAGTCGTCAATTCTTGGCAGTGGCGACAATAAATTGATGGTCTGTACTGCACCGCTTCCACCCCCGATATTGAATGTGATATTGTCCGCCTGGCCGTTAAACCTGGCCTGGAAAAGCGCATCACGCAGGCTGCCGGGCCCGGCGTCATTGGTATTTGTTACAGTAAAGTTTGCCGCCTGGAGCGCGAGCGCCCAGCAGAGAGCCGCGCCGATCGAAATCAGTTTGAACTGTTTCACGAGTACACCCCCATGATGAGATATTGCTGATGTTCATCAGGCGTTCCCACACGCTATGATGACCGTACAGGAACGGCTGTAGTTTCCCGATAGCTGTTCGTTGCCGTTAAAGGGCGTTAATATATTTCTGGCATCAGCGTGGCACTTGTTGATTCGTCAATTCCGGCAACTCCTGATCGTGGTCGGTTAATGGAATATACTGATTCCTGTCGTTGTAAACCACTTTTAGATGGTCGGGATTCAAACGGCTGTGACTCCAGTTGCAATAATCAAGTCAAGGCGAATCAATGTATCACATTGATCCGGTTCTCCCTCACCGGCCAGGCTTCTGAACAATCACACCAGAGAAAATGAATCACAGCTCGATCTGAAATCAGGGCTGTACTGAGTTTGCGCAAGTGGGGACACACCGGCAAAGCGACCTGACGGATTACTTTGTTTACTGGCATTATCCGCTGAGGGATGGCTGCAACTCACCGGTGAGAAAAGAGCCTGGTTCTCACTTGACAACTATTGCTTTCAGGGGAAGCACTGACTAGATTGATGGACAATTTCAGGGGCAGGCTTGCCCCCCGTTCACCCGCTGAAAAAATACAAAATAAAAAGTTGGAGAAACGACCATGGCCACCTACAACCCATTTGAAACGGCCCAGAAACAGTTCGATAAAGCGGCTGATCTACTCGAGCTTGATCAGGCGGCTCGTGCCCTGTTACGCACCCCCATGCGCGAATATCATTTCAGTATTCCAGTCCATATGGACGATGGCAACAAGCAGGTTTTCCGCGGCTTTCGTGTCCAGCATAACGACGCCCGTGGCCCTGCTAAAGGGGGTATCCGTTTCCATCCGCAGGAAACCATCGATACAGTCCGCGCCCTCTCCATGTGGATGACCTGGAAAACCGCTGTGGCGGACATTCCGCTCGGTGGTGGCAAAGGTGGTGTTATCTGTGATCCACACAACCTGAGTCAGTGGGAACAGGAGCAGATCTGTCGTGGCTGGATACGCCAGATTTCCAAAAATGTCGGTCCGCATACTGATATACCGGCACCCGATGTAATGACCAACGCACAGCACATGCTCTGGATGCTGGATGAGTACGAGATGATCTATGGTGAAAGAGCTCCCGGTTTTATCACCGGCAAACCGGTAGGGATGGGGGGCTCGCTGGGCCGCACGGAAGCGACCGGTTACGGTACCATCATTACTGTCCGGGAAGCACTCAAAGAGCTGGACATCAAACCGGAAAACACAACTGCCAGCTTCCAGGGATTCGGCAATGTATCACAATATGCTATCGAACTCTACCACCAGATGGGTGGTTCCACAATCTGCGTATCCTGTTGGGACCAGGCGGACCAGACCAGTTATTCCTTCCGTAAAAAGGAGGGTGTCAACCTGAAGGAGCTGCTTTCGATTACCGACGCTTTTGGCGGAATAGACAAATCGAAAGCCCTGGAGCTCGGTTATGAGGTGTTGCCGGGTGACGCCTGGATTGAACAGGAGGTGGATATTCTGCTGCCGGCAGCTCTGGAAAATCAGGTTACCGGCGAGACTGTCGGTAAAATCAGTAAGCGGGTCAAAATCATCGCTGAAGGTGCCAACGGTCCCACCACGATCGAAGCTGATAAAGAGATTTTCGAGCGGAAAATCTTCCTGATACCCGATTTCCTGGCCAACGCCGGTGGTGTCACCTGCAGCTACTTTGAGCAGGTGCAGAGCAATATGAACTACTTCTGGGAGAAGGATGAGGTTCTGGGGAAGCTTGACCTCAAGATGACTGCCGCCTTTATCGCGGTCAGTGATTTCGCCAGGAAACATAATCTCTACATGCGTGACGCCGCCTATGTGATTTCGGTCGACCGGGTTGCACAGGCCTGTAAAGACCGCGGCTGGATCTGATCGCTGCGAACAGGGTGATTTTGCCGGAACGATAAGCAGGCAGGATCCTGGCAAACCATTTCAGGAGAATGCTGTATATGTCTTCGCAGGAAACAACACCGGAAAGTCTGCCCCGCTTCAACCGCAGGTTCTTAGAGTCTGATAGTTGTGTAAGTTTTATCGGCACAGGTTCACTGGGTGGTAAAGCCCAGGGTCTGTGCAATATCAACGAGCTACTCCGAACCGCTTTTGACTCAAAGACTTTTCCTCAGATTACGGTTGCCGTACCCACTTTTACCGTCATCAGAACAGACATTTTTGACGCGTTCATGGAGCGTAACAATCTCCATGAGATTGCTCTCTCCACCGCCCTGGACGATCGCATAGCACATGCCTTTCAGCAGGCCAGTCTCCCGTTCGAAATACTGGGAGATCTCCGCGCGCTGGTGGCTGAGGTACACCGACCGCTGGCTGTTCGCTCTTCCAGCCTGCTGGAAGACGCCATGTACGAGCCGTTCGCCGGGATCTACGGCACAAAAATGACCCCCAATAATCAACCGGATACCGACACCCGGTTTCGTAAACTGGTGGAAGCGATCATTTTTGTCTACGCCTCCACCTATTTCAAAGCTGCCCGGGATTACATGAAAGCCACCCGGCATAAAATAGAGTCCGAAAAGATGGCGGTAATAATCCAGGAGGTAGCCGGGCAGAGGCATGAGAATCGTTTCTACTCGGAACTTTCCGGTGTCGGTCGCTCTTTCAATTTCTATCCCATGGGTCGCGCCCTGCCGGAACAGGGCGTTGTCAACCTGGCCCTGGGTAAGACTATTGTCGATGGTGGTGGTTCCTGGTCATACTCACCGGCCCTCCCCAGGGTTAAACCCCCTTATGGTACACTGGATCAGATGCTGAAGCAGACCCAGACCGAGTTCTGGGCGGTAAATATGGGAAAGCCACCCGCCTGGGATCCGATCGGGGAAACCGAATACCTGGTCGAGTGCAACATTACCGTAGCTGAGAGTGATGGAACAATCAAGCATCTAGCCTCCACCCTGGATCGCAATTCCGATCGCCTGACCATTGGCATCGGCAACAACGGTCCCCGCATTCTCACCTTCGCACCACTGCTGCAGATTGAGACCATCCCGCTTAACGATCTGCTCAAGCAGCTGCTGGCGCTCAGCGAATCCAGATTGAAAGCCCCTGTGGAGATCGAGTTCGCCATGACTTTCGATGAAGCCCCTCCCACCGGAACACCGCACCGCTTCAGTTTCCTCCAGGTGCGCCCCATGGTGGTATCCACAGAGGAGATCGAAATAACTCCGGAAGAGCTGTCCGCAGTGGAGAATCTGGCCGCCTCAGAGAGTACACTCGGAAACGGCAGGTACGACACCATCCGCGATATCGTCTATGTGAAACCGGATATGTTTAAACCGGAACACTCCCCACAGGTGAGCAGGGAACTGGAAGAGATGAACAAGCAGCTGCTGGCTGAGGAGCGGGAATATCTCCTGATCGGATTCGGTCGCTGGGGCAGTTCAGATCCCTGGCTGGGAATACCGGTAGACTGGGGACAGATTTCCGGTGCCAGGACAATCATCGAGGCTACCCAGGAAAACATCAATGTCGAGCTGAGTCAGGGATCACATTTCTTTCATAATCTGACCAGTTTTAATGTCTGTTACTTTTCCTTACCTTTGACAGGCAGGTACCAGGTTGACTGGGAGTGGCTGGACCGGCAGGCAGCGTAACGGAGACGACCTTTGTCCGGTTGGTCAGGGTGGATTCCCCGCTGCTGGTTAAGGTGGATGGTCGCAGTGGCCGGGGAATAATCAGGAAAACAGATGATAACCAAAGATAATCTGGACAAACTCACCAGCGATCTGAAGGAACGCGCCAAAGAGCTTAACTGCCTATATGAAGTACAGGAGCTGCTCAGCCAGCCGGATGCGACACTGCAGGATATCTGTCCGGGAGTTATCCAGGCAATTCAAAATGGGTGGCAATATCCTGACGTCTGTCAGGTGAGTATCAAACTCCAGGATTGCGCCTTTCAGACCGATGGCTTTGTCGAGACAGAATGGTTCCAATCTGCAGAGATCATGACACAGAATGAAGCCGTTGGGATAATCAGTGTGTATTATCTGGAAGAACGCCCTCAGGCTGAGGAGGGACCCTTCAACGATGATGAACGCAAGTTATTGGATGCTATCGCCGCGCAGCTGGGTAATTACCTCTTCCATCAGCAGCTGAAGGAGATATTCGAAAACCAGAAAGGTCAGGTGAGCAAACGGAAACAGGAATGGGACACAATCCTCGAACTGCTCGAGAGAACCGACATCAAGCTGTTGATCAGGATTTCGCGCAAAATGGTCAACTCCCTCTGCTGGAGTGGTATCCAGGAAGCGGAGCCGCTGCTGGAGCTGTTCAGCCCGGTTTCCCTTAACGATGGTGGATTACTGGGTGAAACAAACTTCCCCTTTGTTAAAAAAGTCAGCAATGATATGCCCGAGTTGAGCCGGCGGATCTTCGAAGTGGCCAGCCAACATCTGAGTGAAAGCGAGATTCTCACCAGTATCCAGAAGTGGATTCAGGAAGACCGTTCCAGTTTTCTCGTTGACACACTGGAAGACACCGGTTCAACCCTGGCGGAAATCAGCAGCGTGATTGAACGCTATTATCACCTGACAGCGCAGGGGGTGAAACTGTCAACCCAGCGTGAGATGAGTTTCCGTGTATCGCTGATCCGGCGGATGCTGAGCGATCAACCCAGTTTCTTCAATATCGCCAAGAATTATATCCATGTAAAAGATTTCAATGTCTTCATGCAGCGTATAATCTACCCCCAGGATAGTCATGGCAAGCTGGGTGGTAAAAGCGCAGGTCTTTTCCTGGCGAAGCAGATTCTGGTTAATGCTTCTGAGGAAAATGAACTTTTCAAAAATATCAAAACACCCAAAACCTGGTATATCACTTCGGATGGACTGCGCAATTTCACCAGTTACAACTACCTGGAAGATATTGTCGAGCAGAAATACAAAGATATTGCTCAGGTCAGAAAAGAATATCCCTATGTGGTTCACGTTTTTAAAAACTCCGCCTTCGACCCGGAGATTGTCAAGGGTCTGTCGCTGGCGCTCAACGATTTCGGTCCGGTACCGCTGATTATTCGTAGTTCCAGCCTGCTGGAGGATCGCCTCGGCACCGCTTTCGCCGGCAAGTACAAAAGCCTGTTTATCGCCAACCAGGGTACGATGGAGGAGCGTCTCAACCAGCTCATGGACGCTATCTCTGAAGTGTATGCCTCAACCTTCGGACCAGATCCGATCGAGTATCGCTCCGAAAGAGGACTGCTGGACTACCACGAAGAGATGGGAATAATGATCCAGGAGGTGGTGGGAAAACAGGTGGGTGATTATTTCTTTCCAGCTCTGGGTGGGGTAGCCTTCAGCCATAACGAATTTCGCTGGTCAAGCCGTATCAAACGGGAAGATGGTCTGATTCGCATCGTACCCGGTCTCGGTACCCGTGCGGTGGACCGGTTGAGTGACGATTACCCGATCATGTTTGCACCCGGTCAACCACGCCTCCGCATCAATGTCACCCATGATGAGATAGTGCGTTACTCACCGCGGTTCTTTGATGCCATCAATCTGAAAACGCGCACATTTGAGACTGTTGACATTCGCCAGTTCCTGAAAAAACATGGTGCGGAATTTCCCTATTTCAACCAGCTGATATCCGTTTTCAAGAACGACCGCATCCAGCCTGCACGGCCATTGGGGACTGACTTTGAGCAGGATTACCTGGTCGTCACCATGGAGGGTTTGCTGAGGCACACCAGTTTTGTGGAGCAGATCTATGAGATGCTCAAAACCCTGAATGAAACATACGACCATCCCATCGACATTGAGTTCGCCCATGACGGCGAGAATCTCTACCTGTTGCAGTGTCGCACCCAGAGTTACAGCGAGGACAGTCGCCGGGCAATCATTCCGCGGGACATCCCTCCCGAAAAGCTGATCTTCTCTGCAAATCGTTATGTTACCAACGGTCTCGTATCGGATATCACCCACCTGGTTTATGTGGTACCGCAACAATACAGTGAGATCGCCGATCACCAGGAGCTGCTGGCAGTGGGGCGCACCATCGGCAGGTTGAATCAGATATTACCAAAACGTCAGTTCATCCTGCTGGGGCCGGGGCGCTGGGGTAGTCGCGGTGATATCAAGCTGGGAGTCAGCGTCACCTATTCCGAGATCAACAATACCTCGATGCTGATCGAGATTGCCCGTCAGAAAAAAGACTATGTGCCGGATCTCTCCTTCGGCACCCATTTCTTCCAGGATCTGGTTGAAGCGAATATCCGCTATCTCCCGCTCTATCCGGATGACCATGGGATCGTTTTCAACGAAGAGTTCCTCGAAGGCTCCCCCAATATCCTGACCGAGATTCTACCGGATGCCGGTCACCTGGAGCAGGTGATCAGGGTGATTGACATCACCGCCGTCACCAATGGCAATATCCTGAAAGTGCTGATGAACGCCGAAGAGGAAGAAGCAGTGGCTATCATCGCTGAACCTTCCGGTGCGCCTGAAAAGACCCCCAGAAAAAATGAAAGTTTCGCCCGAAGTATCAAAACCGATGTCCACTGGCGTTGGCGCCTGCGCAATGTGGAGGGACTGGCTGCAAATCTGGATACCGCCCGATTTGGTGTTAAAGGTCTTTATCTGTTCGGACGTACAAAAAACGCAACTGCGGGACCGGGTAGTGACATTGACATCCTGATTCATTTTGACGGAACTGAGACGCAGCGGCTGGATCTGATGAACTGGCTTGAAGGTTGGAGCCTGAGCCTGAGCCAGATGAACTACATGCGCACCGGTATTAAAACGGATGGATTGCTGGATATCCACCTGATCACGGACGAAGATATTGCCAGTCGCACCAGCTACGCGGCTAAGATCGGTGCTGTGACCGATGCAGCCCGGCCGCTGGCTCTGGGGAGCTTCGTGAGGAGATAAAGCGGACAGGCCTCCTAGATCAACTCCCGGCTGCTTGCGGCAGGATTCTCCGGGTCAAAACGGACCAGCGCCAGTTCAACCCCATCGTGTGCAGCTGAGTAGACCGGTGTTTCCCCGATTTCATCCTTCCAATCACCCATAAGCCGGGCCGATTCATGGATATGTCCATGCAGGGTGAGGAGTGGCTGCCGCTGTTCGATAAAGCGTCGCACGGCAATACTCCCCACATGCAGATCGAGTGGGACATGATCGATTATTTTGCCATCGAGGGCTGCCCGGTCGAGGTTGGTCCGGTAGGGTGGGGTGTGGAACAGGAAGATCGTACGGGCGAGATTACGGTCACCTGCCAACTCCTCCAGATCTTTCTTGATGGTGGCATATCTCACGAGGTTGGGTTGAATCTCAACCGAGTGGAATCCCTCCTCCGGTGACACAGCTCCCGGGTCTACATAACGACTGACATCGTAACGTTCCCAGTCCTTCAACTGAAACGGTGTCGGCGGTACAAAAGAGTAGCCGCAGACACTGAAGTTGCCGAACTGGACCACCCGGTTGTGACTGTACACCCAGAGCTTTTCTGCTTCCGCCGCAATAACATCAGCCTCCTCATGCAGGCCATCGTCGTTGCCGAGGATCAGAAATACCGGCGGGTACTGTTCGCCCATCTCCTGACGGAGTTTCCGGAATCCCTGCAGGAGGATCTCCTGGAAGAAGTTGGTAAGGGTATCATCCCCGGCAATAGCCAGGTTCAGGCCGGAAGGGAGGAGATCACCCCCCATAAAAAGTGCTGCCGGTTTTTCCGCCGCAATCGCGTGGAACAATTTTCAATACCTGTCCGGATCTCCATGCAGGTCGGAAACAAAAAAACAAGTTCCCATTCCGTTGAATCCTGTTATTCAGGGTGTGTCATGCCTCCAGGCTAACCGTGGAGGTTCACAGCCTTGTATGCCCGGTTAGCAGCGTAAGCTATTCGCTTTCAAGTTACCCAATAAATGTTCAGCCGACAGAGGAAGAGGACCAGGCTACTGGCAGAGTAGCGCCTCCCCTTTACTCCGCCCGTTCCGCTGTTACCCGGTAGAAATAATACTGTTCACCGGCGATGTAGTCGCTATAGCTGCGGTCGCCGGTAGTATCATAAAGGATCGCCGGCGAAGGTTGGAAGTTCGGAATACTACTGCGATAGATGTTGAATTGATCAACATTGCTCTGGTAATCCCACTCCAGCAGAACTTCGTGACTCACTTCGTCATAAAGGATGGTGAAATTCCAGACCGGGATCAACGGTCCGAACCAGTCGACCCTTTCGTAGGGATCATTTTCGGAAAGCTGGCCCGCCAGATCGCCAAAAAAGTTGTTGAAGGTAACACGCCCCTGGTCGTTGGTCTTGTGGACATTAAAAGCGCTATCGTAGTAGGAGTCGATGAAACCGGCCCCCTCAACCACCAGCACCTGATCATTGTCAATCGTCAACAGGGTGGCGCCCCCCTCGCTCATCTCGAAGCCACACTCCCGGAAGGGATCGACCGGATCTACCCAGGCGCCTGCATGAATATGTAACCCCTCAAGATCAAGCCGCTGGAAATCGGTATAGCGCGCGACAAGGG
>JADHUQ010000085.1 GCA_016784425.1 Candidatus Delongbacteria bacterium | reverse complement strand
CACAATGCTGTTTCACTCTTTTCTCGACACCGCCCTTTTCACCGCACAGATCGACAGTGTCGGTCTGCTTGCCACCAGGGACAGTCTGCGGCTGGCCTGGGGCGCCAAGATCATGACACTCGGGGAGCTTTATCTACTGGAAATGTACCGTCTGCATGATGCAGATTCATTGATGATTGCAGTCGACACGACCTGGCTGTCACCTCGTCAGTTGGTGCACCGCCGCTGGTTCATCGGCTGGATGTGTGAACGGGAGGGTGACAGCCTCGCAGCGAGGACTCATTACGACCAGCTGCTTGAACTTTATCCACTCTCAGAGGAAGCCAAGTACCTGCGTATTCGACTGGGCTTGCCGGTCGAGCGCAGCGCGGAGGATTACGCCGCGGAGATGTGTCGCCAGGCTGAACTGATGTGGGATGACTCCCTGCTCTATCTGGATGCCATCGGGATGTACCGTGAGGTAGTCAGACTTTTTCCTGAGACTACCGTGGCGCCACGGGCATTACTGGCCGAAGCCTGGCTCTACAGCTACTACCTGGAAAATCAGACGCAGTCAAATGCGGCGCTGCAGCTGTTGACAGAGCAATTCCCCGGCAGTCCTGAAGCTGAAGTAGCACGGCGCTGGCAGGGCGCGGAGACCACAACCGGTGAGCTGGAGCAGGCGGCTGCCTCCTTCGAGGAGGAGGTGTTGCAGAATCTGCTGGAACCGCAACAGGATGAGAGCGGCAGGTTTATCCGCAACGACGCAGCCGCTTACCTGACCGAGAAGATCGAAAATTTCCAGGAACATATGCTTGATATCGGCGTGATACGTGTTCATCGCATCCTCAAGTGAGCTGAAAATGCAGAATGGCAGGATAACAGCAGAACGTCAGGTGTGGTCTTCCAGGCTGTTGGAACGGCTCCTCCTGACTGATGAGTATCTGCTGCTGCGACTGGAAGCGCCGGGTGGACTTGATTTCAGACCGGGCATGTTTGTAAACCTGCAGTTGCCGGGTGACAGGTTTTCATTACCACGACCCTTTTCAGTAATGAGTGCCACCGACGGTTCACTACAGCTGCTGGTAAAAGTTGTGGGGCGGGAAACCAGGCGATTTCGCGATTGCCCCGCCGACTCCGTATTCTCCCTGGCCGGGCCACTTGGCACTCCCTTCCCGGTACCGGCGGGCGCACTCCTGCTGGTAGGCGGTGGTGTCGGTCTGGCCCCGCTGCTATTTCTGGCACAGCAATACCGGGATCGTGTCACCCTGCTGGCCGGTTTCCGTACGGCCGCTGAGTACGAGAGCCTTGCTGCCGTTCTGCCGCCATTAAGTCAGGCTTTGCTGGCCACCGACGATGGCAGCGCCGGTAGTCCCGGGTTGGTAACGGAGCTGTTGGAGCAACACCTTGCAGCTGGAGGATGTGACTATGCCGCCGCCATGGTATGCGGGCCGGAGCCGATGATGTACCGGGTAGCACAGCTGCTGCGATCACTGCCCACCTGGGTTTCCCTGGAGAATTATATGGCCTGTGGTTATGGGGTATGTATGGGCTGCGTGGTCGCGATGAGCGATCGTAATCTCAGCCGGGCCTGTTGCGAAGGCCCGGTGTTTCGCAGCGATCTGCTGCAGGGCTATGGGAGTGACAATGGCTGATCTGAGTGTGCAGCTGGGCGAGATGAGCTTCTGTAACCCGGTTTGCCTGGCTTCCGGTACTGCCGGTTACGGCCCTGAGGTCGCCTCCTGGTATGATCTCAACGAGCTGGGTGGTTTTTTCAGCAAGGCGTTGACACTGGAACCCCGCTCCGGGAACGCGCTTCCACGCGTTTGCGAGCTCCCCACCGGCATGCTCAACACGATCGGTCTGGCAAATCCCGGTGTATCACGTTTTATCTCGGAACAACTGCCAGGATGGGAAGAGCTGAAAACCAGACTGTTTGTCAATGTCGCCGGTTCGACCGCAGACGATTATGTGGAATGCTGTCGACGCCTGGAGCAGGCGCCACGACTGGATGGATTAGAAATCAATGTATCCTGTCCCAACGTCAAACAGGGTGGTATCAGCTTCAGCGCAGACCTGGGTGACCTGGCAGCGCTGGTCCGGCGCTGTCGTGAGACAACCAGGCGGTTGCTGATCATCAAGCTCTCACCCCAGGTTACCGATATTGTGAGCGTGGCACAGGTCTGTGCCGACGAGGGCGCCGACGCCATATCACTGATAAACACTATTCCGGGGATGAGTATCGATATCGGCTCCCGACGCACCCGACTCAGTACAGGTATCGGCGGCTACTCGGGACCCGGCATCAAACCTGTGGCACTGGCTCAGGTGTATCGGGTAGCCCGTGCGGTTTCCCTGCCGATCATCGGTATCGGTGGTATCAGCAGCGCCGCTGATATTCTGGAATTCATCCTCGCCGGTGCCAGCGTGATACAGGTCGGCACCTATAATTTTGTCCAGCCGGACGCCGGGAGGAAACTGGTGAAGGAACTGGATCAACTCTGCCATCAGCTTGGTATCGAGCAATTGAGCAGCGCCGTGGGCACGGTTGAATTGCCCGTGACCACAGCTTAATGTGAGACAGAGCAACGGTCAGACCTTTCTCCAGGCTGCCGTCGCTCCCTAAAGGAGTAAATCCATGCCATCCCGAATCATCTCACTGACTGCAATACTGCTGGCAGGCTGGCTGGTGTTGCTTTCCTGTTCCCCGGCACCGATCTACCGGCAGGGTGGTGAAGCGGGTACTACCGGTCAACGCTGGGTGGAAACCGGCATGGCCTCCTGGTACGGCAGTAAATTCCAGGGACGACCGACCGCTTCGGGTGAGATCTTCGACATGAATGAAATCAGCGCCGCCCATAAAACCCTCCCACTGGGTACCCGGGTAAGGGTGACCAACCTCGCTAATGATCGCGAGCTGGTGCTGCGGATTAACGATCGCGGGCCTTTCATCAAAGGCCGTATCATCGACTGTTCACGCGAGGCTGCCAGGCAACTGGGATTCCTGCAGGCTGGGATTACCCGGGTGCGGGTGGAAGTTGTCAGCTGGCCGGCAGCTTCAGGCGGTTAGGAGGAATACCATGCAGTACGCACCGTTTCAAAAAGAGATAAGCCATCTCCTGCCCCATCTGCCGGTATCAAACATACTGGCCCGAACCCTTGCCCTGCAGATCCACTACGAAGAGAAAAGCGTCGGGGATCTTTTCGTCCTGCTTGATCAGCAGTTACCGGAAACCCTGACGAACACGGAGTTATCACACCTGGCAACCCTGCTGGAGACAGGCTGGAACTGGCTGCAGGCGCTGAATGATACTTCAGATTTGCCGTTTCTCACCAAACCTGAGAATAGCGCCATTTATCTGGAGGAGCGCCGTAACGACCTGCGGGACTATCTGCAGATTGCCCTGGGTATTGATGAAGACCAGCTACTCCATTACGAGGAAGAGCAGATCGAGCGGCTGACGCTGACTGTCAAGATGCTGAGGGACCTTAACGCCATTGAGGCGGAGACACTCACTCCGGATCAAGCTGTAAGAATGGGGAAAGCCGCCTGGAAGACGATGTTCGACTGTCGCCCCTCCCCACCACCTGATCAGGAGCGGGAATCGCTATTGACCCCCCAGGATCAGGCTTACCTGGCATTGCGGGAAGTCCATTTTGAGGGTTCCTGGGATGAGATGCTGGCCACCCTGGAGCAAATTGAGGAGCTGGCGGCAGATCTCGATCCAGAGGCGGTTTCCCGTCTGCAATATCTGGAGGACGAAGGGCATAACCTGCTGGAGGTGTTGCCGCCGGAGGTTGTGGGATTGATCGACACGGCGCTACAGCTCAACCGGGAGTGGGTTGAATGGAGCAATGAGGAGCCACAGAACACCGAAGAGCTGGCTGTACAGAACCTCGCCCGACTGTTACTCTTCCGCGACGAGCGGGCAGAACAGGCCTGGGAGGAGCTGCTGGTACTCGGTACCACTGTAAGGGAACCTTTGCGCAAACTACTCGACGATATGCTCTGCCAGCATGTCCTCGGTCCCGGTTTCGGTCTTAATTTCAACCGGCTGGTTAAACTGGCGGGGGAGCTGGATATTACCGGTTTTCAACGGGAGCTGATGGGATTGCTGCAGACACCGTTGCCTAGGGTACTGGATGCTGTCGCTGACATTATGACTGCCACGCCGGAGAACTTTCTGCCACTGTTGCAGACACTGTTGTGTGAAAGTGAGCATGATCTTTCCCATTTCAATGGACTGCTGGTACTGCACGGTTTTACGCTGGAATCACGACTTAAGATGGCTGAGCGGCTGCTGCAGGTCGAGCAAACCGGGGATGACCGGGAGTGGGGTGCGGCACTGCTGCGCTTCTTCAACAGTCTCGAGAAGGACTCCGCTCGCCTGGTCCGACAACTGATAGAGCAGAGTCGGGACAGCGACACCAGACTCTACCTGCAGCAGTTGCAGGAACTTGATTCCAGTCTGAGTGGGGAGCTGCAGAGCGCCCCCCGGTCCGAGCGTGATACACCACCCTCCCTGCCGCGCCGGAAGAGACAAGCTCCATCGGAAAGCTCGGTGACCGATCACAACCGTAACGATTGTCTGAAGTGAGTAAGAGACAACCCAGCTGCTGTTCAGGTTAGTGGTTGCAATTTCTTAACGGAATCGCAATTATAACTCAAACTGATGGAACACTAAATCTAGACCGGCACCATTCATACCCTTAGCGTGTGACAATATTATACAGAGGCAAGGAGCGCTGTGTTATGAAAAAACCACGTGTTCTGTTGATGGATGACGAGTTGGACATCCAGGAAGTAGTGAGTGAGCTGTTGACTATCCAGGGCTACGAGGTAGTCTGTGTGCGAGATGGGCGCGAGGCCCTGACTTCCTACCTGGAAGCTATGCAGAGTGGACAACCCTTCTCTGCTGTGGTGCTGGACCTGACCGTTGACAACGGTATGGGTGGCGAAGAGACGATCCGTAAATTGCTGGAGGTCGATCCGGAAGTACGGGCCGTTGTCTCCAGCGGTTTTGCCAATGAACCCGCCATGATTAACTTCCGGCAACATGGCTTCCAGGCTCGGGTGGCTAAACCTTACCGGGTAGAAGAGCTGGATCAAGCGTTGCGCTCACTGTTTTAACGGTTGTGAGTATTTTCCTGCCTACCGAACCAACAGGTCAAGTATGGACGGCGGTTCAACGGATTCACTCCCCGGACTCACGCGCTGCCCGGCGCTCTTCAGTAGATGTGAAATGAACCGATCCGGGACGCTGTCTGTCTGCGCTTGTATCACAACCATAATTTATAGAAAGACACTCAGTAGCAATACTGAGACAATAGAGGAATTCCAGAGATGAGCAAAATCGTCCGTGCCCAGACCGGCAGTGAACTGCAGTGCAAAGGCTGGCAGCAGGAGGCCGCCCTGCGTATGTTGCGCAACAACCTCGATCCCGAAGTTGCCGAAGATCCTGAGCATCTGATCATCTACGGTGGGTCCGGCAAGGCGGCACGTAACTGGGAAGCCTATGATGCCATCGTCGAGTCACTGCAGCAGCTGGAGAACGACGAGACACTTTTGATCCAGTCAGGTAAACCGGTGGGGGTTTTCCGCACCCACCCCGATTCGCCCAGGGTGTTGATCGCCAACTCACTGCTGGTTCCGCAATGGGCCAACTGGAGTTACTTCCGCGAACTGGAGGATCTCGGGTTGATCATGTACGGCCAGATGACGGCCGGCAGCTGGATCTACATCGGCACGCAGGGGATTCTGCAGGGAACTTACGAGACCTTTGCCGCAGTTTCTGAACAACATTTCGGTGGTGATTTCAAGGGACGCTTTATCCTGACAGCGGGACTCGGCGGCATGGGCGGCGCCCAACCGCTGGCTGGCAAGATGAACAATGCTGCTATTCTCTGCGTGGAGGTGGACCGGGCACGTATCGAGAAAAGGCTCCAGACCTGTTACCTGGATGTGATGTGTGAGGATCTGGAAGAGGCGCTGGCACTGATTGCAGCAGCTCAACAACAGGGTATCGGCAAGTCGGTGGGACTGCTCGCCAACGCAGCCGATGTTTTTCCGGAGCTGCTGCGACGGGGGATCGTACCGGATGTGGTTACCGACCAGACTTCCGCTCATGACGAATTGAACGGCTATGTCCCCAACGGTATGAGTTTTGCTGAAGCGCTGGAGTTGCGTGCTGCTGATCCCCGGGAGTACATCCGGCTATCCTGTCAGGCCATGGCAGCCCAGGTCAAGGCCATGGTGGAACTGCAGGACCAGGGCGCGATCGTATTCGATTATGGCAACAACCTGCGGGGACAGGCGCAGAAAGAGGGTTACGACCGCGCTTTTGATTTTCCCGGTTTTGTACCGGCTTATATCCGGCCGTTGTTCTGCGAAGGGAAGGGGCCCTTTCGCTGGGTGGCACTCTCCGGTGACCCGGAGGATATCCTCAAGAGCGACCGCAAAGTACTGCAACTGTTTCCGGAGGACAAGGCCTTGCAGCGCTGGATCACTCTCGCCCGGGAGCATGTCGCCTTCCAGGGGCTCCCCGCCCGTATCTGCTGGCTCGGTTATGGCGAACGGGCGCGTTTCGGCTTGGCGCTGAACGAGATGGTCCGCACCGGCGAGCTGGCCGGGCCGATAGTTATCGGTCGTGATCACCTCGATTCCGGCAGCGTGGCCTCTCCCTACCGGGAGACAGAGGGGATGCAGGATGGTTCTGATGCCATCGCCGACTGGCCGGTACTGAACGCTCTGCTCAATACCGCTTCCGGTGCTACCTGGGTATCTGTCCATCACGGTGGCGGTGTCGGTATCGGATTGTCGCTGCACGCCGGTATGGTGATTCTGGCAGATGGTACCAGTGAAGCTGACCGGCGGCTCGAGCGGGTACTGACCAATGATCCCGGAACCGGCGTCATGCGGCATGCGGATGCCGGTTACCAGCGGGCAATCGAGGTTGCCCGGGAACGGGGTGTCAAAATACCGCTGCTGAAATAAGCGATCACCGAGTACCAGCCGGGGATATTGATGACAACTGCCACTACACCACCGGTAACAGAACTGTACGAGCTGCACCAGAACCGGTTTGTCTTCCATTGTGCCCGGTTCCTGATCAAGTGTTTCGCTCTGCTTTACTTTTGCGCCCGCAGTCAGGGTCGCGAAAACTATCCCGCTCCCCCCTACCTGGTTGTGTTCAATCACAGCAGTAACCTCGATACCGTCGCCTTGTCGCTGGCCGTAAACAACGAGGTTGTTTCTGCCTGGGCCAAGGAGTCACTGTTCCGGACACCGCTGATCCGCTGGTGGGTGAAGCGCCTCGGTTTTGTACCGGTGCGGCGGGGGGAGCAGGATGAGCGTTCCATCAATACCGCCCTGGCTTATCTCAAGGGGGGGGGCATTTTTTTTATGGCACCGGAAGGCACCCGCCGTCGCAGCCTGGAAGTTCCACCCCGTCCCCGTACCGGCGTTGTCCGGCTGGCGCAGCTGGCGGATGTACCGATTGTACCGGTAGGTGTCAGTGGTACTTTCAAGGCCCTGCCACCCGGCAAGAGTATTCCCCGACCGCGTCGTCTTGCCGTGCGGGTTGGCAAACCTTTCCGGTTGCCGCCACTGGTGATCAAACCGGAAAACTACAAAATCATGCAGGAACAGGCTCAACTGGTGGTTGATAAGATCTACGAGCTGGTGGAGGATTGACAGCGCTGCCGGTAGAACCGTCGCTGCCCTCCGGGAGGTATTATGCAATATCTGTTGGAAAACATACACCGGATCTATTCCCCCAGTGTGACACATCCCCACCGGATCGACCTGCTGGCTGGTGACGCCCTGCTGATGGCTGAAGGGCGCATCGCCGCTATCGGGACAGCCGGGGAACTTGCCCGCGCACCCGGCATCACCCGGGTATCGGCAGAGGGTGGTATTGTCACTCCCGGTTTTGTAGACTCCCATCAACACCCCCTTTTCGGCGCCCATCGCCACGAGGAATTTGAACAACGCAACCAGGGTAGCAGCTACCGGGAGATCGCCGCCGCCGGTGGTGGCATCCGTGCTTCGGTACGCTCTCTGCGCACCGCCACCTCTGAGCAGCTGAAAACCGGGCTGCGGAAACGCTGGCGGGAATGCCTGGACTGTGGCACAACCACTTTCGAGGGTAAGTCCGGATACGGTCTCAATCTGGAGCAGGAATTACGTTCGCTACGTTTGCTGGGCGAGGTGGCGGCAGAGGAGGGATTTACCGTCGTTCGCACCCTGTTGGCGGCCCATGATGTGCCGGATGAATACCGTGAGCGGCGGGAAGATTACATCAGCCTGATCATCGAGGAAATCCTCCCCGCCGCCCGACAGGAAGGGCTGGCGGATTGCACCGACATCTTCTGCGAGGAGGGGGTTTTCTCGGTAGAGGAGAGCCGCCGTATCCTGACCGCCTCCCTAGACCTGGGTATACCAGTGCGGTTGCACGCCGATCAGTTGAGCGCCTCCGGTGGTGCCAGGCTGGCCGCCGAGTTGGGTGCTCTCTCCGCCGACCATCTGGAGCAGATCGATAGTGCGGGAATTGAGGCGCTGCAAAAGGCCGGTGTCATTGCGCTGTTGTTGCCCGGCTCTACCTGTTTTCTGAGGATGCAGCAATACGCGCCAGCGCGGGAGCTCATCGCCGCTGGCTGTGTTACAGCGTTGGCGACCAACCTCAATCCCGGTTCCGGTATGTTTGTCTCACTGCCGTTGATCATGCACCTGGCCTGCCTGCAGTTGCAGCTGACCAGCAGTGAAGCGCTGTGGGCCGCCACCATGGGGGGGGCTCGTGTACTGCAGTTGGCTGATCGTAAAGGGGCACTTACCGTGGGGTATGACGCCGACCTGCTGGTATGGGACGTGCGGGAGCCCGCCGAGATTCCCTACCAGCCGAATATCAGACCGCAGCAGGTCTGGCTGTCCGGCAGACAGGTGATCCGGAGGTAGCGCATGAGTGGACACTACAACATTGGTACCTCAGGCTACAGTTTCCCTGACTGGAAAGGCACCGTTTACCCGAAAGGATTACCCCAGAATCGCTGGCTGGAGCATTATGCGGAGTATTTCCGATTGCTGGAGTTGAATGTTTCCTATTATCGTCAGCCCGCCCTGGTCACCATCGATCGACTCGTCAATGCAACCCCGGCCGATTTCCGGGTTGTCGTCAAGACGCACAACAGTATCACCCACAAGGGTCAGCTCGAACCGGAAGCCACAGAGCTGATGCGTCGCACCGAGCCGTTGCGGCGGGTGGATAAACATCTCGGTTTTATCGCTCAATTTCCCTACTCATTCAGGAACAACCAAACCGGCCGTTATTATCTGGCAGCTGTCAGAAGCAGCTTTCAGGATTATCCGCTCTATTTTGAATTTCGACATGATTCCTGGTTGACTGCAGGGGTAAAGGAATTTCTGGAGCAACTTGATGCGGGTTGGGTGAATGCCGACCTGCCCGGTTTAAGGGGGTTGCCGCGGTTGACGGACTGGCGTACCAGCTCCACAGCCTACCTCAGACTGCACGGACGTAACAGCCAGAACTGGTGGCCCGGTACACCAGGTGATCGTTATGATTACGGCTACAACCGGGAGGAGCTGGAGGGATTGCGACCCACCCTCAAACGGATGAATCAGGGCGCAGAGGAGACGCTGGTTTTCTTTAATAACTGCCACGCAGGACAGGCGGTCAAGAACGCGCTCATGCTACGTGAGCTGCTGGAGGAGCTTTGACTAACACGGGGAAACTCTGGAAACTGATCCAACAGGAACCGGAGGGTGAGATTAACTTCGCCCAGTTACATACCGGAGCGGTCGCCAACATGATTTCTGCGGCT
>JADHUQ010000084.1 GCA_016784425.1 Candidatus Delongbacteria bacterium | reverse complement strand
GGCGACTGCACCTCAGACCGGTCAGGTAGGCATTTATACCCGGTTGCCTGAATTGACCCGCAGGTTTATAGGCTGATAAAAGCGTATCGGCAGCTGTACTGTAAGGAGCAGCAGTTGTAGGGGTCGGGCTGTCGGCCCGGGCAAATTGACCCAGCGACAATAACAGCAACAATAACATTAACGGTCTGCCTTTCAGACTGCCGACCACATTTGACTGCCAGTTATACATAAACCTGCCAGCAGCTGCTCGTTTCAGGACACTCATGTTGTTTGACTATCTTCTCGCATAAACAGATAAATGGTTTTACCCCTGCGGGATACTACAGCTGTCGAAAGCTTCCTCGAGACGTTACAGACATTGCTCAGATGCAACCGTAGCGGATCTCCCGCCGTTGCGTTTTACCAGCTGCGTGTCAAGGGGGAGTCGGTAACCGGCCAGTAACCCTTACCACTGTTGCGCCCCTCCTGGAAAACCAGCCAGGAGTATTTTCCGTAATGCTGCAGCCTTTTCCCCAGACGGGTTGGATCGGTGTTCGTAAAGATAAAGACGACGGTCTGTTCCACCTCACCGCTGATCCGCTCCACCAGAACCAGGGTCGCTTCGTCAAGATTGTAGTCTTGATCCTCAAAAGAAACCTGGTTGCCCGAGATCTCAAAATGGGTGGAGATGCCGGCAGGAATCTGTACCGGATTGATCAGATAACAGGTCCCGCTGCCGGGCAGAGGTGTTCCCGCTGCCAAAAAATGATCGGTGGCGGGCGCCTCACTGATAGCGTTGGCAAAGAGTTCGACTGCCTCCGAGGAGCTGTTTGCACCCGCGATAAAAAATGGTGTTGGATCAGCCAGTGCCTGTTCCATCGACGGTTCCATCTCTGCCGGCCACAGGTAACGCCAGGTGTGATAATCAGGATCGATTTCCAGCTGCTGCAGTTTTGCGACCGGCAGGCTGAAGCTGCTCCTGACACTGGAAAATGCCAGGGTAGTATCGATAACACCGGTTGCAGTCGTAAGGCGTACCGGCAACTCCAGTTGAAAAACCGGCTCCGTTTGATGCAGTTCCATTGTCAGGTAACTACCATCCCAGTCGGTGGTACCCAGCTCCAGACGGGCCGCACCCAGCTGATGCAGCCAGCCCTCAACAAATGGTTCCAGATCGCGGCCACCCTGTCCGCTGAAGGCGATGATAAAATCTGCAAACGAAGCGCGCTGGTAGGTGTTCCGGGCGATAACCTCCTGGAGTGCCCTCTGGAAAGCTGCCGGACCGATAATCTCTTCGATCATATGGAACAGCATCATGTACTTGCCATACCCGATGGCACGGGTTGCGGGGTTATGCCGCTCCCGGAATTCCACCAGCGGCAGGTCGTTCTCCCCGGTGACATAAGAGGTGAATTGTTTCAGGGCATCCTTGCGGTAACGACGGGCATCAGCGGCGCTCTTCTGGAGTTTGTATAGATAGTCCGCCTGATAAACCGTGATCCCCTCACACCAGTTACCTAATGAATCATCGACAAAGACCGAGTTTCCCCACCAGTTGTGCAGAATCTCATGACCGAGGGAGGTGTAGGGGATAAAGGGCAGGCGGATGATGTCACCACCCAGCAGCGTCCAGCCGGGCATGCCGTAACCGGTGGGAAAAAAGTTCTCCACGACTGTGAAACGGTCATAGGGGCAGTTGGACAACAGCTGGCTGTACATCTCGATATATCGTACCGATTGTGTCAGATAGGTATCGGTCAGCTGGGGATCATCGGCAAGAAACCAGGTATAGACAGTTTGACCACCGGCGGTTTCACGACTGTTGATGTGATAGAGACCACCTATCAGAATCAGCCCATCGGTCGGATGCAGGGTGCGCCAGACTGCTGTTTGTCTTCCAGCCGCCACTTCCTGCCGGATCAACCTGCCGTCGGTCAGGCATTCTATCGACTCCGGGGAGCTGACGGTCACCTGGAAACAGCCCGGTTCTGCATCGACCAGCGGATACCAGCCGGCCGCGCTGGAGAGATAGATCCCTTCATCAGAAACTGTGGCAGATATCTCCCGGCCGACATTTTCATGTGAAAAAGAGACATCACTCGTCGATTCAAACAGCTCCCCTTCAGCGGCGATGATGAGGGTGAGTGGTCCTGGACTTCCGGAAGTCAGATTGATTCTGTTCAGTTGATTTTCATCTTCGCCCTCTTCCGCAGGAGTAACGGTAAAGCTGATCTCCTGATCGATTGCACTCAGATGTGTGATGTTGAAATGCCGGTTCAGCAGAAACTCATTGATCCCGGCTGGCAGAAAAAGGGTATCACTCATCACCAGTTGATGGGTTGCCGGAAAGAGATCGAGGGTAATCCTGTGTTGCTGAGAACCTGGAACAGATTGGCTGAAGCAGTCAACAGCAGGGATGGAAGTATGGTTCTGCATCGCTGGTTGACTTCCGGAACTCTCACTGATCATTATTGCTGTAAACAGGAGTGAACCTGCCAGAAGAGCAATATAGTAAAGACTGTGCTTCATCATTTGACAATTACCTCCACGATAGGTTTGCCACCCAGGTAGCTGGACACCGCCTGAACCTGTTCAAGGGTAATGGCGTTGTAACGATCCAGCAGGTCGATCGAATCGTTGAAATCACCGTTCAATTCGGCCACACCCAGACTGTAGGCCTGTCCGATCGAGGATAGCAGACGCATCTGCATACGGCCGAGGATAGCCTGACGGGCGATATCGATATCGGTTTGTGTGATACCGTCAACATCAAACTGGGTAATACTCTGGCGTAACACCGGAACCACCTCCTCCAGGTTCTCGACACGGGTACCGATGTAGCAGCCGATCTCAGCTCGGTCAGCTTCTGCTGAAATCCAGGCTCCAACCGAATAGGCCATCCCCCGTGTTTCACGCAGGTCCATGGCCAGACGATTTGAGATTATCGATCCCAGCAGTTCCAGGGGAAGCGCGTCCAGCGGATCGATCTCCACAACATACCCCTCGTAGATATGAGCCTGTTGGCTGTCCATCTCAATTACTTCGGAGTTGGCCACGAGGGTGAGTGGTGTTGGTGGAAGTTCAGGCAATGTTGTTTCAACCGGAACCGGCAAAGCGCTGTTCAACATATCTGCGACCTCCTGAGCCGGGATGGCCGAGACAACGCTGAAAATCAGATTGGCAGGATTGAAATAGCGTTGACGCAGCACCTGGATCGTTGAGAGGGTTACCCCCTCCAGACTCTCCTCTGTACCATAAATCGACTGGGTCAGGGGATGATCCCCCAGCAGAGCCTTACGAAAGCTGCGACGTGCTATCGTCCTGGCACTCTTGTCCTCACGACTCAGGCGTCGTAAAACACTCTGTGTCGCCTCCGTCAGCAGTTCCCCGGTGAGTTCACGCTCATAAAGAAGGTCGGTCAACAGTTCTATCGCCTGTTCTGCCTGTTGACGACGGCATTCAACCCGGATGAAAGAGAAACGTCCGTTGGTGTAGTAATCATCATAGGGTATCCAGGGCAGATCAACCGCTTTAACGATGATACCCAGTTTGTTAAACGGTGCCTGCGGGTCACTGGCCGGATCAGTGGGATCAGTTGTCAGGAGCAGCTCGTGCAGAAGATTTACTATCCCCTCCTGGCCTGGTGGTTCATGGAGTGAGCGGTTGCGTATAAGCAGATGCAGGGCGAACAGATCAGAGGCGCCCCGGTCATGGGCAATCAGAGTGGAGCCGCTTGTCAACATCACCCGCCTGGTGGCGAGCTCTTCCCCTGCCTCTTCAGCGGTTGCTTCCGGCACAGACCAGAGGGCAATTATCTGGTGGGGTTGACCGGTGATATATCGATCTATTACCTGCTGGATCACTCCTTTGTCAACCAGTTGAATTTCGTGTGACAACCGATAAAGCCCCTCAAAACCGGCATTCGCCAGCAGGTCTCCCTTGAACACACCCAGGTTGTGCGGTCTTTCCACCAGTCGCAGCTCCTCCGTCAACCGGGTATTAACGATACCGGTTATCAGATCATCCTCCACCACGAGACCGGTAGCCATTTCGTTCAGCGCCTGGTCGATCAACGGCATGATCTGATTGAAATCCACAGCTTCACTGAATTCGAAACCGATCTGGAGACGGGAAAAGCCCTCCCAGGCATAATGTCGATGGTATAGCTCCGACAATGGTATTCCCTGTTCCAGGAGCAAAGCTCTTACCGGGTTGGTGGGTGCATCCAGCAGCTCCAGCAGGACCTCAAAAGCTGCGTAATCACTCTCGTTGTAGGCCGGAGCATTATAAACCAGATGCAGTTCAGGCGTTCCGGTGTGCTTCCGCGAGTTGACGCTGATTTCTGTCAAGCGACCGGCTTCAGTAACAGGTGGAACCACAACATTGGCCGGAGCGGCACCACCGTAATAACGCTCAAGTTGCTGCCAGATGGAATCAGGATCAAAACTCCCTACGACGGAGAGCTGCATGTTATTGGGCACATAGAAATTCTTGTAGAAGTTGAAGACCTCTTCCCGCTGCATGTTTTCGATTGTACTGACGGTGCCCAGGGTCGGCATGCCCATTGAGCTGCCACCGAATATCAGCTGGTCGATCAGTTCGCCTGCGTCTGAATTGGGATTACCCCGGCTCTGCATCATCTCTTCCAGCACGATGCCACGCTCCTTTTCGAACTTGTCAGGGGGCAGGATCGAATTGAAAAGCATGTCACTCTGTATATCCATAGCGGCCAGCAGTTCAGAGGCTGATACCACCACCATGTAGTTGACATAGGTACTGGAGGTGTTTGCATTGTTGTAGCCACCGATGCTGTCCATCTCATCGTACAGCTGTTCCTGGGTACGCCGGGTGGTGCCGTTGAACAACAGATGCTCCAGCATGTGAGACATTCCGGATGTATGGAAATCCTCATAAACCGAACCGGCATGAACCTGCACATTCACACCAGTCATGGTACTGGTGGGATTATATACGAGCAGGACCGGCATACCGTTCTCCAATTGACCCAACTGGACATTGTCCGGCAACTGGTGAATCAGGTTGTAGCCCGTATCAGCCGTCCGCCCGGCAGCGGATGCAATCAGGGTCAGCGTGATGGTGATTATTACCGTGTAGAATGAAATTGCAATTTTTCTCTGCCGAGCTCCCATGGAGTTCTCCTTTGCATATTTACTGATCATCAATTGACATCATATTTCTGCTGTTGTGCGATCATGCCTGCCACCAGGGAATGCAGCTGCGGGACAGATTCGTATTGACAGACCTGCCAACCACAACTGCGGGCGGTCTCCAGATTTTGCCGGGAATCATCAATCAGCAGGATCTCATCCGGCAGGCAGGCCAACGCCTCAGATACTATCCGGAAAAGCCGCCGTTCCGGCTTCTCCAGACCGAGTTCAAAGGAGGTGAAAACCGGCTGCAACTCATCAGAAATCAAAATATGGCTGCTGATATATTCCCAGTGCCAGGGATCGGTATTACTCAGGAGGCCTACCTGGTAATCAGCGTGGCTCAGGCGCCGGGCGGCTTCCAGGTTTGCGGGGATCGCATCCGCGATTAAGCGGTTCCAGCAATTGCGCAGGTCCGATTTCCTCAAGTCCCCATTGAAGAAGATTTTCGCTTCGCGATAAAACTCTTCACCATCCAGTTTTCCGGTACTGAATCGTGGCGGGAGGTCGGAATCAAGAAATGCGTTGACCTGATCAACCCCAATTCCGCAGATTTCCAGGAAACAATCTACACGCTGTTGCGGGTCCAGTGTGACCAGAACCCCCCCCAGATCAAACAGAACCTGCTTTACTGGTACGGTGGTGGATCCGGTCCCCTCATTACTTGCAGGTGTGCAGTTCGCCATGGCGCTAAAACTAGGGAATGCTCCGCAGCTGTCCAAGAAATTGGTGGTGATTGTCAAGATTGACTAGCACCGCCTCTCAGCGAGCGCATACCGGTGGAAGCAGATGAGGAGGAAGTTATTGGAGAATAGCAGGGGGAGTGATATCATGAAACTCCTGTCGGAGTCCTGCTCCAGGCAGGCAGCGCTGAAAGTGGACTTGAAGTCAGTCATTATTCTGACGCTGAACCGCTGCAACACATTTCGATTTGCAATAGAAAGGGAGAAAGTATGGAAGCAGAATTTCCTGATCTGAAAGAGATCAAATTACCAAAGATAAAACCCACCTACATCTGGGGTGGGTTAATAGCACTCCTCGTACTCATCTTTCTGAGTACAAGTTTTTATTCCATTGAACCACACGAGACCGGGGTAGTGCTGACATTTGGCAAGTTTACCCGTATCACTCAACCGGGATTACATTTCAAGATACCTTTTGGGGTCGAAACCGTTGTCAAGGTGCCGGTAAAGCGCCAGCTGAAGCAGGAGTTCGGCTTCCGCACCCTGCAGGCGGGCGTTAAAACCAAATATGACAGCCGTAAATACCAGAACGAATCATTGATGCTTACCGGCGATTTGAGTTGTGCGGATGTCGAGTGGATTGTGCAGTATCGTATCGATGACCCGGTGCTGTTCCTGTTCAAAGCGAGACAACCGGAGGAAACCCTGCGTTGGGCGAGTGAGTCCGCCATGAGGCAGGTTGTCGGTGACAGGTCTGTGACCGAAGTTCTGACTACCGGTCGCGCTGAGGTTGCCCTTGAAGTGACTGCTCTGCTACAGGATATTGTCGATTCTTATCAGCTGGGTATCGGGATTCAGGTGGTTGTCCTGCAGGATGTTAATCCACCCGATGCGGTGAAGGCTTCCTTCAACGAGGTTAACCAGGCGCTCCAGGAGAAGGAGGAGATGATCAATCAGGCCCGTTCTGCCTACAACCAGGTGATTCCCCGGGCGCGTGGTGAAGCCGCGGAGACTATTCTCAATGCTGAAGGTTATGCGCTCAACCGGGTCAATCGGGCTCAGGGTGAGGCGTCACGGTTCATTTCGATCTACAACGAATACCGCAAAGCCAAGTCTGTCACCCGCCAGCGTCTTTACCTCGAGATGATAACCACCGTACTTCCGGAAGTGAGGAGAAAAATCGTGATTGATGATGATCTTTCCGGTGTGCTCCCGCTGCTCAACCTCAATGGGGAGGTGTTGAAATGAAACGCATCATCACGATAGTAATTGGCATCTTTGTGCTGATCATAATCTCCTCCGGTCTGTTTATCGTCAAGGAGATGGAGCAGGTCGTCATTACCCAGTTCGGTAAACCGGTTGGTGATCCGATCGTCACCGCCGGGATCAAGTTCAAAATTCCGCTGATCCAGCGGGCGATATTTTTTGAAAAACGCTGGCTGGAGTGGGATGGCTATCCCAATCAGATCCCCACCCGTGATAAGAAGTATATCATGGTCGACACCTATGCCCGCTGGCGTATTGCCGATCCGTTGAAATTCTACGAAACCGTACACAACGAGATCAGCGCCCACTCCCGTCTGGATGACATCCTTGATGGTGAAACCCGTAACGCTATCGCCAACGTGGACCTGATAGAAATCGTCCGCAGCACCAACCGTCAACTTGAAGTGGCGATCGACCTGCTGGATAATAACGAAAGTACCGAACGCTTCGATATTGAATTCGGGCGGGTTGAGATTCAGCGCAGGATTCTCGCTGAATCTGCCGAGATAGTCACCGCCTATGGTATTGAGCTGGTTGATGTCAGGATCAAACGACTGCTCTATATCGACGAAGTTTTGCGCAAGGTTTATGATCGTATGATTTCTGAACGGCAGCGGATCGCGGAAAAGTTGCGTTCGGAAGGGAGGGGACGGAGTGCGGAAATCAGAGGCGAGATGGAGAAGGAGCTGCAGCTGATTCAGTCGGAAGCCTATCGTACCGCCCAGGAAAAAATCGGTACCGCCGATGCGGAAGCGACGGGAATCTATGCCGCAGCCTATAATCGCGATCCGGAATTCTACGGCTTCTCCCGTACCCTCGAGGCTTACGAGGAGGTAATCGACAGCCTCACTACGATCGTGCTGAAAACGGATGGAGAATTTCTGCAGTATCTCGAATCAACTACGGGCAACTAGAATCACTAACGTTGGATGATTCCAATCAGAGGCTTCCGGTAGTACACTGCCGGAAGCCTTTTGTATCTATTTCTGTTGTGAGTTTAGAGATATTCTTTGAGGATTTCAGCCCGGGGGTGGGGAATTACTACCTTGTTGACCAGCAGACCTTTCTGGCTGATGAATCCGGCGCCGGTGTTTACCGCAGAGGTCACGGCTGCAACCTCCCCGCAGAGGGTAACAAAACCTTTCCCCCCGATCGCCATCGCCAGTCTCAATTCCAGTATCTGGACTTTGGCCGTTTTTACAGCCTGATCTGCAGCTTCCACCAGTGAGGCGACGGAAAAGGACTCGATGATTCCCAGCGCATCAATTTTGTCGACAATGTTGATTCCCTGAATCGCGGGAATTATGGTGGGATGGATATTGGCCACGATAAAGGTGTCCACCACTTCGCTGGTTGCCAGCTGTTCCGCCGCCTCAATCGAGGAGCGCACCGCTGCCACATCACCACTGATCATGGTCATGAACTTGCCGGGACAGATGGTGCGTGAGATTAGAAGCGTGACATCAGCCGCTTTGAGCATGGCGTCGGAAGCTGCGATACCAGATGCGATCGAGGTGAACTCGATAATACCAATCGATGTTTTCATTGGATTACAATCTCTTCTTCATTTACGCCGATAACAGTACCGTTGATGGGTGAGTGAACACCGACACCAGGTTGATCCGGTTGAACTTCAGCTAACAGCTGGTCCGTTTTAATCCGGTCGCCAGCCTTGACCACAGGTGTTGCAGCTGTACCTGCATGCTGACTCAGTTTCAATCTCAGGTTGCCGCTGAAAGCCTCGAATTCACGGAACGGGGTTTCCGTCTGATATGCGGAAAGACCCAGCCGTCTGATGACCTGTTTACTCGCCAGCTTGCGATAATCACCCAGCGGGTGGGGTACAGCAATCTTAGGACCATTGTATTTCTCCCCGATCTGCCGCAGTGACTGTTTTGACAGTTGGCAGGCGAGCCGGGGGTCCAGATTCTCCGGACAGCTCACCAGTGTGCAGATACCACATTCACAACAGAGCTCCCCCCAGCGGGAGACCGGCGGGGTGGTGATTGTCTGTTGGTGACGCATCACCCGATGCGGTTCCACCGGGTATCCCAACAGATAACGGGGACACATCTGTGTACACATGTTGCATTGGTCACAGGCGGAGCGGCCAATCCGGGTGCGGCTTTCCGGGGAGCTGGTCATCAACCTGGCATACCCGTGATCCCGCGGAATCACAAGAATTCCGGAGCTGGCTTTTACAACAGGTGTGTCCATATCCTCGACAATTCTACCCATCATCGGCCCACCATCGATGGCGACATAGTCACGCAGATTGCTTCCACCGGCGAAGGCGATCGCCTCGGCAAAACTGATCCCGATCGGAAACCAGCTGGTTACCGGTTGCCGGACCGCGCCGTTGACCGTGATCATGGTATGCGTTACCGGCTGGTCACGACTGGCACGCTGTATATTTATTACAGTCTCTACATTCAGTACGACGATGTTTATTGCCAGTGGAATGCCGGCTGGGGGAATGGTCTTGCCGGTGATTTCAAACAGGAGATTCACTTCGTCCCCGGAAGGGTAGTAATCCTCGAGCAGATGGATTTCCAGATCGGTCTCCGGGGCGAATCGTCGAACCTGCTCGATTGACCTGCTGTTTTTGCTCTTTATGCCGATAACGGTGCGTTCCGGGGAAAGCAGCTGCTGGATCAGCTTGATACCGGCCATCAATTCAGCGGTATGACGCTGCATCAAGGTGTTGTCTTTGTACAGCAGCGGTTCACATTCGG
>JADHUQ010000083.1 GCA_016784425.1 Candidatus Delongbacteria bacterium | reverse complement strand
CGATCAGTATTTTGCTCTTCATCAGGACCGGCAGTCGTCGCTCGTCGTCCGTCAACCAGATAGTCAATTTCCCTTTGGATTTGAACAGGCCGGTGGATTTCAGCAGCGGTTCCACCACCAGGCAATCAAAACGCCCGGCAGGCACCTTTACCCGTTGCCGCCGGTGGACCTTCACGACCAGCTCATAAGGATTGAGATTGTCTACCGTCATTACCCGGATCTCAGTACCCGGTTCCAGATCCTGGAGGCGCACATACTGCAGGGCACTCAACACATCCTGCACCCCGAACTCCACCTGGAGGGTATCGGCGGTGTATTTGGTGGTGGCAGTGGTATCCAGCTGAAAAACGAGCTGTTCTTCCTGACTGATCCTGAACCAGCGGTCTTCGCGGTAATCCCCCTCCCGCAGATGCTTCTGGAAGCCGCGGGAGAAAAGCCCGGCAACATCCATCATGCTTTCAACCCGGTCGTCAACCTTGAAAAAGGTGGTCACGAAGTTATTGGAGTGGGTGCGGGAGAGCAGGTGATAACAGAGATGACCATTCACCCGGACAGTATCGAGAATACTCAACTCTGTTTCACCGGCATTGATCAGTCCCCAGTCGACATCATAAATCAGCTGCTCGCCGGGACCAAAACCGCTCGGGATAGTACAGTAGCTGTCTACCGGTGTGACTGACAGCAGAAATAGTACCAGGAACAGGCTAACCAAGCTTACCGGTGGTGATTTCGTCATAAACGGCTCGTGTTCTCTCAACCATAATTTTCTTGTCGAACTCAAGTGCCCGTTGGCGGGCGCGGTCGGTGAAGTGTTTTCGGGTGACTGGATTTCCGGCCAATTGGAGGATACGGTCAGCCAGCTGTATCGGATCGCCCGGCGGTACCAGTAAACCCTCACCACCGTCGGTGATAATCTCCGGAATCCCCCCTGTATTAGTGGCGACCACCGGGAGGGAGAGAGCCAGCGCGTCCAGGATGGCTGTTCCCAACCCCTCCGTGCGGGAACTCATCACGAAAATGTCGAACAGTTTCATCACCCCGCCGACATTGTCACTGAAACCGGGCAGGAACACTCGTCTGGTAAGACCCAGCGACTGCACCAGTCGGGTAAGGCGTTTTCGCAGGTGGCCTTCGCCCACGATTACCAGATTGACATCGGGACGGGCCAGCGCAACCACCCGCATGGCCCGGATCAGTGTAGCCTGATCCTTGTGGGGCGCCAGTGCCGCCACGTTACCCAGCAGTATCCCGGCGGTGGGGACACCTGCCTGTTTCAACCAGGCGTGATCCGGTTTGGTATCGGCAAATCGTTCCGGATCGATACCGGAATGTACGACGGTAATTCGCTCCCTGTTGACACCATCGGCGACCAGAATATCACGGATGGCGGCCGACACGGTTATGTACCGGCTGATCGCGGGTGAGAGGAACTTCCAGCGACTGAAGAGATTGCGTCCCCGCCGAAAGTCCACCCGGCGTGAGACGACCAGAGGCGTCCCGGTCTGACGCGCTGTCAACCAGCCGAGGGTGTGCCCATGGCCGGTATGTGCATGGATCAGATCAGGTTGCCAATCGTTGACTACACCCCGCAGGATGCGAACGGTTTTGAGATCCCAACCATAAGCGGGAGTTACCGGTAGCAGCGGGATATCTGCGCTTTTCAGTCTGGCGGCCAGTGGAGAAGCAGGCCGAGCTGCGACGATCTGCTCTATACCACAGGATTTCAGACCAGCGGCCAGGTAGAGCAGCTGTTGCTCCCCGCCACGCCAGCTGGTTTCACTGTTTATATGTATCACGCGCATATTTCTTCTCCAGGACACGTGCCACTTTGAGAAACTCGTGGATGGACGCCATCACCGATACCACCAGTCCCTGCCAGCCATCAAGGAACCCCCCTGTCAAAATCAGGTTGCGCAACAGCTTCCAGGGCGGGCGCAGCAACAGAGAGGCAAAACCATAGTTACGGGTCAGGTCTGCGGCCCGTAGTCTGGTATAAAGGTCAATCTTCTGCAGGTGGTGGCCGATGGAGTCGTAGGGATAATGCAGGAGTGGGCCGGGAAGAATTCGCTCCCGGGCGTCATGCTGCAGCGACTCGTGAACAAGGTCATCACCATAGTTTCCCCGTGTACGGTGAAAGAGCCGTAGCGGTTTGTCACGGCGCCATTCGGTAAAACGGATCCAGCGACCCAGGTAAAAGCTGCGACGCCGAATACGGTACACCCAATTTACTGCAGTATAATCGACCTCCAACAGTTGACGATGCAGTTGGTGGCTGATCTCCTCATCGGCATCCAGGATCAGCACCCAGTCATGTAGCGCCTGGGCTACTGCATAGCGCTTCTGCGGACCAAATCCATCAAAAGCACGATTGAAACAGCGGCAACCCCGGGCACGTGCGAGGCTGATAGTTGCATCGGTGCTGTCTGAGTCTACCACTACAATATCGTCCGTGAAATCGATCGACTTCAACAGACGGGGCAGGTTGCGCTCCTCATTGCGTACGATAATCACAACCGAAACTGGTATCATCACAGCAGTTGTCCGTAAATTGTAGCTGTTGCGGTTATCATCCTCTCGAGGGAGTAGCGCTCCCTGGTCCGCATCACCCCTGCCTGAAAAGCGGTATACTCATGATAGATCCTGACCATCGCTTCACCCAGCGCGCCGGGATCATCGGGGGGTACCAGCAGACCGTTCACCCCTTCGTCGACCAGCTCCGGGATTGAATTCACCCGGGTACCGATCACCGGCATCCCCCGGTTGAGATACTCCAGACCGGACCGGGCAACAGCCTCTGAGGCGGTAGAAGCGATTATGCCTACCTGATATCCTGCCAGTGTTTCCTGCATGTCCACCGGACCATCGATGATGTGCACCGGCAATCCGGCCGCCGCCCGACGCAGTTCCGCACTGCTGATAGCCGCCGGATAACCTATCAGTCCCAGTTCCACCTCCGGTATTGCCGGCTGAACTCGCCGGAAAGCATCCAGCAGGATCAGGTGCCCTTTTACCCTGTCAAAGCGCGCCACCATGACCAGACGAAAAGGTCGGGGACGCTCCGTTAACGGCTCCAGTGGCGGCATCTCCATACCCAGCGGTACTACCGTGATACACTCATCCGGGAGTGCGAATGGTGCCATCATCCCCTGCTCCAGATGGAAGCGGCCACTGAGAATCACCTGGTCGACCTGCTGGGCAAAAAACCAGCGATTGACGACATTGTTTTTAAACGGGCGGATATCACTACGTGATACAACGACCTTCACCTGATAAAACAACTTCAGCAGCATCACCAGAAAGAGATCGGATCCGCGATGGACATTGACGATATCGTAACCGCTCCGTTTGATCAACCACCAGAGCCGGAACAGTTTGAAAGGATCTCCCGGGCGGTGGCTTACCACCGGGAGGCCGGCTGCTTTTCCCCGTTGAGCCAGCGGTGTGTTTTCACGAACCCAGAGCGTCACCTCATGCCCCGCTGCCAGCAGGCCGCGGGTAAGTTCGAACACATAATGCGCGTTGGCATTATACCAGCGCACGTCGCACATTTGCAGGATTTTCATCTGGCTGGTGCACTTATGTTGGGATACTCTTTGCCGTGATGCCCAGACTGTACCGGAAAAGTTTGCCAAGCAGCAGCGGGGACTGGAGTATCTCTTCACGACTCATATTATGCAAAGGTTCATACATGTATTTGTTATAGAGCATCACTGAAACAGTTGACGCAGAGATTAAGTCCTCCGGTTCACCCACCGGCTGTAACAATTGATTCCAGTGGTTGAAGCGGATCGGCGCGAAGTCCTCGAAATTCAAATTGTGATACCGGTAATCAGCCATCAGTGGCCAAAGAATATCATAACCGATCTCAGTCCAGTGCAGGCGGCATTTGCGCAGTCCTATTCTCACCAGCAGTTTACCCATTCTCTCATCGAGCACCCGGTCCATCCCCTGGATCCACCTGCCGATGATCGGGTTACCAGGATTTGCCCCCAGGAACCAGATGGCAGGTTTACCCGGCTCCTCGGAAACCCCTACAAAATCTACTTCATTCAAGTACTCGGCAATCTCGATTTCCTGTAGCAGAATGATATCGCTGTCCAACCAGATCCCACCCAGCTGATGGATAACTCTGGCACGAATATAGTCGGCGCGGTGAGCGATCTTCCTGATCTTTCCAATATCTTGGCGGAGGTCGGGAATATAATCGAAGACGCTCTGCTCATTGAGCACTACGATCTCATAACTGGGGGAGTGCCGTTTGATGGTTTCCAGGCACAAATCCAGGTAGGCCGGTTTCTGCCGGTTCTTCGCGTTTTCCCAATACATCCAGATCGTCCGGTTCATCTCAACTTACTTTCTTTTTTTTGTTCCTGGGTAACCTGATTTCAGTCGCTATCGCATTTGAAGGACCAAACGCCCAATCCCACTCTCTCTGTTCGACCGCCCATCCTTCACCATATTTGGTAACGAGGTATTGTTCCGTATCCGCCGGGACAGCAAACTGTCTTCCCAGAAAATCCACCATCCGCAGCTCAAATGGTTCGTAATAGTACTTGATCAGTTTGCGGAATTTACCCTTCGGCTCCGCTTTCCAGGCGCCGTGCCACAACCGGTCTCCTTCAGGATAGAAAAAAAACAGATCCAGTTTTGAACCGTTGCGCAGAAACGACAGCTGTAATCCACATTCTATATTTCCGAATACATGGTCAAGTTCCCAGCCGGCATTTTTGAATCCTGCGAGAATTCTGTCGGAATAATCCTCGATAAACAGACCGAGGTCAGCATCCTGGTCGTGTTGCAGTATCCTCTGCTCGCGATAGTAACCCAGCAGCGTCCCGTCGGTTAACCAGGCCCGCACACCGAGGTCGATCAGAAGATCGCACCCATCAATCAGATTACGGACAATTTCAGCGACGAGAAGCGATTGCTGTGGTCGGGGCTGCTTCCGGCGTAACAACCGCTGGAACAGTTTCATGGCTTGAGTCCCTGTACAATGGGGTGATCAATCGTCATCATCACCGTGATCATTCTCAATCAGTTTGCGGGCCTGGGCGAGATCTGCGCCATCATCTATCTCAACACAATTGAAATCCGAGATATCCACCGGTCTGAATTCGATACCCCGGTTGATGGCGGTTTCCATCGCTTTCTCAAAGTAATCATGGTCGCCGGCGATTTTCAGACAGTCCAGAAAACCGCTGAATGAAGCCTGGGTTATCTTGTTTACACCAACCGCTTCGCCGGTCGCCGGGGTTACCTGTTTGGATATCTCCGCTACAAAACCGGTGGGGGTGAGGGAATACTTGACCTCCTCCTCACCACACGATTTTTTGTCAACGGCGACGGCGTTACCACCGCTTTGGACAACGGCGTCAACTACACCTGATTCAAACACCACATCACCATTCAGCCAGATCAAGTCATCAGCCTGGATCGCGGAAAGCGCCAGCTCCAGACTCCTGGCTGTATTGGAAATGTGATACATTGGATTATATAAGTAGAGTAGATCCGGTTGCTGCTCCATGACCAGTTCCTTTTTGAATCCGACCACAACAACAATCTCATCGATTCCACAGGCCCGAAGAATCTCTACCTGTATTCCCAGAATTGTCGTATCCCCCAGAACTGGGGTCAGGCATTTTGGGATGGTCTTCCCCAGACGACTGCCAATTCCGGCTGCCAGGATTACTGCTTTCATGTTGCTCCCTCTAACCTGCCCCTGGCCAATTATCTGAACACTCTGTGTGTCAGACCTGTTAAATCACGTTCAGCCAGACCCTGCTCACAGCGATAATCACCTGTATTGATAGCCACTATGCGTTTTCTGTAATACTCATCATTGATCCTCTCACCACTCTGATGATAGGGTTCGTGATACAAATGCAGAGCGTAATCTCCCCAAAAGGGATTGCGTCCGTAGATTTTTGCCGCATAGAGCCGACGTCCCAGATCGTCATCTTCATTTCCCCAACCCTGGTATTTTTCATCGTACCCATTGACCCGGATCAGATCCTGCTTGAATATCGAAAACAGCCCACCCTTCAATTTAGGTCTGTGGGTACGATAACCAAGCCTGCGTGATACATAGTAAAAGGTATCCTGGTAGTACTGGCGTTGGTTTTTCTGCAGTTGCGCCCTGGTCAGCAGTGTGGCGAAATTGCACTGCTCAATTAACTCGGTTGAAACCCGGGTGGATTGATCTTCAGTGAGACGAATCACCTGGGGAACCAGAAAACATCCACGACGCGCATAAGCGCGATGAGTCATCAGGTAATCACGTGTCAGCAGGAGATCCTGATCCACAAAGACAAGATAGTCCCCACTGGCAGCCAGCACACCGTTGTTGCGACAACGTGCCAGTCGAAAAGCACTGTGTTTCTGTGACACAAATATCAGCGGAAACTTGAGGTCCGGCTTCAGCTCCTCCAGCAGCGGCAGTTGGGAATCGGATGACCCATCATCGGAGATGATTACTTCGCCGGGAAGCAGAGACTGGTGCTGCAGACTGAGCAGTGCCTTCCTGGTGAATTCAGGTCGATTGAAAGTATTGAGTATAACTGAAAGCTTGATGCTCTCTACCTTCTGTTTCAAATCTGTTTTTCCTGTTTCCCTTTCAACAATCGGTAATTCCTGAAACCGCCCAGCTGGTGTCCACCCAGCCAGCGCTGTTCCAGCCAGGTGAGCAGACGATACTTGAACCGCTCATGTTTATGCGGTTCCCGTAACCGGTTGGGTCTACCACTCTGTTGCAGTTTATCCTGCCAGTTTATCCGTGAAATCATCTCCCGCATTACTGCCGGGTGGGTGCCGGTAAAACGTGGCACACGATCCAACGGTCCGTAATCAAACTCCTGTGGCGCCTGATCGTAGTGTCGCGCTGCCCGTTGACGCCCCCAGTGAACGGAATCGAGCGCACGCCTTTTGTTCTGCATCAGCTTCGGGGGGCGCACCCAGCCGTAATGGAATATCTCCGCTGCCACTGATGCGACCCGCAATTTACGTGTTCCCTCCGGTTGGCGCGGGTGCTCCCAGTAATCAAAGCTGCGAAACGACTGGGCACTCTGCCAGGAGTGGATGTGCGGCCGATTGCGTACCAGGCGTATCTCGTGTGGATACCAGCCATGCAGGTTGTGGCAATGATCGTAATCACCCCAGAAATGACGATAGTTGAAAAGCAAGCCCTCTACCTCTTCATCTTCGAGCAGTTGTTCGCATCGCTCCCGGATCAATGGCAGAAAGCGTTCGTGTACCACTTCGTCCGCCTGCAGGTAGAAACACCAGTCACCACTGCAAGCACGCAACGCAATATCTGTCTGGACAGCGTTAATGGCACCCTTCTGCTGATAGCGTTCCTCCCAGACCGTATCGATGATGCGGATTTTGGGATCGTCGATCGCAGCCAGAGCTTCCCGTGTCGTGTCATCCGGGTCACCCTGTCCCACGGCGACGATGACTTCATCACACAACGGCAACAGGGAGCGGATCGACTCCGCCACCGGATAATACAGTTTGACGCCATTGCGGACGAAAGAAAAACCGCTGATCTTCATCGTTCCTCAACTGAATTGACAACCTTCACAGCTGGTCTATCCTGCAATGCTGAGGTGAACAGCTCCAGCATGGTTTCCACCCGTTGCTCAGGAGAGCAGAGGGCAAGCATATCTTTGCGGGCAGTGTCGGTAAATTTCCGACGCAGTGCGATATCACTCAACAACCGGAGAATTCGATCGGTCAAAGCCTGCTCATCACCAGCGGGGACCAGGAATCCATTCTCCCCGTCGCGGATCAACTCACCGGTTCCAGCAACATCGCTGACTACAACCGGCACCCCGGCCACCATCGATTCCCGCGTGGTTCCGGTCAGTCCCTCCCCTTCGATCGCCGGGTTGATACTGAGTGTCAAACCGGGCAACAGCTCCGGAACATCGTCGCGAAAACCGGTGTGTATCACGGCAGCCCGATCAGAAAAGCCCACCGGGAGTACACTCTCCAGTTGTCCGGAGCCGATAAAGACCAGTTTCGCTTCCGGTACTTCCCGCAGAATCGCCGGAAGACAGCGTAAAAGGTGAAAGTGTCCTTTGCGGGGCAGCAGGTTGCCTACAACCCCGATCAGCGGAATCGTCTCCTCCAGATCCAGCTCCCGTCTCAAGCGCCCCGGATCGGTGGGATGCAGGAATCGTTCACTGTAAGCCTGATAGACCACCCTCACTTTACTGCTCAGGGAAGGCGCGTTCTCCACCAGCACCCGGGCAGTCGCCTGGGAGACAGCGACAATTGCCCTGACCCGGGGGTGGCGATATTTCAGAGCGCTGAACCTGTCGAGTGGATAGTTGACTCCTCGCTGTCCAATAACCGGTAACCCGGTGCCGATTGTCGCCAGCAAAGCTGTTGACAGACCGCGTCCCTTGATGGCATAGATTACCTCAACCTGGTGCTGCCGTAACCAGCGACGTACCTGACGGAGGGTTGCGAAAGTGGGCAAGGAGCGCATCTCCACAGCCAGTAGTGGTATGCGCGCAGCGACCTCTGCCTGGGCTGCGGCCGCGACTGGATGATCGGGTCGATCGAAAACCAGGCAAACCGCGTGGCCCCGCTGTTGCAGCTCTTCACACAGCTGCACTGCCTGAATGGCCCCACCGGACATCACCGCACGCTGGCCGACGATAACTCCTATCCGCATCCGGTTGTCCTTGTTTTCCTCAAGGGTACACTCACATGGCAACAGTTTCCGGACCTGCTCATAACTGCTGCAGGCGGTAGAGTTCTGCGTAGCGTTCGCCGCGGGACAACAGTTCTTCGTGGCTGCCCTGTTCCAGAATGATCCCGTTTTCAATCACAATAATCTCATCCGCCTTACGAACGGTGGAGAGACGATGCGCCACCACGATAGCGGTACGGTTTTCAACCAACCGGTCGATGGCGACCTGCACCAGTTTTTCCGACTCTGTATCGAGGGCCGAGGTGGCCTCATCGAGCAGCAACACCTCCGGATTTCGGAAAAGTGCGCGGGCGATGGCCAATCGCTGTTTCTGCCCACCGGAAAGACGAAAGCCCTTCTCACCAACCGAGGTTTGCAGACCATCCGGCAGTTCGGTGATAAACTGCCAGGCCTGAGCCGCAGTGGCGGCAGCCACAACCGCAGCCGGATCCGCGTTCTCAACACCATAAGCGATGTTGTTGAAGATGGTGTCGTCCACCATGATCACATCCTGTGTCACGATACCGAGTCGCGATCTGAGATCGACCGGATCGACAGCTGCCAGATCGACACCATCCCACAGAACCTGGCCGGCAGTGGGATCGTAATAGCGTGCTATCAACTGGATCAGAGTGGATTTACCCCCGCCACTTGCGCCAACCAGGGCGACCGTACGTCCCTGCTCCAGCCGTAGATTGATGCTGTGGAGGACATTCTCCTCACCGTAGCTGAAATCGACATCCGTAAATGTGATACAATCCTGCAGCGGTTGCAGGGGGAGGGGATTATCCGGACAATCAATCTCAGGTGCTACCTCGAAGATCTCCAGAAGACGATGAGCGGAGGCTGCCCCTTTCTGGATATCACCCCAGAGGTTACCGATCAGTTTGACCGGCCGCAGCAATGAAAGCAGTGCGCCGAGAAAGACCATGAAGGCGGCAGGTGTCAGCTGGCTCTCGGGGCTGATGATACGGCTGCCACCCAGCCACAACACAAATACCATAACGATTGAACTCAGCAGTTCAGACAGGGGGGCGATCCCGGCATTGACCCGGGTCAGTTTCCAATCGCTGCGTTTGAACTGCTCGGTACGGGCAGCAAACCGCTTGTTTTCCCACGCCCGGGAATTGTAACCGATGATAATGCGGATTGCGTGGAAAGCCTCCGCCAGGTTGTTGGTCACT
>JADHUQ010000082.1 GCA_016784425.1 Candidatus Delongbacteria bacterium | reverse complement strand
AACGAATCAAGAGACATTTTCCCTGCAGGAGTCGTGCGGTGTCTGTGGTAACACGGTAGAAGTAAAGCCCTGAGGGAGCAGAATCAGCCTGCCACTGCAGAATGTGGTCACCGGAGTGCATCCAGCCGTCCTGCAATACCGCCACCCGTTCGCCCAGCAGATTGAAGATAGCGACTTCAACCAGGCTGTTACGCGCTAGTGTCAGCTGCAGGTTGAAACTGCTGTTGAAAGGATTGGGGTAGCCGCGACAAAGTGTGGGTGCGTCGACAGGTTCCATTTCCACGGTTGAGGACAGTACCGGGCCGGTGGTAAAGAGAATACTCTGCTGTGAAGACAACTGCTGATTCGGCAGGTAGAAGTCATTGTTAAAACAATACTCGAGACCGAATTGCTCCGTCTGGTGCTCGATACCGATTGTGGCGTAGTTCTCCTGGCCATCCAGGTTGTGATAATCGAGATAGTGGAAGATCAGTTCGCTGTCGCCGGTGGCGGTAGGGTACAACAGCGGGTCAAAGATGACTACCTGGAAATTCAGTGACATGGCAGGTTGAGCGCCAGTTATCCGAAATTCGGACCACTCGATGATGAAGCGTCCCTGATCCTGATCATGCCAGTAAAAGATATCGCCGAATCGCTGGTAGAGGTAGTTGCAGAGATCGTCCCAGAAAGGAGCCACCATCCCGGCAGGACCGTTGGCACCTGGGATGGGTGAATTACGCCAGCTGGTAAGATCAGTAGTCCCCGGTGCCAGCCAGCCATTGCTGCAGACCGAGATAGAAGTATAATCAATCCCATAGAAACGGAAAGTGAAGGGCAGTTCCAACGGATAGGTTTCACCGTAGGGATCATCGGATTCAGCAATCTCCGGGTCGTATACATTCAATTCTGTTCCACCCCCCCCCTGCTCCGGATCCAGTTCCAGCCATTCAAACTCTGGTGCCAGCAGGTAGTTATCATTGCTGTGGTATGCGTAATAACCTCCGGCATCAGGTCCAGCCGGATCGCTCCAGTCGAACTGCCCGATCGAGAGGGTTGCAGCGGCTGTCCATAGCAGTTCGTCCGTTACTGTCAGCTCCAGGGTACAGATCGTTCCATTAACACACTCCGTGTCGATCGTCAGGAGGCAGGAGCAGCTGGTAACAGCGCCTGGTGGTAGTACCGGCAGATCGAACTGAGTGGTGCTTGAGGAAAGACAGGATGAAAGTTGCAGGGTGGCACTGGCAGGTAGTTCAAAACCGCGATCACCGCTGTTACGTAGAAATATCTCAACCGAGCCCTGCTCTCCCCGATCAGGATAACTGTTGTTGTCATCAGACCAGAGCAGCGAGTCTATCGTCAAACGCCTGCCGTGCAACAGCTGATAAAAGGCGCCCGGTTCACTATTGTCGATTTCCCCCCGGAACAACAGCTGCTCCAACACCAGTCCAGGATCGTTATAGGTAAGTTCGACACTGTTTTCCGAGAGCAGCTCGACACCTGCTGCGATGGTGGGTAACTGAAAAGCATCACCGAACAGGGTACCGGTCGCAGTGAGCGTTACTACTGCGGGATTCATCGGTGCGTCGCTCTGGTTGACAGCACGCAGTCTGACCAGCTGGCTCTCCCCCACTACCAGTTCATCACCCTCTTCCGGTTGCAGTGAAACCAGCAGGGGTGACTGCTGCCAGCTGGATTGCAGGATGCTGCCCTGGAACGGAATCAATCCCAGACCACTGACCGTCAGGGTCCAGATCCGCTCTTCCCCTGCGGGAATCTCCACCAGCGCCAATCCTTCCTGGTCGGTCCAGCCGCTGTAGGATTCATCGGTAACTTCATCATAGAGCGTGACACAAGCTGAGGTGTTGACATCGGGCGCAATCACCCTTACCGGAACCTGCGTATAGCTGTAGGGGATCAGAGCGGAGTAAAGTACCTCCGGGCTGACCGGCGTGCCGGTTACCAGGATCAGGCCGGGATCACCCAGCAGGTTATAGGTATGAAAGTAGAAATGAACTGAGTTTGTCGGTCCACCCGGCTCCAGCCAGTCGGGATTATTCCGGTACAATTCCATTTTGCCCCGGGTCAACAGCTGGCCGAGATGCTGCAGGCGCTCCTGTACTATGCCCTGATAAACACCGAGGTCGATGGTATTGTTCCAGCGAGTATGCGTATCCAGTTCAGAGGGTCCCATAAATGCGACCGCACCCTTCAGCTGATTACTGCTGCCGTGACGCAGCCATTTCTCCCCCAGGCAGGGATCGGTACCATAAGAGGCAAAATCACCACCGCCACAGACGATGGAGGTAACCACCGGGAGCTTGTTGTTGTTATAGATGTAGCCATCGATTTCGTCGTTGGTGAAATAAGGAGTTACCCAGGCATAGCGGTGACCGAAACCACGATAGTTGACATAAGAAACCCCCTCGTTGACCGGGTCGCTGATACTGCTGACAGGGAGTGAATTGAAATAGTGGCTGTAGGCACTGTCAACCTGGGTGTAACCTGATTGCAGCAGGTCATCACGCACCTGTCGCATCACTTCACGCCGTGACCAGGCTAACCACCAGTCACAGATCATCAAAGCCCGATTCGGCCAGTCAGGATCTGAGGCGGGCAGATAAATATCACGTTCATAGCGGAGGATCTTGTTGACGACGGTCTGCAGCTGTCCGATCGTGTCGACGGATAACCTCCCGACGCTGACTTCCGGCAGGTAGTCGTCACCCGCCAGCAGGCTGAAAGGATGGTCGGTGACATTTTGATAGTTCCATTCAGGTTCCGAATGACCGGTTCCCCCGAAAAAGAAAGCATCCAGGGCAATATTCTGGGGGTAGAGATCTTTGTCACCGATCAGCAGCACAAAATCGAAGGTCTCACCTGCATCCCAGCGGTTCTGCAGGTACTCCTTCATATCATAGGCGTCCATCTCAGCGGGTGTAGCACATACCGTATCGACTTCCCAGCCGAGTTGTCGTTTCCAGCTGATCAACGGCAGGAGTGATTCACGTGCCGGTTCCGGAAAAAAGAGAACATAGCCACCCCGGGTCAGCTCCCTGTTATCGCGGTAGGCTGGCCGGTAGTTTAGAAGCAGTCGGCTGAAAAGCTGTTCCGACACCTGGGTCGGCTGCTGGGGACGTACATTGAAACAGTTGGAGCGGTCTTCGCCTTGAAACGAGATTCTCACCTCTATCTGATCACAACGGATCACCGACTCACCGTCGGCAGCCAGGCGAAACGGTGCGATACTGATCTGGGTGATACGTCGATCACGCATGACTGCAGGTGTTGTCATTTTAACCGGCAGTGGCCACTGCTGTTCGGTAAAGGTGGTCTCCCGCTCAAATGTGCCAGTCCTGCTCCTCAAGCGATCGGAGCTCTCAACCACCGGCGCCAGCTGCAATCCCGGCATCAGTTCACTGGTCACAGATAACAGCTCCAGTGAAACTGGGGCTGCAGCGGGTAATTCCAGCCAGGTGGATATCAGCGGTAGCGGTTCCGCTCCATCATATACGCACTCGGCTAACTCAACTCTGACCCCTTCGACAGTCTGCAGTACGCGATAGTCCAGCAGCTCAAATTGCAGGGTGATCCCCTCAGCAGTGCTTTCCTGAGCTTCCAGAAGCCAACCGGGTGATTCAATTCGGTATTCACCTGCCTGTGCAAGTACCGCCATAAAGAACAGGCCAATCAACCACATGAAAACTCCTGTTGCTGCCATGATTAACAAACGAATTCAAACGATTGCAAAAGCTAGGGATCAGTGGTGTCAGTTGCTACTCTCAATCTGATCACCAGGAAAATGTGGGGAGATGGTCAAACTCCGCACAGCTGGTTCGATCCAGATGGTGAGGAGTAAGTTAGAGTGGAACTCTTGCGGGGCTGACGGCTGCAATTCAACCCTCGTTACTGGCTACCAGCTTCAAAATCACTGGAGCTGTTCCAACCTCACGTCAGCTTCGATGATGCAGACATCTCAGCAGATTGACTTCTGTAAAGGTGATTCCTTTTTGATAATTGCAGCGCAACGGAACGGGAAATCCCAAAGCCATCGGTGAGGAGCTGTTGTGTGTGAGTGGATGATTGCCACTATCGCTCCACTGTCACGGTCAGTTAAATTGAACCGAAGGTTTTGCTCGTTTGCCAACTGCTACGCAAGCGTAGCTGTGTCGTTTTTACCGCACTTATTATGTCCTTGTTATTATATGGTGTTAGTCTCTTTTTACTGAATTATGTAACCCTGAAGTAGCACCTGTTAATTTCATTCGGACAACTCCATTATCGGCTACATCGCGTACTATATACTATATTTACAATTACATAGAACTCCGCAACTTCGGAACTCCTGAAATTGCGGAGTTTTGGCACTGTTATTGCTTTGTAACGGTCAGAACCGGATTAAGTAACGGGTGACTTTCACGATTGATGCAAGAGGTACCGATGACCACGACCACTCATATCAGCACTGACAAGACACTTCAACAAGACATTGAACGCCTCCACTATCGTAAAAAGCTGTTCCTCAATCGCATGGAGCGGGTTTTACATCAACAAAGCGATATCCGACATCTGGTCTCAATACCGATTAATCCCCGTGACAGCAAAGTTGTATTGCGTGACAGTGAGAAGAGTTCGCGTGTCCATCTTGTGAGTGGTAAGCGCAGTTCCGGATTTTATATTGAAAACCTCGAGATGATTGAGGATGTGGCAGAAAAAATGCTGGCCCGGCTGTGGCAGATGCATACCGAAGATTGAAAGCTCCGTAAGTAAAGGAATTGAACGATGATTGAGCAGATTGGCAATGAGGATAAGTTCCCGCTGCAGCCTCCAGAGGGAGTAAGAGCTGCAGAGAAGATCGAACGTCGCACACAACCTCCGACCACCGACCTGCCTGAGAAACTGGACAATACCAGCCACCAGCGACTGGAAGAAGATACGATAGAGATTTCAGCCACCGCCCGCCAGCAACAGGTTGAGCGGCAGCGCGAGGAGGTGGAGCAGGAGGCTGAGGAGGACAATCTCCAATTTACCGGTAATCATTTCTACACACTTGGACTGAACCTGATCAAACAGGAGGAGATCGCCCCCCCCTCTGAACCTGAGATCAAACCTTAAGAGCCCAACCCATTACTGATTAAAGGATATGGGGCACACCTGGTGCCGTTGAAGAACTCGATACAGACAGGATGAACGATGATCAGTTTTTACAGTGCTGGTTTCATGCAGAACTACCCTCAGTTCCGTCAGTTGTTAGGCAGGCATCCCGGTTTGGTGCCTTTGCTGCGGATAGATACCGCGGCAGCTACAGAACTGACAGATGGAGCTGCGCATAATCAGGCGGCTGCAGTAACCCTGCGGGAGGGATTGCCAGGTGATGGCTACGAACCCGCACGCAAGCAGCAGGAGTCGTTTCAACCCTCCTTCAGTCCCGCTGGCAATCTGGGCTTTCGTGAACTGGATCCGCTTCGTCCCAATCAACCGCATGTATCACACTATGACCGGGCCGTGCGACAGCTTTCCGGAGAGCTGGCAGATGCAGATTATCTGGTGCGCCATCCGGAAGTGCGTGATACGCTGGCCAGGGAGCTTAGTTTGAGAAACGAGGTAGTTTCGCCCCGAATAGCAGATGAGCGGGCGTTACGTAGTTACCTGGCGGAATCAGCCCGGCGCCAGACACAGGCCCCCCTCCAGCCAGATCTGGCAACCCTGAAAGCTGATCCTGACCTCGCTGCCTGGATAGCCACTGACCGGGCCGGGATAGCCAAGGAGATGTCAACTTATGGTGAAGTTGCCAGTCGTCTGAACGCCACCGACAGCTGGAGTCATCTGCGTGAACAGATAGCAGATACTGCTGCCGCCTGGTTTGAAGAGGATTCGCCATTGACTGACCGGTTTTTTGTAGAATACCCGACCGCCGCCTATTATCTCTCCGAGAATCCTCGCGTGCTGGAGGAGCTCCAGCAGCACAATGATAAGGCTCTCAGTTTTACTGCCCGTTTCGAGAGGATTCACCAGCGACTTTTACCAGGACTGGCTGAACTGGCAGCCCAACGTGCAGCCAGCCCCGGGCAGTATAACCAGCGCTGGTTCGAACTGCATCAGGAGCAGGCGATCCTCGTGGAAACCGGAAGACGGCTGTTACCGGAGCAACAGTTGGAGTCTGCTTTCAGCGGTCAACCGCGCCAGAGCGAGTACAGCGATCAACGACTGGCCGGCGGCTGGGAAAGACTGGCAGCGGCGGAAACGCTTGACCAGACCGATCTGCCAGCTGACTGGACAGAAAAGCATGCCTGGTTACCCCGCCTGTTGAACCGCTCGGAGGAATTCACCGGAAACCTGCTCAAGCTGGCCGATGAGTTAGCTCGGGAGCTTGAGCGGGAGGATAATCCTGTGGACAGCAGTTGGTGGACACTCAGACTGGCAGAGGCTCTGGACACTACCTTACCGTCATTGAGATTGGATACCCGGGTATAGGATTGACAATGAAAGTGATTAAATCATGCAGCGGCAACGACTATGCGGTTTTTTCAGCAGAGGCTGAGGAAGCGGCACGGCGCCAGGCACACGCGCTGGGGATCAACCTCTACCGCGAACAGAGTCGTCTGCAGCCAGCGGAACCACAGGAGCCTGGACTTGTACGTATCCTGCGTGATGATCCCTGGGATGGTGAGCCGCTCGCCCTGGCCGCTCAGAAAGAACCTGAACGATGAACCGCCTTAACGGACTAATCGAAAGCAACACTCTGACTGTTCTGCAGTTGCGAAACCTAACCAATCCTGGAGGGCGGGTCAACAGTGAGGAACGGAATGCAGTCTCACATCCACTTCTGGAAACTGTCCCGCAGCGTCGGAGCCCGGTGAGATTTGAGGCGATACCCCCAAGGATTGTGGCCCAACTCAAACTTGGGATCGAACCTGAACGCGGACTGGAACTGGATATCAGGATTTAACCCGATAAAGTCAAGACAGAGGATTGGATCAGAAGAAAGGAATTGTCATGCAACCAACAGTAATCTCAGCAGCCACGGATGTCACACGCCTGATGCAACAACTGCAACAGCAGAAGCTCGAGCGTGAAGAAACCCAGGCGGTGAGAGAAACGATCACGAAGCGGAACGATGTGGAACCAAGTGCCGAGCTCCCTTACCGTGGTAAGCAGATAAATACAAAAGCCTGACCTTCGTTCAGCAGGGACATCGGCTTAAGGCAGCTGCAATAGCTTCTGGACACCATCACCAGCTTCCCAGGAATTGATGAGATCGCCTCCCTGATTGTAGCGGTCCACCCGACCACTCCCGAAGCAGGCAACCAGAAAACCTGACTGCAGCGGTAACAGGCCGAAAGCGCCCCGGTGGGTCCATAGTGGTGATTGTGGTGGATACAGCCAGTCACCAGTGGACCAATCCAATTGGCAAACTATACCGGGCAGATCCGGCTGCTCATCCCAGCCACCGGCGGCAAGCAGCAGCAGATTATCCAGGAAACAGGCATCCAGCGGATCGCAGGCCAGCTCCCGCCGCTGTATCACATTCCAGCTTCCCCACTCCAGTTCAAGCATGACACCGTTACTACTGTAATCACCGGTACACATCACTCCAAGGTTACCCTCAGGCGTCAGCAGCAGACGCTGCGGATTCAGGTCCACCATTATCGTGGTCAGTGAATCGCCACTGCTTCCCTCCCGGATGGTGACACTGCCCTCCCCCCAGCTGAAGGAAAGAAACTGGTAGTTCGTATTGGTTACCAGCACCAGGCCATCGTGACACAATACACCTGAAGGTGCAGGTCCGGTCGCGAAAGCCTGCTGCTGACCTGTAGCGGGATTGACTTTTAGAAGCTGGTCCTGTAAAAAACAGGTTATCCAGAGCCAATCACCATCTGTGGCCAGGTTCCAGACATTGAGATCGACAGCTTGTGGACCCAGTTCGATTTCACGCAGGTGGACCGGTTCCGGTTTCAGGTCGTAAACGGAGATGGATTGCTGGTCGGAGTTGAGCAGATAAAGTGTATCACGCAGGAAAAGCATGTCGTTCGGGAGCCGCCCGGTACCAGCAGCATGTGGCAGCATATCACCGTTACTGAGATTGATCAGGCTGAGTGTCTCTGATTCGCCGCTGTTGAGAGTGACAATCAGTGTGTCGCCGGGACTGTAGTTGAACTCATCGTCGGTTGTGTCACAGCCAAAAAGTAATAGTGCTGCCAATATGATTGGAAGCGCTGGTAGTAGCATTTGTTTCATGTGATACAATTTCCACTCTTGCCCGACCAGATCAGATGTCTGTTTTGAGGAGATACTGACTGAGATGCTCCCACGCAGGTGTCAACCGACCCTGGTGAGCGATGACCGCACGACGAATCGGTCCCGGGAGGTTGATCTCTGTCAAAGGCAGCTGCCAGTCAGCTGCAGCTAACGCCGGTATAAACGGTTTTAACGCACGACTGAAATCCTCTGAACTTTCCCGGTGGATCTCGCAGGGGAGGTTGTCCACCGCCATGATCACCGGCCCCGCTCCCGCCACCCCGTCAAGGTAACGCTCCTGAAGCGGTTCATAGACATAGCAGGGATTATCAGAATTGGTTGCTTTGATACTACATTCAATGGACCCCTCCAGATCGATGCTGATATCACCGATTACCCGTAACCGGCACTGATCAGGGATGGACCAGGCTTGCCGGAGGTAGTCCCGTGTCACCAACCGTGGATATCGGTGATCCCAGTAAACAGCATTTATCAATATATGCAGATGGGGCAGGTAGTCAGTAAACACTGAACGAAACAGCTGTGGCTGGTCGTAATAGGTTTGCAGCTCAAAGGGAGTGCCGTCCAAACGTTCCACCAGATGCTCTTCGTGAAACACCACCTTGATGACAGCGTCATCAGCCTGCTCCCAACCCCCGGCCAGCAGCTGGGCCGGTGTCAGCTCCCGCGACGGCAGCAAATCCAGGATAGCCTGCGCCCCCTGTGAGACATTGCCGTATCCGGTAAAACCGACAACCAGGGGTGACACAATAGCGGGAAGTCCCTGCTCTACTATCTGCCTGCCAATCTCCCGGAGCTGCGCCTGCGCCTGCGCCAGTGAGTCGTAAGTATAAGCACTGCGTAACTGTGAGAATGGATTATCCACACCCTCGAACTGCAACCGCGCTCCCAGAGCGTTCAGGCTGTTGATCATGCCGGCACAACCGGCATGTGGGCCGAAAAACACCAGTCGACGATCAGTTTCATCAGCGATAAGTTCGTAATCTATCAGGGTGATATTGAGATCCAGTATCCGCTGCAGCAGTGGCATGTTATAGCTCTGCCCTTTGATCACATGCGCAAAGAAGACATAGGTTTTTCCCTCTTCCAGCAGTTCCGGGGGAACCTCTTTAACACCTATGACGACACCACAACCGTTCAGCTCCTCTTTGACAGAGATACCGGAGTCGCGATACTTCTGATCGGTGAAGGTTCTGCGGGGGAATGATTGCAGAGTGAAGTCAATGTCGTGTGATTGAGAAAGCTCCTGCAGATCGGCAGGTGTCAACGGCACGCGTCGTTCCCAGCGGTTCTTGTCTTCCCGTCTGATCCCGATTCTGTTGAGTGACATAGTTCAGTTTCCAGGTAAAATAGGTATTGACCGATACTCAGCGACTTCACGAACAGCCTGGTTGAACCTGCAGCTGTCAGTTCAGCTATGTGAGCGGCTCTGTTTTCTCGACAAAGGTAATCCCCTCGTCAGCCAGCTCCTGCAGAATCGGCCGGTAAATTGTTGGATCAATCGGGATACAACACCCCCTGACATTCAACTTGCCCTGCAGCAACAGCCTGGTGGCAATCGCCGCCGGGAGCCCTACAGTTTCCGCCATCGCAGTGAATCCACCAGGTTGACCGTACTTAACCATGGTGGAGGTAATCTGCTCACGACGATCATCGTACTCAACATCCAGTTCGTGCAGCAGAATAACCATATCACGCTGCTCGGGCAGCAGCGG
>JADHUQ010000081.1 GCA_016784425.1 Candidatus Delongbacteria bacterium | reverse complement strand
ATTCGCGCTGGAGCATCCTTCACATCAACAGGTTAAATTTCTGATCGGTCCCCCCCATCTCGACATCGCTGTGCAGCGCTACTGAGTCGTAACCCTGGATCAGCGGATAAAGGAACTCGATGATGGCAATCGGTATTTCACCCTTGAAACGCTTCTCAAAATCATCCCGTTCCAGCATACGGGCGACGGTATAGCTCGAAGTGAGTTTGAGGAATGCGTAGATATCCATCGCCTCGAACCACTCGCTGTTGAAACGGACCGCGGTCTTTTGCGGATCGAGCACTTTAAACACCTGCTGACGATAAGTATCTGCATTCTCACTCACCTCCTCGCGGGTGAGCGTTTTGCGTGTCTTGCTTTTACCACTTGGATCCCCCACCATCCCGGTAAAGTCACCGATCAGGAAGTCGACTTCGTGGCCCAGATCCTGGAACTGACGCAGTTTGCGCAATGGTACTGCATGCCCGATATGCATATCGGGTGCGCTGGGATCGGCACCGAACTTGACCCGTAACGGTGTACCTGCTGCCGACGAAATTGTAAGTCGCTTTTCCAGCTCTTCCAGCGGAACAATTTCCGCCGTTCCGTCAATCAACAGATCCAACTGCTCTTTGACCGGTGGAAATTTCACTCAGTACCTCCTCTGTTTCTCTTTGAGCATCCGGGCGATCTCCCGCTTCTGCTCCTGCTGCTGGATAGTGGCCCGTTTGTCATACTCCCGCTTGCCCTGAACCAGAGCCAGTGTGACTTTGACCAGATGACGCCGGAAATAGATGTCGAGTGGAACCAGGGTCAATCCCCGTTGCTCAACCTTTATCCGCAGGCGCCGTATCTCCCTGCGATGCAGCAACAGCTTACGCTCACGTAAGCTGGTATGATTCCAGATGTTGCCATGTTCATAAGGGGTAACATGCATACCGGTCAGCCAGATTTCTCCATCCTTGATACGGGCATAAGCATCCTTGAGATTCACTCTTCCCATCCGGATGGATTTGACCTCTGTACCCTGAAGAACCAGACCCGCTTCAAAGCGGTCGAGAATATGGTAGTCATGCGAAGCCCTTTTGTTACGGGCAATCACACGCAGGTCTGGATTGGTCTTTGGTTTCTTCATAGACGCAAATCATACAGACCGGCTGCTGAAAAAGCAAGTTCCCGATTGAGGATAGCCTGATTGAAAATAATTATCGTGGTGAGGGGCCGCCGGGATACCACTGGCGGAAGAGATCTCTCACCTCCTCCGGGGTTTCCACGATGCGACAGATATCGAGGTCGACCGGGTCAATCATACCGCGTGGCAGCAGGGTAGTCTGCATCCAGCGCAATAGTCCTTCCCAGTAGGGTCTGCCATAAAGCAGTACCGGAACCGGCTTAACTTTGCGGGTCTGAATCAGTGTCAGCATTTCAAACAATTCGTCCAGAGTGCCGAAGCCACCCGGCATCAGGACAAAACCGAGCGCGTATTTGACAAACATGACCTTCCGTACAAAGAAGTACCGAAAATCGACCGCGACATCCTGATAGGAGTTGGGGGTCTGCTCATGGGGGAGTTCGATGTTGACACCAACTGAGGGTGAGGAGGATTCACTGGCCCCCCGATTGGCAGCTTCCATAATTCCTGGACCACCACCGGTAATGACTGCGTAACCATCATCTCCCAGCATTCTTCCGATCTGCTCGGCCGCATGATATTGCGGGTCTTCCGGTTTTGTACGGGCGGAACCGAAAACTGTAATGGCCCTCTTTATCGTGCTTAACGTTTCAAAGCCGTCAACAAATTCGGATAGGATGCGGAAAACGCGCCAGGTGTCGCTGACCCGGGGTTCCTCGAACAGCGACGCGTTGATCTGGTAGTCAGACTGGTTTTCGGGAAAGCGTTGGACAGGTTTCATTAGCACTCCATTACTCCAGTAATAGCCGCAATTGCAGCACAGAGAAAGGCTCAAACGAGTGAATCGAGAACCCGCTTCATATAGGAAAAGCTGAAAGGCTTGGGGATGAAATCGCTTGCTCCCAGGAGCAGCGCTTCACGAGCGAGCATTTTGTCATCGACGCCGGTTATCATAATTACCTTCATTCGGGGATGTCGTTCACGGATGCGGCCCAACGCTTCCAGACCGGTTGTACGGGGCATTTTAATATCGAGAAAAACCAGGTCAGGTTCATGCTCATCTGCCAGCTCCACAGCTTGCTCACCATTCTCAGCCAGTAGCACCGAGTAACCCAGTTCATTCAGGTATTCGCCCAGAACACGGCAGATCTCCAGTTCATCATCCGCGACCAGAATCAGTTTATCAGGCATGCTTTCCTCATTTCACAACCTGGTGCAGCCGGTATCGCGGTCAGGCATTCTACACGGCGGTGTGCTGTACCGATTATATTATCGTCTAACTACACCGGCTGGTTTAGCGGGTCATGTGAAAAGTATGCGGTAGACCTATTTCAAGAAAATTTCTCCCTCGCTACGCGCAATTATGGCTGTACCGACCGAATCGGACCAGACATTCACGGTTGTCCGCATCATGTCAAGAACTCTGTCCACCGCCAGGATGAGACCGATCCCCTCCAGTGGTAATCCCACCGCCCTCAGGATGATAGTTATCATCACCAGACCTGCCATCGGAATACCGGCGGCTCCGATAGACGCCAGCAGGGCGGTCACCACCACGACCATCTGCTGCAGAAAGGAGAGCTCTATTCCATATACCTGGGCGATGAAGATCGCCGCAACGCACTCATAAAGCGCCGTACCATCCATATTTACCGTGGCACCCAAAGGCAGCACGAAACTGCTGGTACGGTTTGAAATACCTGCACGATCTTCAGCGCATTCAAGTGTCATTGGTAATGTCGCTGAGGAGGAGCTGGTCGAGAAAGCCGTTAAAAGTGCGGTGGACATCGCCTGCAGAAAGCGCCATGGAGAAATGCCGGCCAGCAGCCTGAGCGCCAGCGGTAGCGTTATCACTGCGTGTATCAGGAGTCCCGATACAACCGCGAGGGCGTAGAGTCCAAGATTACCGAATGCTTCAAAACCGGTGGTCGCCACTACACGTACCAGCAGGGCAAACACACCGACAGGTGCCAGGTTGATGACAAACTGGGTCATTTTCATCATGACTTTGAAGCCAGCCTCAAAGATATCTCCAAGGAGCGTGCGTTGTGGTTGCGGCAATCTGGTTATGAAAAAGCCGAGGAGCAGCGCAAAGAAGATTACCGCCAGGGTGTCACCATTGGCCAGAGCTGCGATTGGGTTAGTGGGTATCAGACGATAGAAAATGTCACCCAGGGATTGCAGTGACTGCTCACCCAACTGGGGAACTTCCTGAAAACCGAAATCAGCTCCTACACCCGGCTGCAGCAGATTGACCAGTACCAGTCCGGTCAGAATCGCCAGAAAAGAGGTGGTGAGGTAATAAAGCAGCGTTTTAATACCCATCCGACCAAAGCTGGTACTGTCCCCCACTCCGGTAACGCCGGTGATGATAGAGGTAAAGATAAGCGGGATGATGATCATTTTCAGGAGGCGTAGAAACAGCTCGGCCAGTGGATTCGTCCAGGGTAATATCGGTGTTCCGACCAGCCAGCCAACCAGAACACCCAGCACCAGTCCAATAAGAATCCATCCGGTCAGATTGATCTTCCGCATCAGTTCTCCTCTCGGTGAGTAAACATCGCGCCCGCCTGGGCGGTGGGAAAGACGATCATATCAGCCACGTTTACATGTGGGGGACGAGTTGCACAGAACAATACCGCTTCTGCGATATCCTCCCCACGCAACGCCGCGATACCCTGGTAGACGGCGGCGGCTCGTCCCCGGTCACCCCGGAAACGCACCTGGGAGAATTCGGTTTCGACCAGTCCGGGATCAACACTGCTGACCCGGACACCGCTACCGAGCAGGTCGATATTCATCCCCTCGGACAGGGCTTTGACTGCGTGCTTGGTGGCGCAGTAAACATTACCCCCGGGATACACCTGGTGTCCGGCGATCGAACCTATGTTGATCACATGTCCGCTGCCCCGCTCCACCATGGATGGAATCAGGCAGCGTGAGACATAGAGCAGACCGTTGATGTTGGTTGCAATCATCTCCTCCCAGTCGGCAGGGTCCGCCTGGTGCAGTTTGTCAACACCCCGGGCCATACCGGCATTGTTGACCAGGATATCGATTTCCTGCCAGTCCGCGGGGAGTCGTTCCAGCAGCAGTTCAACTTCCCGTGGTTGGGTAACATCGAGCTCGAAAGGGAGTACATCAGCATTAAACTCCCGCTGCAATTCCTCCCCCAGCTGCTGCAGTCTCGTCAACCGTCGGGCTGCGATAATTACCCTGGCACCGGCACGGGCAAACTCCCTGGCGCAGGCTCTGCCGATCCCGGCAGATGCCCCGGTAACCAGAACTGTCTTTCCAGTGATCGAAACCATAAACTTCTCCCAGTTGTGGAAACACTGTTTTCCAATATTGAGGACCACTGCCAGGTTTAACTTACAAACGGTGGAGTGATAAAAAAACTGTTAACGCAAGATGGTAGCCACACCGGGCAGGAGAGCCGCCAGCAGGGAGAATAGCTTTATTTTTATCCGTCCCGGGGATAACTTGACAGCAGTATACAGATGCTCGCAATGAATGTCCTTCTGGAAAAGTCAGAAGCTGCATCGGTATATACTATTGTTGTAGAATGACTTTCTGAATTCGATCATGCATTTGCAGAAACACTAAAAAGTCGTGCAGGATCAGCATGGATCTCTTTTCCAACCCGCAGGCAGCCCCTCTTACCGCCCCACTGGCCGCGAGAATGCGCCCCCAACTTTTAGCCGACGTCGCCGGACAGCAACACCTGCTCGGTGAGGAGGGGATATTGAGAGCCATGATCAACAGCCGCAACCTTACATCTCTGATACTGTGGGGTGCACCCGGCAGCGGCAAAACCACTATTGCCAGGCTGCTGGCAACTGAAACAGCGATTCCCTTCCACGCTCTCAGCGCCATTTCTTCCGGTGTCACTGAATTGCGCCAGGTAATCGGTGCGGCAGCAGCCCGTCCACCGTTGCTGCTTTTTGTCGACGAGATACATCGTTTTCATAAGGGTCAGCAAGCAGCCCTGCTGGCAGCTGTTGAAGAGGGACAGATTATCCTGGTGGGTGCCACTACTGAAAATCCCGGCTTTGAGGTTATTGCTCCTCTCCTTTCCCGTTGTCATGTCTTGCAGCTGCAACCGCTGACAGCCTCTGAACTACGGCTCCTGTTAAAACGCGCACTGACAGAGGACCCCATTCTGCAACAATCCGGTCTCTCTTTCGGAGAATCAGCTGTAGGGCTGTTAGCCAACCAGGCAGGTGGAGACGCCCGCCGTCTTTATAAAATGGTGGAATTATGTCTCACAACCCGGCTTGGTGGAAGCAGTACATCACCCGGGACAACCTGTGATGAGGAGTTTGTACGCAAAGTCCTCGCCAGCGAAGCACTCCCCTATGACAAGGGGGGGGACTACCATTATGACACGATTTCCGCCTTCATCAAGTCGATCCGGGGTAGTGATCCCGACGCGGGTCTTTATTATCTGGCCCGTATGCTGGCTTCCGGCGAAAACCCGCTTTTTATCGCACGTCGACTGGTGATCCTGGCCAGTGAGGATATCGGTAACGCTGCTCCCAATGGACTGGTCCTGGCAACCGCCTGTTTTCAAGCCTGTCAGCAGATTGGTTTGCCGGAAGCAATGTATCCCCTGGCGCAAACCGTTATCTATCTGGCAGCAGCACCCAAGAGCAACAGTGCTGCTTCGGCTATCCTGGCTGCACGCAAGTACGTCAGTCGACACCCTGATGCACCGGTTCCATTACATCTTCGCAACGCAGCCAACACAGTGTCAGATGAATTTGGTCACGGAGACGGGTATCTCTACCCGCATGATTATCCCGATCATTTTACACCTCAGCAATATCTGCCTGAGAGTGTCGGGGAACGTTTTTATGTTCCATTACCACAAGGACTGGAAGCAAAGTTGCAGCAATTTCTCGAGCGACATGTCAACAACTGGCGTCCCTGTGAGCAGAAGAAGGCTGGAGACACGAGTCCCTCGGAGGAGTGATCATCTACTCCCGGTAGTGCCGGACTGTTTTCAGCCGATCCCTGAAAATGGTTTTTTTTCTTAAGATCCTCCTCACCCCCACCGATAAGATATTACATTGCATGTAGCGCATACGCTTAAGTGTCAATATAACAAACAATTGACACCAACTGACGCGGAGCATATTACTATACATGGCTGAATCCAACAGCTTTTTCGCTGATTCCAGTATAAGAACACAGCCTGCAGGTCCCGGTATCGTGGAACCGGGACAGCTTTCCCGGGTAGATTTCCTCCAGCTCTCCGCCTCCCTGAACCGGATTACTGCCAACGAACAGCCTGGTTCATTCCTGCCAGAATTATTACAGACAGCAATCGAGATTGTAGGTGGGGAGTGTGGATTTCTCCTCAGTCTTGAGGAGAATCGGGAATGGCTTATCCGGCAGGCTTATCGCCGTAACGGTATTCTTTTCTCACCTGTTTCCGAGAGCATCGCGGATGAGCTGGTTCAGGAGGTGCTCACTACCGGCAAACCGGTTCAGGGGAAGCACAGTGATATCATCGATGACCTGGCTGCCGGCGTCCTGACCCGTCCACCCAAAACCCGCTCAGTTATCTGTGTGCCGCTCAAGAACAACAGCCAGGTATGTGGTGCTATCTATGTCGACAGCCCCATCGCCATTCATCTCTTCAATCGACACCACCTCCTGCTGCTCGCTACGCTGGCTGAACTGGCAGTTATAATCAGATCAAATGTCTCTCCACTCAGTGAGCTGGCGCCGGCCGAGAGTAGCAGCCTGGTCAAGGAGGATTTGCGGCTCAAGCAACTTTACAGCTCCTTTATCGATTCCGTACCCGCTCCCCTGCTGATAGTCAACGACAATGGAGAGGCGGTGCTCTGTAACCGCTCTTATCGCGCCCACCCGGTATTCTCCAATCCTGCGCTGGTTGAGCCATGGCAAACGATCTGCCGGGGTCTGGAATACAGTGAAACCGGGGAGTACTTACCGTTCGATGTAGAGTTTGCCAACCGTCACTTCCGGTTGAGTACCTTTCCCACTGTAAGTGGCTACCGTGGTGTTATCATCCACGAACTGGTGCAACGATGCAACTCCTGCGACCGGGACAGCCATACTGTTATTGCGCAACTTTCCGGTGGGGTTGCACATGAGATAAAGAACGCTCTGGCACCGGCGATGGGACGCTTGCAGTTGTTGGAGAACATCCTGACCGGTTATCCAGAGACGATCGCCTCCCAGTCGGGAAAGCAGATTGTGATCATTCAAAGTCAGCTGGACCGCATAGCCCGCATAGCGGGGAGTCTTTCAGACCTGTCACGACCACAGCGTCTCAATGTCGAGACAATCGATCTGTTTGATCTGGTTGAAAGTACGCTGGAATTAATGCACACTACGGCTGGGAAAATTGAGCATTTTGCCCGCTCCCCGCAGGAACAGAGTGACTATTACCTTTTGACAGAATACTCAAGCGATCTACCAACTGTCAGTGGTGATAGGGATCAATTACAGCAGATGCTGTCAAACCTGCTGATCAATGCGGTACATGCAGTGGAGGAGAAAAATGCCGGGGCGATCTGTATAGAGGTACACCAGCATAAGTTATCTGAAGTGGAAATCGTTATTTCCGATACCGGTGTGGGTATTGACAGGCGCATGCAGGAAAAAATCTGGGATCCCTGGTTTACCACCAAAACCCGTGACCGTGGCTCCGGACTGGGTATGATGATCATCAAAACTATTGTCGAATCACATCATGGACGGATCTGGCTGAATTCCTGGCCCGGTTCCGGAACGAAAATTCATGTGGTCCTCCCCATAATTGACAGCTGAACAACAGCACTTGCCGACTTCCCGGCACGTTTCGACTCTTCCATTTTCAACCTGCCCTCTACACTACTCACTTATACCGATGCTTAGAATTAATCGCCTTAAAAGCGCGGTCAGCAAAGCATCGAGCCCATAGCTTCGACCAGAGAGGGATTAATCAGAACAAATGGATACAGAGTCTCTCTGGTCGCTTCAGTATTGCTTCACAAACTAATCCCCTTAGCGGTCATTAATGCTAAAGCGTTGCCGCAAGCAACAAACCAAGCAATACTATAACAGCTGAAGTTGCCTCAGTCATTTCAACAGCTGTTCACCTCCCATGTTGTACCCGATCCTGCTGCCTGAACGGTTACCCTGCCCCATCCCAGAATCTGGATATTGCCTGGAAATTCAAGGGGCTCTTAATGAGGGCGACAGGATAAATACCTCCAGGTGGAGTATCAGCAACAGTCGTCATGGATGGCAGAGAATTATGATTGCCTGCGTGCAATCTAGAGGGAAAAAACAGCGGGAGTCTGGAGGACTTCTTAAGCGGTTTCGGCAGGTTGCTTATCGATTTCGCGGATATCCTTCAGGTAGAGCTGGACGCTGACCTGACCCTGCCACTCATTCTCCTCGATGGTGTAAACGATATCGACGAAATGTGCACTGGCTGGAATACGTTCAACCAGCGGACCCAGGTTGTACCCGATCCCATTGAATACCGCACCGTTTTGTCCCACCTGTACCAGCAGGTGATTCGAACCGACATTACGGGGTCCTTTCAACAACTCGACCCCGAAACTGGCAAAGAGGATCGGTTTGTTGCGGGGACCGAACGGCGCAAAGCGACGAATTATATTCAGTAACTCGGTATCAATCTGATCCAATAGCAGTGTCCCGTCGATTTTTAGACGGGGAACGAGGTCTCCCTGCGTGAGATCGCGTTTAGCTACCTCGAGGAAACGACGTTCGAATTCCGGGAGGTTCTCTTCCCTGATGCTTAGCCCCGCAGCGTATTTATGACCGCCATACTGTTCCAGCAGATCCTCACATTCCTTGAGCGCCTGGAAAATATCAAAACTGTGGATGGAACGGGCGGAACCTTTGGCGAGACCTTTCTCAATGGTGAGCATGATCGTGGGCCGATGATACTGCTCAATCAGGCGGGAAGCTACTATACCAATCACCCCGGGATGCCAACCCTCCTGATAGAGGATGATAGCACGATCGGTTGCTGGATCAAACCGCTGTTTGAGCAGCTGTCTTGCCTCCTTGAGGGTCTGACTATCGATACTCTTACGACGGTTGTTCTCCGTCTCCAGAATACGTGCCATCTCAACAGCACGATTGCGGTTGCGTGTGGTCAACATTTCAACAGCCCGTTCGGCGTTTCCAAGACGACCCACCGCATTTATACGGGGTGCCATACCAAACACAATCTGGTTTACATCCAGCCAGTTCTTACGAATTCCGGCTACCCGGATCAAAGCCTCTACACCGATTGAGCAATCATAGTTTATCTTATCCAGACCCATCTTGACAATGATCCGGTTTTCGTCGATCAACGGGACAATGTCGGCGGATGAGCCTATCGCCACCAGGTCGATGTACTGATCAAGCCGGTCCTCTTCGAGTTCGAGCCTGCGACTGATGCCCTGCGCCAGCTTGTAAGTAACGCCAACCGCTGCCAGTTCACGGAAACAGTAAGTGTCCTCTTTGCGTTTGGGATCAAGAATTGCATTGGCGGGGGGAAGCTCAGATGCCGGCTCATGGTGGTCGCAGATGATCACATCGATCCCCTGCTCCCGGGCGTAACGGACAGCGTCAATTGCCGTGATACCGGTATCAACCGTTATCAAAAGGTCGGTTTTCCTGGCGAGTGCGCTGTCGATGCTTTCACGGGTGAGACCATAACCTTCACTGCTGCGGTCCGGTATATGGTAGCTTACTTCACCACCCATATCGCGCAGAAAGCTGTACAGTACTGCCACGGAAGTGACACCGTCTACATCGTAATCCCCATAGATGAGGATTTGCTGACGCTGCATAACCGCTTCGATAGTCCGCTCAACCGCCTTGTCCATA
>JADHUQ010000080.1 GCA_016784425.1 Candidatus Delongbacteria bacterium | reverse complement strand
CTACCCCTTCAGTTCGTTCAATGTCGAGTTTGCTGATTCACCCTACGGCCCCTTCACCACCATCGGCAATACGACCGAGTTATACTGGGAGAATTTCGATCCCACCGGCAACGGTTTTTACCGGGTGATTGTTGTCCGTTAAACAGCTTCAGATATTCCTGTAGATACGGCCCGGGGTACTTCCCGGGCTTTTTTTGGCTTTCGGTCTGTTTCCAGGTGTGGTGCCTGCTCGACCGGAAGGGTCCACCCGGTCGCAGGCGGAATCCTGTACCCAATCTACCAGTCTTGTAATCTGCATCCCAGCCACATATATTGAGTGACTCAAGGTGGCACGAAGGTGCTATGCTACCCGTTTAGGCAGTCTCAGTAAATTCAAGAGGTATATAATGGAATTTGTCACCAATGCTGTCGGTCGTCAGCTGCCGACCAGTTTGGACGGCAAGGAGATCATTCCTTTCAAGGGAATGGGTAAACATCAGCCCGGTGGGCGGAAAAGCGGTCCACCGATCCCGACCGGTGCCAACTACGCCGACAAAGTAGTGGCTTCACTCGACGCAGCGCTGGATCGGTTGGAGCTGAGGAACGGGATGACCATCTCTTTTCATCACCACCTGCGCAACGGCGATTTTGTGGTAAACATGGTTCTGGAGCAGCTGGCTCAGCGGGGGTTGCGCGACATCGTGCTGGCGCCTTCGGCACTGTTTCCGGTGCATGAACCGGTGGTGGAACACATCAAAAATGGTGTTGTATCACATGTACTCGGTTCGATGAACGGCCCGATCGGGAAGCTCTGTTCTGTCGGTGGTATGAAAAAAACCGCTGTACTTCGTTCCCACGGTGGCCGTTACCGCGCCATCCAGGATGGTGACCTGCATATCGACGTCGCTTTCATCGCGGCGCCTACCGCCGACAGTCACGGCAATGCCAACGGAACCCACGGCCCATCCGCCTGTGGACATCTCGGTTTTGCCCTGGCCGACTCGCTCTACGCGGACCAGGTGGTGATCATCACAGACAACCTGGTACCCTTTCCTACCTGGCCCTGGTCAATCGAGGGTGGCAATGTCGACCTGGTGGTACCGGTTGACAGAATCGGCGATCCGGAACAGATCGTCTCCGGAACAACCCGTATCACAACCGATCCGGAGCGGCTCAAGATCGCCAGCTGGGCTGCACAACTGGTGCGTGACAGCGGCCTGATCGACGAACCGGGGTTCTCCTTTCAGGCGGGTGCCGGGGGAATGTCGCTGGCTTTCATCGAGTACATGGGTGAGTTCATGCGGGCCAAGGGGGTCACAGCCGCCTTTGCCCGGGGTGGCTCCACCGGTGGATTGGTTAAAATGTTGAAGGAGGGTCTGGTCGATTATATTCTCGACGGTCAGGCCTTTGATCTGGACGGTGTGAGATCTCTGCGCGATAATGAGAAGCATATCGCCACCAACCCCTTCGTTTCCTACAACTACCACACCAAAGGCTGCTTTGCTCCGCTGGTGAAGACGGCAGTGCTGGGTGCTACCGAGATCGATCTCAACTTCAATGTCAATGTCAACACTCACTCCGATGGCTGGCTCCTGCACGGTATCGGTGGCTTCCAGGATTCCGCCGCATCACAGTTGACTATTATAACCGCCCCGCTTTACCGCAAGACCTTCCCGATCGTGGTGGAGGATGTGGTCACAGTCACCGCACCGGGAGAGTCAATCGATGCTCTGGTAACCGATTATGGAATCGCCATCAATCCCCGCCGCGAAGATCTGCTGGAGCGGCTTAAGGGATCCGACCTGCCGTTGAAGAGCATGGCGGAACTCAAGGAGATCGCGGAAGGGTTCACCGGTCCTCCGGTAAAACCGAACCTGGGGGATAAAATTGTGGCACTGATCGAGTACCGTGACGGCACTGTTATAGATGCGGTACGTGAGGTGATCAACCAGTAGTGCCATCACGGCGAATAAAGTTTACCTCTCGGCTCTGAGTGGTTACACAGTCGAAATCCGTGACGGCACGATAATCGATACCGTAAGAGAGGTTATCCCGGAATAGCTCTGGTGTCAAAATCGCATATTTACGCAACGATCTGCTGCTGACGCGACTGCGCTTCCGGAACTCTTCGCAGGATTTATGGATAGACGACTTGCTGGATAAGAGCAGCTCAAACTGCTGAGTGAATAAATAATGCCTGCTGCAGGCGATCGAGGTGCCCCCCGGCGTACACCGGGGAGCATTGTTGTATAAAGGTCAGCTTTCCTACAGCGGTTTCACCGGGACACAGATATCCACAATACACTTCCCTTCCGGGTGCTCCTGCGGATTGTTGTGGTAGATCTCGTAACAGGCTCCTTCTCCAGGCTGGTAACCGCTTTCCGGCAACCAGCCACCGTAAACTGCATCCCAGGCCTGCTGAAACTCCTCCCCCTTAACTTCAAAACGGGCAAACGCATGGCGCCCACCTTTCAGGGCAGAGAAACCGACCTCCCCACTGACCTCGGTATCTTCAGGCACCGTGATACAGACATCGGTGCGCAGGTTTTCCCCGGCGGTGATTTTGGGGTCGTCGTGGTAGACGCAGAGCGATTTTGTCTCGGGGAAACGGAGTAGCCCGCGTGGACCGGCCCAGGTCATCAGCCTGTTGAAAAGTCCGGCGAAAAGATCACTGTCTCCCTGGTAGGGCCCGATGTGGCGTACATAAGCCAGTGACAGTGACGGCATCTGTTTTACTTCTACCTTGGACTGCATCGCTCATTCATGGTGATCCTCCAGGACTGATTGTTGTTGACAGGATCAAAATAGATGGAGGACAGGTTGAAGTCGCTTCGAATCTTGCTGATCGGTTGACCATGTTTGCTATCGGTTGTACCAATCCTGCTTTCAGGCAGGTTTCCCGCTGCGCGCCACTGGCTGGCACTCATCCCGAAACTCTCCCGGAAGACACGGGCAAAGGGGGCCGATCCGGAAAAACCACAATCGAGAGCAATAGCGGTAATCGATTTAACGGGATTGTTGATCAGTTGCGAGGCGGCCTTCTCCACCCTGATCCGTTGGACATATCCATTCGGTGTCTCCCCGACCAGCGCTCGAAAAATCCGATGAAAATGAAAGGGGGAGAAATTGGCGACCTTGGCCAGCTTGTCTAAGGTGAGTTCCTCGCTGAAATGATGCTCGACAAAATCGATGACCCGATTGATACGGGCAATGTACTCAGATCGCTGGGGATGAAGGCTCATGGCGGCTCCAGTCTGATAACTTGCGGGGAGAAGCGGATACTGTGTTTTCCCCACATTCATAATATTGCTATGAATAAAGAACCGAATTCAGAAAGTCCTTCTATAGCAATAGTACAGACCGATGCAGCTTCTGACGTATCCAAAAGGCCATTCTTTTAGAGCATCGATACAGTGAAGCAAAATAGCATCGGTCGAGAGTAGAAATCCAGCTAAAGCTGAAACCGTATGCTGCCCCCCCAAGCCCCTATGCTCCTTCTGCTCCAGCGCTGCGGCGATCGAACCGCCGCTACCCCGCCCCAATCTGATCGAGTCTGGAAGTTGCGAACTCGAATTGGGCCTGCTCATTTTTTTTCCCGCCACCAGTAGCTTAATCGTATCTGCCTGTTGTTTTCTCCAGGATCGTTTACCTGTTAATATAACTAGACTTATAGATGGTTTTAAGTTGGCAAGGTGATGTCGGAAAATTGTGGGCGCGACCGGAACGCTCTCCTGAAGCCTCTTCGGAAGAGTGGAAGTTAAAGATTTAACAAAAGCGGTCGACTCAAGATATAGGCGTTTTTCGACTGAATCCTGAAAGAGCGACCGCGGCAGAAAACAGGTAGAGTGATTCAGCTGATTCTGTCTGATCGCACAACGGGAGGTGGGTGTCAACAGTGGTTGAACAGCCCTGCCCGGTATAGCTTTCCGCAGTAGTTTGACTGCCAGTATCAGAGTGCGCAGGCTTTGCGAACGCCTGACAGTCTTCCGGTGGCTGTCGTTTTACATCGAACCAAATTAACTACTCCTCAGAGGAGGAAATACCATGAGCATGAGAATCAACCACAACATTCTCTCCTTAACGTCACGTCGGCATTTAAACTCAACACAGAATGTCATGGACCAGGCGGTGAATCGGCTCTCTTCCGGTTTACGCATCAACCAGGCCTGGGAGGATCCCTCCGGTCTGGCGGTATCGGAGAAATTCCGTGCCCAGATCGCCAGCATGACCGAAGCTGAGCGTAATGCCAACTATGCCATCAACCTGTTGTCTACAGCCGAAGGTGCGCTGTCGGTCATTGACGAGAAACTGATCCGTATGCGTGCCCTCTCGATCCAGGCTTCAAACGGAACCCTCACTTCAACCGATCGCAGTTACATCAACACCGAGTTCCAGCAGCTCAAGAGTGAAGTGACCCGTATCGCCAATGTAACCAACTACAATGGCCTCTACCTGATCGACGGCACTTACTCCAGCGGTTCCGGCAGCAGCATCAAGTTCCACATCGGCACTTACAACGTCAGCAACGAGGACTATTACTTCGTTAACATCGCCTCGATGACAGCTTCCGCACTTGGTCTTTCCGCCTCTACGCTGACGACTACCGCCAGCGCCCAGAGCGCCATCGATCTGCTGGACAGTGCCATCAACACCAAGGACAGTCAGAGAACATCGATCGGATCCTATGTTGAGCGGCTGCAGAACACCATTCTCAATCTGCAGATCTCCCGTGAAACTGCGACTGCTTCTGAATCGACTATCCGTGACGCTGACATGGCGCTGGAGATGTCGACTTTCGTCAGGTCGCAGATCCTGATGCAGACCGGCGTAGCTATGCTTGCCCAGGCTAACCAGTTGCCGATGCTGGTTGGTAACCTCATTTCTTAGCTGTTCGTCTGACTTCCAGATTGATCAGCAATTGACCATGGAGTGCGCCCCCGCAAATGGGCGCACTTCTCTTATCGGATGATCTGGTTTTTCCTTTAGTTTTGCATTCCACTACCCGGCAACAGTTTTCCGGGTATCGTTCCCTGATGTTCAGTTTCGGCAGAGCTACTTGAAATCGACCTCTTTTTACACATGCACAGCTTGCCGATTCCCAACAATGTGAATCAGGAAGGATTTGAAACTCGGGAGGTTCAGTTACACATCCACCTTGATCCTACATAAATGTTTTGATGAAGCTAATCTCCATCAAACGGCACCACCGCTTCAGCTCATAAAACAGTTTGACAGCAGGCCGGTCAATACTCAGGGAGCTTGGTTTAAAAAAAGGAGGTAGAAAACTTACCGTACTATACAGCAACCGACTCAGTGACACTTTAGATCACCGGTTTTAAACAATGACTAGATAAGCGAGATCCATTACTAATCTATGTGAAGCCATTATATGAGTGCTGCTTTTGAGTGACCAACAAATGTGGCGAATTCTTAGAAGCTATATTTTTGCTTTTGTTTTGTGAATGAAAAGGCTATATTTTCACAAGTGACATGAGTTCGCAAATATTTGTGTTAAAGACGATTACGCAATCATCGGGAATCGGAAGTGGTTAGTAGTTGGGTACACCCTGGCAGGCTGGCTGTATCGACTGCTACTGGATATCGCTTTTGGAAACTCAACATAGCGGTCATTTGATTCACTGACCAGCTATGTTTAAGGAGGGACAACTATGGGATTTCGATTCTGGCGCAGTGAGAATACTGAACCGGGTATGACCTGGAATCTCAGCAAACAGACACACAACCTGGCTTTTGGTGCCAGGGGCAGTAAGATCTCAATCTCACATCATGGTAAGAGACCAACACTCGGTATCCCCGGTACCGGGCTTTTTTATACCACCCCCGTCAGTGACCGCAACCGGAAACGTCAACCAGTTGATATCCAGGAAATGACCGCTCTTGATCACTCCTTTTTTAATGACCTGACAGTTCCTGATGTCGAACAGCAGTTTATTCTGGCCGTCCAGGCGCTGGCGGAGAACCGGGAACTTGAAGCACTGACTTACTTCGGTGGGGCGGCTGATTTCCCCGATGCTGCCTTTATGTGCGGCGCCATTCTCCTGAAACAGAAACAGTACGCCGACGCAGTTCAATACCTGGAACAGGCACTCCAGACCCCTGTCGCCATCGGTCTGCAATTCCACCAGTATGATATTCTCGCTACTACTTCTTTGCCGGTGACCGGTGAGATTACGGTAGTAGTCAAGGTTAATGAGATCGGTGCCCGCGCCCTGCTGGTTGAGGCTTACCAGAAGAACGGCCAACTGCAGGAAGCGCTGGAACAGGCTCATTATCTGCACTCAATAGATCCGAGCGACGCGGTACTCCTGCTACAGTATGTGGAACTGCTTTATACTACCGGTACAGGCAATGACACCTGGAAGCGCATTATCCATCTTACCTCAGATCTGCCCAACGACTGCGACATGCATGCGGCAATTCGCCTCTTCCTGGCTCGCGCCCACCGTCAATTGGGTGACAATCAGCTGGCCCTCAAAACACTGGTCGAGACCCTGCGCAAAAAGAAACACCGTGACGGCGCTATCCTGATGGAGTTGCTTTACGAACGGGGACGCCTCTTCGAGGAGCTGAACATGATGGCCAAGGCGAGTGGAGATTACAGGCGAATACTGGAGCTGCAGGAAGATTATGCCGATGTCACTCAGCGTCTGACAACCTTGAAGAAAACACCCCGCAAAAGTCAATAACGACCGCCGGCACCGCTCCCCCCGGACCTACCGGACTCAAAACGAGCTGGCAGTAAGTATAACATAATAGCGCCCACCCAGTGTCACCCGGTAACGGTGTGAGGAAAAGTAACGGGTGTAGTAACGCAGCTCCTTCACCAGTTTCGTGTAGTCGGGGCGGGCGTTATGCGCTGTCGACACACCCTGCAGCAGCCGCAACCGGGCGTACCGGGAATCGGGGAACCCCACCAGAAAAGTACACCGCTGAGCCGCCAGGCTGCGTACCAGATAGTTCAATAAATCATCACGTAAAAGAGAAGAACTCTGCAGTACGCTGATGGCCATGATCAGATTCTGCGGGGGTAGATCCAGCCGGGGTAATTCTCTCAGATCAGCCTGTATGAACCGGCAGTTGTCCTCTGGTAGTCGCTCTTGCGCTTGTTCAAGGGCGCTGGCCGCCAGATCGATCCCGGTAAATTGGAGTTTCTCGAACAGTCCGCCACCCCTCCAGTGACGGAACAGCGTCAACTCTTTTCCACTGTTGACCCCCAACGACAATACCCTGTCACCCGGATGGAGACCGGCTCGATCAAAAGCGTGCAGCATTTCATCAGCCACCCAGGGCTCTTCAAATCGATTAAAGCGGTTGTAAAGGGAGTGGGCACCGTACTTCTCGTCGTATTCCGCCGCGGATTTTTCCTCCCCACGCAGGGGATCATCCTTCCAGCTTCCCCGCTGCTCCATCGCTTCAAACTCCAGCAGTAACAGATTCCCATAACGCAGGGGAGTATGCAGATAGCAGTCGGCCAGTTCGGCCAGGTCAAGAAACTGCCGCCAGGGGCGATATATCCAGGTTTCGTCCTTCCCGTCGCAGGTTTCACCATCAACCTGCAGGCCATGAGCTGGATCGGGATCATGCGCCAGCAGGAAAATAGAGCCGAAACCACGACACTCCCGTAAGAGCTTTTGAATCGCTGTTACCGGCGTGGTTCCCAGGGGTCGGTTGAAAAACACTCCCTGACGCCCGGCCGCCTGGCACCCGGTCAGTTCAGTTCGAATCAGCTGTGGGCGCCTTGCGGTTGGAATCGTTTCAAGCAACCGACACAGTTCAGGTGGCAGGCTGTTTCGGTATTCTATCATCTGTATCCCTTTTTTGTCAGCTGTTGCAGTAAAATGTGGGCGCGTGGATGAAACCTGCCAAACAATATTCACGAACTGCTGTCAATTTGATGATATATCCGGTAAACCTTTACTGGCACAGGATTTGCAATAGTACAGGTGTGAGTATTTGTGGGTCTCGGAGAGTGCGGGACAGAAACTCCGAGGCGCGGTTTCAGGGATGCAAGAACCGGTCGTGGCAAATCTGATCGGTATTGAGCGGCATCTCTGAAGTAGAACACTCCGTTACCGGTGGCAACCGGTGATCACTCCAACGGATTGTTCGGCTCTTCTCCTTCTCTTGGGACGGTCAACGCCGTCCCATTTCTTTATGAGATACTGGCTAGCGGGATTCCACTTCTATTCCGGCGGCAATCAACAGTGCGGCAGTTACACCATTGCCCTTTACGACTGCACTACCGTGATAAATCTCACCATAACCGCAGGAGGGGCTGCGCTGTTTGAGTATCGCCCGGCGGGCGCCTGTTTGCTGGGCGATCAGCAATGTCTCCCGGGCACCGCGCAGGAAATACTCCGTACACTCCTTCCCGCTTTTAAGTTCCACGACGACCGCCTGACCTGCCAGCACATCCTCTCCGCCCCCCTGTATGATGTGACAGGCGGGACGTGGTGTAGCCATGCCGCCAAGCTGTTCCGGGCAAACCGGTATATAGAGGATTCCTTCAGTGGGAGTAAACTGAGTTGTGTGATTTCCGCCATCCCAGCGACAGCGGACACCAAGCAGGCAGGCTGAGATGAGGGTGATCAGGGGCATCTGTCAGTCGACGACGTAGAGACCGTCGATGATATAGTCGAGTGGATCCAGCGCCTTCTTGCTGCGGCTGACCTCATAGTGCAGGTGGGATGAAGTGGACCGACCGCTGCTCCCCACCTCTCCGATGATGTCACCCCGTGCTACCTTTTGACCACGGTTAACTTTGATCTTGTCAAGATGAGCGTACATGGTTTCAATTTCATCACCGTGGCGAATTTTGACAACACGCCCGAAGCCACGCACCCGGTTGGCCTGCACGACAGTACCGGCTGCTGTAGCCATTATCGGTGTCCCACGGACAACCCGGAAATCAAGACCACGGTGAAAAGCTCGCCGGTGGGTGAAAGGATCGTCACGGTAACCATACCGGGAGGAAATGTACCCGCCCCGTACCGGGCGAATAGAGGGTACCAGTTCCCATTCGAGCTGCAGATTTTCGGCAAAAGTACCGATCTCGGCAAGTGAGCTGTGTAATAGCAGGATTTCCTGCTCCAACCGGGGGAGACCCCTCTCCGTCTCTTCAGGGGCAACCGGTAGAGCACCACCGGTACCTAAACGCCACATGTCGTCAGAGAGCGGTGGCAATCCCATCATATCACGCAAACGGGCTTCTTCGCTGCGGAGTGAGTCCATCCGTGCATGGAGTTCTTCAAGCTGTAACAACTGGTTATGTTGTGCCAACTGCAGGCTGCGATTGTTTTCGACCTGGAGCAACAGAGTTACCCGTACTGCAGAGTATCCTGCCAGGAGAAGAAAAAGTCCGCTGAGGAGGATGAAAATATTGCGGTAGAGTTTATCCATAGACACAGTTTCGTTGGTTACACAGAATGAAATGGAAAAATTGTTTAAAATTATACCACACTCCGGGAAAATTACCAACTGCTTTTCGCGGGAAAGTCAAACAGAAACTTCTCCCGCTGGAAGCACCGTATGCCTCAAATCGAGATAAATCTGAGTAGAATAACTATCAGGAATAGCAGCCGTATTACGATGGTTGATGTGCCAGTTTCATAACAGCTCTTTGGTGGCGTCCCCTCGACTGCGGCGGAATTGTAGTACGGTTCTCTTCATGCTACAGCCGGTTTGCCATCTGCCACGCAATATCATTGGCAGCGGTGATTTTAATGTGTAAAATGTGGGTCAACGGGGAATTTGATGGAATCAGTCGGGAACAGCATTGAGCAACATATCCAAACCACACTGCTGGGAAAAACAGTAGTTGAACTCGCTGCGCTTTTTCCCGATGAACCTGCATTTCGTCACCGACAGCTTTTTCGTTGGCTGCATAATCGTGGCGTGTCTGAATTCGCTGAGATGAGTAACCTCTCCCGGGAGTTCCGCCAGCGTCTGGAAACAGGGTATCTTGTCACTGCTATGCAGGTGCGGCAGGAAAGCCATTC
>JADHUQ010000079.1 GCA_016784425.1 Candidatus Delongbacteria bacterium | reverse complement strand
CAAAGACAAGCCCTGCTGCAGCCCCCTCCAAGGAAGGAGATGCCAGATGAAGAACCTGCTTAGCCTGATCATCCTGCTGTTGTTCCTGAAACCGCTCTCTGCACAGTACGCGAACTATACCATAACTCAGTTTTTGCAGGCGGTCGACGCCAACAACCCCGATCTGCAACTTGCGTTACGTGATGTAGCATTGGCTGCTACACAGAAACGGGAGGCGCTGTCACTGGCTTTACCTAAGATCGGCGCCCAGGGGAGTTATCGACGCAACCTGAAACGCAACTACCTGTTCGTGGAGATGCCCACCGCTGACAGCCTGGGAGATATCAGCGATGTGCCTATCAGTTTTCCGATAAACCGGAACAACGAATACGCCTTCAACGTTGTCCTCAGCCAGACCCTGTTCAGTTTCAATGTCGGCTACGCCCTGCAGGCATCCGATCAGTATGAACAGCTTACCGATGAGGTTTACGCGGTTTCCCGCCAGGGAGTCTTCACCTGGGCACGCAAGGCGTTCTATAGCACATTGCTGCTGGAGGAGGTGCTGGAGATTACCCGTGCAGCCATGGAAAATGCGGCGGAGAACTTCCACGAAATGGAGGTGCGATACGCAGAAGGACTTACCTCGGAGTTTGCGCTTCTGCAGGCACAACTGCGCTGGCAAAGCCTGCTTCCGGAGATATCCCGGGCGGAACGTAACCTGGAGCTGGCCTATAACAATCTGCGGCAGCTGGCCGGCTGGTCGCTGGAGGCTGAACTGAAACTGCAGGGTGATCTGGAAACCCTGCCGGAACCACCGGCGAGACCCAACCTGCAGCAGGTACTGCAGCATCGTCCCGACTATAACGCCCTGCTCTGGGAGGAGAAATTACGACGTACCGGTGTCAAGGCGCAACGCTCCGGCTATTATCCCTCACTGGATGGCAGCTTCATTTATGCCTACAGCTCCCAGGCGGATGATTGGGCTGTAGATGACAACCGCAATAACAGCTGGATTGCCGGACTTACACTCAATATTCCCATTTTCACCGGCGGTTATACTTCCGCTCAGGTACAGAGATCGCGTCTGGAGTTGAGCAAAAACCAGCTCCGGCTGGAGCGGCGGGAGGGGGAGATTCAAACCGAACTGGAAAATGTCTGGTTGCGCCTGAACGAGTCTCATAATCGTATTGCTGTCGCCCTGGCAAACCGCACCGTCGCGGCTAAAGCGTTCAGTATCGCCGAAAATGGTGTTGAAAGCGGATTGGTGTCACAGCTGGAGTTGAAGGACGCCCGTCTCTATTACGACAACGCGCAGCTCGGTTATTATTCTGCGGCCTGGGAGTACATGAATGCCTGGTTCGATTGGCAGCTGGCTCTGGGTGAAGCGGATCTGAGCGAGTAGTCCAGGGGCCAGCTTTCAAGAGCAACATTTTACCTGGTAACGGTATCTGGCGTGCAACAGTGTAAGGAAAATGGCGACAACTCCCGGGAGCTGCCGCCGTTTCTATTATCGGTTAATCCTATTGCTATAGAATGACTTTCTGAATTCGGTCATCTATCTGTAGCAATACCATAGTTCACTGCTTTCTGCGGATCGTAACCGACCGTTGACTGTTTCACCCTACAACTACTAATCGGTTCCCTCAGCCGCCAACTGCTGCAGCAGCACCTCTACCGCTTTCTCCAGTTGAAGGTCCCGCCCTTCGGCAAGCGCTGAGGGATCGTTATTGACCAGATAATCCGGTTCCAGCTGTTGATTTTCGAGATAGTGGTCACGGTTGTCGATGATACCCACCTCAGGTATGCCGAAGTAAAGAGTGCGATCCTGCTGGGTTTCCCACCAGACCGAGGTGGCTGTACCAGGAACCGGCATACCGACCAGTTGACCAATTCCCAGTTCACGATAAGCCCAGGGGAAATAGTGGGCGTCGGAGTAGTTGCCTTCACACATAACGACGATGGAAGGACGATGCCATTTGGCCCACGGTTCTCCCCCGATCAGTTGACCGCGGGGCACATTGCGGGCATAGATCTTGCCGCTGAGAAAAGTCGCCAGATCATCGGTCAGATTGCCACCACCGTTAAAACGGGTATCCACCACCAGCGCCTCCATACCGCTGTGTCTACCCAGAATCTCGGCGAATGTCTCACGGAAACTGTTGTCGGACATATTGCGAACATGGACATAACCGATGCGTCCATCACTTATCTCTGCGGCGCGGAGGCGGCGGGTTTCAATCCAGCGTTGGTAGAGCAGCTCCCGCTCCTCCCCACCTGAAATCGGTTTGACAATCTCCTGCCAGTGGTCCCCACTCGCAGGATCGTAAAGGGCTAACTCGGTGAGCACACCGGCACGCCGGTCTAAAAGCGGGTACCAGTTCTCACCGGCCAGGATCGGTTGACCCTCAATCTGCTCGATCACTGTCCCGTCGGTGATGTGTGTGTCCGCTTTCTGCAAAGGACCCTGCTCAATTATCTCAGCTATCCGCAACCCGTTTGCACTCCAGGCTGGATCGATAAAGATCCCCAGGGAAGCGGTAGCGGTTCCCCCCGGATCATGAGCTCGAAAACCGGAGCCGGTATGTGAGGCATTGAGCTCACCCAGCAGTTCGCTCAACAGTTCCGCCAGATCATAGTTGTTGTTGATATGCGGCAGAAATTGACGATAGTTGTCACGGTAGAAAACCCAATCCACCCCATGCATATCCTCCACATAGAATTTCTTGAGCATCTGGCGCCAGGCATGGTCAAAAATGTATTCCCGTTCAGCTGCTGCCTGTAGCCGCATCTCGGCGCTGTACTCTACCTTTTTCTGTTCCCCCGACTCCGGATTGATCTGCAGCATGGCACCGTCAGCAAGCAGAAACAGGCGTTCCTTTTCCCGATCCCAGGTGAGACTTCCGGCCCGCTTTGCTGCAAGTTTGGTCAGCAGCCTGATCTCCCCTGCCCGATGTTCATACTCCCAGAGATCATACCCTTTCTCGAAGCGGGCAAGATAATAGAGCTTCTCCCCTTTCGGTTCGAGTACGGCATCCGCCAACCGTGAAGAGTGCCTGGTCAGACGGGCGCGCCGATCCTCAATTCCCTCGAGCTCCGGGAGCAACGGATCTGGCAACTCCGGTGGTGTGAAGCTGTGAGGTTTTTTGTCACGCTTCTTTTTCCGCTTTTTGTCACCGCCATCATCATCTTCCTCTTCATCCTGTTCCTCATCTCCCCGCTGTTCTTTGACCAATTCAAATTCGGCGGGATCGAGTTGAAATTCATCCCAGGCCTGCCGGGTAAAGAACAGTGCGAAAACATCATCCTGCGATCCCCAGCTGCCATGGCTGCGCATACCGTAACGATCGGAGAGCCAGATCATCATTTTGCCATCCATCATCCAGCGGGGATGAAAGTCCTCATAACCACTCAGGGTCAGGTTGATCGGATCGGCGTCACCAGCGGTGGGTACCAGTCCCACCTCACCCGACCAGCGGTTGCGATCGATATACTGTACCAGGAACCAGTCACCTGCCGGCGACCATTCATACCACTGGTCACCATCGGCGTAGGAGTAGTTCCATTCCCCAGGCAGCACTGTGCGGATCTGGCCCGACGCCAGGTTGAGCACACGCAGTATCGTCCGTTCTTCGAGAAAGGCCACCTCTTTACCATCAGGTGAAAAAGCCGGTTGGAAGACATCGGTCACCGGTGTCAGTAACGGTTCCTCGCGCCAGGTGGAACCACTGTGAAAATACTGCTCCTCCTCCCTGGTCAGGCGGGAACGGTAAATATTCCAGCTGTCTTCCCGCTCGGCAGCGTAGAGCAACTCCCTGCCGTCCGGACTGAAACTAACGGAGCGTTCCTGCTCCGGTGTATCTGTAATGCGTCGGGTGGCGGCGTAATCGGTGGCGGTCACAAAAATCTCACCCCGCAGTACGAAAGCCAGTTCCCGCCCGTTGGGGGAGAGCGCCATCTCGGTGATCCCCTGGTTGAGCTGGATGTATTCCTGAGTGGTATTCCGCACATCATTTCGGATCTCAACCTGCAGGCGTTGCGGTTCAGTGGTTCCTGCCGGCAGCCGGTACAGGATCCCATTATAGCTGAAACAGAGGTCGCCGCTGACAGAGCTGCTGAGGAATCTGACTGGATGCTGCTGGAGAAAAGTCAACTGCTCTCTGGCACCGGTTTGCAGGTCGTAGCGCCAGACGTTGGAGTTCCCACCCCAGTCGGCGGTAGCCCCACCCTCCTCGCTCAGGTAGTGAAAGGCTGTTCCACCACTGATCCATACCGGATTGCGGTCTTCACCGGCAAAAGCGGTTACTCGGCTGTGCTCCCCGGTGGCAGGTGTGTGGAGCCAGATATCGCGCGCAATGGATGAAAGATGGTGTTTACGCCAGTCATCCTCGTAACCCTTGCAATCGTGATACAAAAGTCTTTCACCGGCACTGTCCCAACGGGCATCGAGAGCTGGTGTCGTCAACAGCATGCGCGGACGACCGCCGTTGACAGAAACTTCGTACAACTCCGACATGGCTCCTGAGGGAAAGGCGATGGAACTGCGGGTGTCGAGTCGGGCCGAACTGAAGATGACCCCATCATCTGAGCTGGTGAAGTCGGAGGGAAAATCTGCGGCGGAGTGGAAGGTTATCCTGGTCGCCGTCCCCCCGTCAGCTGGCATGACAAACACATCAAAACTGCCGTAGCGATCGGAGGCAAATGCGATCAACCTGCCGTCATGCGACCAGACCGGACGGGTATCGTGACCCTCACTCAAGGTCAGCGGAATGGCTGTGCCGCCGGCGCTGTCGACACGGTAAATGTCACCACCGTAGCAAAACAGGATGACGCTGCCGTCAGGAGAGATAGCAGGGTATCGCAACCAGAGTGGTTCAACACAATCTGCCGCTGTTACCTTGAACAACACCAGCAGAGTTGAGATCAGGCAGGTCAGCGGGACCAGTTTTGGAAAATATCGGTTTGTCACACGGCCTCCCAAAATATGATGAGTTACTTTAACAGCAGCATTTTCAGAGTCAGACGATCCCCACCCGCAGTCAGGGAAGCGATATAGAGCCCGGAAGGTTGATCGGTTGCTTTCCAGTCAACACTCCTCACACCGGCGTCGCAGCGTTCATCAAGCAGACGTTCTACTTCCTGACCCAGGAGGTTGTAAATGGCGACACTCACAGTTGCCGGTTCAGGCAGAGCGAACTGCAGTCGGAATTCCCCGTTGGCGGGATTGGGGTAAAGCTCAAACCTGATTCCCGCTGGCAATGGAACCGGTCGTTGTAAAACCGCTTCGTAAGAGAGGAGTTCGTCGAGGAAGAATTCCACCGGCACCTCCTGGTAGCCAGCCTGCTCATTACTGGAAATCCCCCAGAGCAGACGGCCGGTGGCTGGTGTGTACTGGATCGCATGAAGATTGGACCAGGTACCGGCTGCCCCACCCAGGAGATCCCATTGACGGGTGGCGCTGATATCTGGGTCAGACAGCAGTGAATCCAGGATGTTTTCATAACGGTAACACCAGCTGGGTGTATAGAGCAGGCGGAAATGGTTGGTGGCCACCAGGTTATCCCCCGGGATGACGGTGTTATCAGCCTGGTCGCGTAGAACCTGCCCCAGAGCATTGTTGCATTCGATGATGCGGGCATCACCGGGTAGCGCATCCAGGAGGTGAACCAGCACACCACTGCGCTGGTGCTGATCCATCAGGGCGGCTGCAGGATCACCCGGATCACACTGGCCGCTCTGATCGTAATCGGCAGCTTCAATACCATTTCGTACCGACAGGAGTGCCGGATGCAGAAGTTCCGCTGCACTGCCGGTATGATAATTCCCCATATTGAGGAATGCCCCCACCCCGGAAGCGTTGACCGCTGAGAGGGCTCCGATCAGCCCGGGAAAGGTGAAGGAGATCCAGGGTTGCTCATCCAATTCAGAGGGTAGCTGGATTACCAGCAGGTGATTGGCGTGCAGGACGCTGTGCGGAGACCAGTCCATCAGCCGGGTGAAGACAAGCTCACCCTGTAACCAGGGATCCAGCATGGTAGCAGCACCCCAACTGGAGAGGCTGGAACAACCCAGATGGGGCAGCGGTCCGACCTCAGGCTCCCGGCTGAGTGCGGCATAGTCGACGATCGCATTGACATCCAGAATATCGGTGGCATCAACCTCCCGCTCCAGAAGTTCACAGTAGGGATCGTTTCCCGCCGCGAGCATCCCCTCAACTATCCCCTCTGCTTCCAGCTGATACTTCTGCTCCAATTGAAAATGGTCGGAAAAATAACCATGGAGATAGTTGTAGCCGGGGAGGGAACCGTTGAGGTAGTAACCGAGAAAATACTGTTCAAAGATCTCCCGGATCGGCTCACCCATCAGATAGCCGAGGGCAAAACCACGCTCGGAATGTGTTCCCCAGAGATAGATCAGTTGCCGGCCGGAAACCGTGAGGGTGTCACCTTGAACTTCCTGTGCCTGGAGCGGCGGGCAGAGCACTGCCATCCCCAGCAGTGTGATACAAATCAGTTTGCGCATTGCACCTCCCAATAGCGGAAATATAGTCAGACCACCCTTAACGGCCAAGTTCTAATCCAAAGGCTCAAACTGACTTTTTCTTGGGCTTTCGGAAGCTATCAACGACTATATACACCTGTATCACAAACAGACGGACCTGCATGAAGCTGACTTACTTTCTGATTCTTATCGGTCTCATCTCCCTGGCCGGCTCTACGCGCCTCTTTCTCCGTTTACGTTCACTCCCCTCCTGGCGTCTGTTTTTTACTACCAGTACCCTCTTTCTGCTCAGCGGTATCCTGCTCGGACCCCATGGTATCAATCTGATCAGCCGCACCATGTTGCTGGAGTTGAAACCTGTGACCGTTCTGCTGATGGGATGGGTAGGTATTGTACTGGGACTCCAATTACGCTGGCATCACCTGCGTCGCATCCCCTTGCGGATTGCCGCCGGCAGTCAGATCCAGGCAGTGGTATCCCTCCTTATCATATTGGGCGGTTTCCTGCTGCTCTGGCGGATGTGGCCGGTTTTGACCGTTCCTTTTGATTCACCACGCCTCTTTGCCATGTTGGCAGTTATTGGTTTGTCGACTGCACCGGAGGTGATACAGATCTCCGGACTTGCCCTGATACGCAATCAGCACAGTTTCCGGACGGCGCTCTTCTTCGCCAATCTGGGACGTATCACCGCGATCTTCGCTATCGGTATCTTGTACGCCCTCTACCGCCCCTCTACCGGATTGCTGCCGTTACCGGCCGTGCACTGGATAATGCTTACACTGGTACTGGGTGCGGCTCTGGGGCTGGTTGCCACCTTTTTCTGTCAGCACAGCAAGGATGAAGCCGGTTTCCTGTCATCGATGACCGGTATGATAATATTCGCTGCTGGCCTGGCATATTACCTGCATCTCTCTCCCCTGCTGCTGACATTGCTGATGGGGATAGTCACAGCTAACAGTACGCCCCGGGCGATCCGCTTATTCGAGGTGCTTTCCCGTTATGATCAAGCGGTATTTCTACTGCTGCTGATACTGGCCGGTGCACTGCTGGACATTCCGGTACCTGGATTGGTACCACTACTTCTCATATATCTGGTGCTGCGGCTGCTGGGTAAATATGCTGGAAATCGCCTGGCGAATGTTCTGCTGCCACAGCATCATCGAAGTTCCACCCGCTTCCTGCTGCCCCAGGGTGCCTTAACCCTGGCGCTGGCAATCAACCAGTTGCAGATCTATGCCGACACTACAGCCGCGGCTGTCTTTCAGATACTGCTGCTGGGTTCACTCTGCTTCAGTTTTCTTTCCCTGCTGTTACTGGGTGGGTGGCGCCGATGAGAATCCTGCTGCTGTTTGGTCTGTTCGCGATGATGATTCTGCTGCAGAATCTCGGTTTTGTAACCGTGAACAATGTTACTGCCCGTTCCCTCATGATATTCGGCTTCCTGATTCTCACCGGTACAGTTGCCGGGGCTCTGGTTCTCCGCCTGCGTTTACCGGGGATTACCGGATACCTGCTGGCTGGAGTAATCTGCGGACCGGATCTTTTACACCTGGTGCAGGGGGATGTACTTGCCAACCTCAGCTTCATCAATGAAACCGCCTTGACCTTCATAGCCCTGCTCGCCGGAGCCGAACTCAGACTGCTAATGCTTCGTCAAAGATTGCGTGGTATCAGCTGGATTGTCTTGATGCAGTCTATCCCCGGTATTCTTCTGGTGAGCGCTCTCTTCCTGCCCCTGTTTCTTTACCTGCCGGCATTGCAGGGGTATACCACGGCACAGCTGGCGGTGATGGCGCTTTTACTTGGCATAATTGCCGTAGCGGTCTCCCCCTCAACCACAGTAGCAGTAATGGTAGAAGCCCGCGCCCAGGGTCCGGTAAAAGATACCGTGCTGGGGGTAACCATGGTGCTGGATGTGGTCGTGATATTGCTTTTCACCCTTACAGTCGCCCTGGTGGCACCGTTGCTGGCGAGCGGTGCGGAATCACCACATCTGACCGGATTGTTGCTGGAAATGGGATTTTCCATGCTGGGCGGTCTCCTGACCGGGGTGATCGGTATCCTGATACTCCACTTTATTACTACTCACCGCAACCTGGTCATGCTGGGTCTGGGATTGCTGATCGTAGAACTGGCTCGTGATTTTCACCTCGATCCGCTGCTGATCGCTATCAGTTGTGGATTCCTCATCGCCAACTTCTCCCGCTATGGCAGCGTTTTTCAGGAGACAATTGAAAAGGTATCTCTACCACTTTTTCTGGTGTTCTTCGCGCTGGCAGGCGCCGGACTGGATTTCACCCGTCTGGCCGCGACCTGGCCGCTGGCTTTACTGCTGGTGGTTTCCCGGCTGGCAGTCAAGTTCATCACCAGTCGCTGGGGTGTCAGGGCGGGTGGTCTGGAACCACAGGTGCTTCAGTATGCCTGGATGGGCTTTATCGGCCAGGCTGGTGTCTCCCTGGGTTTTGTCCTGCTGTTGGAAGAACAGTTCCCGGCCGCCGGTGGTTTCCTGAAACAGATCATTATTGCAGCGATTGTCATTAACCAGATTATCGGGCCGATCATGCTGCAGTACGCTTTCGACCGCAGCGGGGAAACCGGAGTCGCGATGAAGTAGGTGGAAAATTCGTTGGCAACTGACCGGTAAGGCGTCTATTATAATGTGATACAAACAGTATCGCACCCAGGCTTTGGCATGAAAACTGTAAAAAGAATACAACCGGTGCGAACCAGCAATCTGAAGGAGAAATCGGCCACGGTCCCCAGAAACAGGCTTCGGACCGGTTCAGTACACCCCGCCCTGGTTCCGGTTATCAGCAGGAGCAGTGTTTGATGAATCTGCTGACACGCTATCTCATCCGGGAACATGTTGCCTCATTTTTCGGCTCCCTGCTGCTGATAGTTTTTATTTTCACCCTCAATTTCGCCTTCCAGGTGCTGGGCAAGATCCTGGGGAAGGGTCTCTCCGGCAGGGTCATACTGGAATACTTCCTGCTCAACATGGCCTGGATACTTGCTCTGGCAGTACCGATGGCGGTGCTCATTGCCACACTGATGGCTTTCGGCAGGCTGGCGGGCGACAACGAAATCACCGCTCTTAAATCGGGTGGGGTAAACCTGGTGACACTGATCCGCCCGATTTTCCTGTTGGCCATCCTGCTGGCAGTGCTGTTGATCGGTTTCAACAACAGCATCCTGCCTGCCTTCAACCATCGGGCCAAAATGTTGCGCAAGAGCATTTACCAGAAGCAGCCGACCATGAAAATGGAGGAATCGGTTTTCCAATTCGATATACCGGGCTATGTCTTTCTGGCAAAGACTATTGATCATACCACCGGTGAAATGTTCAAACTGACGATTTTTGATGAATCGGAGAAAAACCGTCGTGCTACAATTCTGGCTGAAGAGGGACGTCTGCATTTCGACGAAGAGCGGGCGGAGTTCAGCCTGAGGTTGACAGAGGGGGAAATCCATCGTCTGGATCTGCGGCAGCGGGAGGATTATGCTACTATCGCTTACGACAGCGCCCGGTTTCGCATCGAAGCACCC
>JADHUQ010000078.1 GCA_016784425.1 Candidatus Delongbacteria bacterium | reverse complement strand
GTCTCTGCGGCGCGTTTACCCTCATCATAGCAACTGCGTGGTCCGATCGGGTTGACATTTCCCCAGTACTCTTCAACCTGAGGATGTACTTTGGGATCGCCATATACTTCGGAAGTGGATGCCTGCAGGATGCGGGCGTCAACCCGTTTGGCCAGACCCAGCATGTTGATGCTGCCCATGACTGAGGTCTTGAGGGTTTTCACCGGATTAATCTGGTAGTTGATCGGGGAGGCGGGGCAGGCGAGATTAAAGATACGATCGACTTCGACATGCAGCGGGTTGATAATATCATGGCGAATCAATTCGAAGTTGCTGTTCGCCAGGTGTGGTGCCACATTCCTTTTGTAACCGGTGAAATAGTTGTCCACACAGACAACCTCATGATTATCCGCCAGCAGCGAATCCACCAGGTGGCTGCCGATAAAACCAGCCCCGCCGGTTACCAGGTAGCGCATGAGTCCAATCCTCCCGTATCACATTCCCGTACGAATTACCCCGACAGCTCTGCAGCAGCTCAGGGACGGCCGATCGAGAAATAGGTGAAACCCTCCTGGGCCATTTTTCCAGGTGAGTAGAGATTGCGACCGTCAAACAGCAGTGGCTGCCGCATCAGTTTCTTTATGCGGGCAAAATCCGGCTCACGGAAGTCAGACCACTCGGTCATTATCAACAGCGCGTCAGCATCTTTCAACGCGTCATACTGGGTGTGAGTCAACTGAACTGAATCGCCGAAGATATGTTGAGCGTTGGTCATCGCCTCCGGATCCCAGGCCTGTATTCGGGCGCCCTGTTCCAGTAATGCCCGAATGGTATAGATCGCAGGGGCTTCCCGCATGTCATCGGTACGGGCTTTGAAAGCGAGTCCCCAGACAGCAAAAGTCTTTCCGGCGAGATCGCCACTAAAGTACGCCATGGCTTTGTTGTACAACACCAGTTTCTGGGCGTCGTTAACCAGCTGCACTGCCTCCAGGATCTTCAAGGGAGCGCCATGCTCCTTACCGGTCTGCATAATGGCCTGCACATCCTTGGGAAAACAGGAGCCACCAAATCCAACTCCCGGAAAGAGAAACTGGGGGCCGATACGGGTATCGGTTCCGATACCGCTACGCACCATCTCGACATTAGCACCTACCTTTTCGCAAAGGTTGGCAATCTCGTTCATAAAGGTGATACGTGTCGCCAGCATGGCGTTGGCGGCATACTTGGTCATTTCCGCACTGGGCACATCCATCGTTACAATGGGGTGATTGGTGCGTACGAAGGGCTTGTAAAGCTCGACCATGGTATCGCGTGACTGGTCGTTCGGCGCACCGATGACCACACGATCCGGTTTCAGGAAGTCCTGGACCGCGGCACCCTCCTTGAGAAATTCCGGATTTGAAACCACATCATATTTCACGTCGGTAACTTCCGCAATGGCCTGGTGCACCTTCTCGGCTGTGCCCACTGGAACGGTTGACTTGTCGACGATCACCGTATAGTCCTTAAGCTGTTCCCCAATCATACGTGCCGCCGCCAGTACATGCTGCAGATCGGCGGATCCGTCCTCATCCGGCGGGGTACCCACGGCGATAAACACAACATCCGCCTCAGGGATCGCTCGTTCGTAACTGCTGGTGAAGAAGAGCCGCTCGTTGCGGACCGATTTCTCCAGGATTTCCTGAAGACCCGGCTCGTAGATAGGCAAATCGCCGCGATTGAGACGAGCTATCTTTCCTTCATCAGTATCAATACAAGTGACCGTATTGCCGACCTCTGCAAAGCAGGTGCCGGCTACAAGACCGACATAGCCGGTCCCTACAATTGCCAGTTTCATCTGTTAGCTCCATCAATTTGCTTCTGTAGCAGCTGGTTTGCGTGCGCCAGCGATTCAAACGTGCCGGCATCGGTCCACCAACCTGTCAGGATAGCTGAATACAGATTTCCCGACTCGAGGTAGTGGTTATTCACATCGGTTATTTCCAGCTCGCCCCGCCCGGAGGGCTCGAGCTGCCGGATATAATCAAAAACATTAGCGTCATACAGGTAGATACCGGTAACGGCGAGGTTGCTTTCCGGTAATTCTGGTTTTTCCACGATGCGCCTGACTACCCCCTGCTCAACTGTGGCCACACCGTAGCGACCGGGATCGGGGACCTCCTTAAGCAGTACCATAGCGCCTTGATCGCGTTGCTGGAATTCTTTGATATAGGGAGTAATGTCACCTGAAAATATGTTGTCCCCCAGCAGTACAACCATCTGGTCGCTGCCGCTGAAATTCTCGGCCAGTGCCAGCGCCTGGGCGATACCACCCGCTTCATCCTGGACCTTGTAGGTAAAGCGACAGTTGAATTCCCGGCCACTGCCCAGCAGATTGACCACATCACCCATGTTCTCGACACCGGTGACGATCAGGATTTCCTCAATACCAGCCTGGACCAGTTTGCGAATCGGGAAGTAAATCATCGGCACCCGGCCCACCGGCAGCAGGTGTTTGTTGGTTACTTTGGTCAGAGGAAAAAGTCGGGATCCTGTTCCACCTGCCAGTATTATTCCTTTCACCCGACCTCCCGCTTACACAAAATCGAATATCGTTAAACCGCAGACTCCCGACCCGTTCTGATGCAACAGGGAGCCGTGACTCGTCTGTCAATCATTGAAAAATTTAGGGGGTATTTGAGCTAATACCAAGCAGGAAACAGGTGTGGCGGGTGGGAGAACTCACCGGCCAATGATCAATTTGCTGATTGCTGTAAGTCGTACCGGATCACTGTTTATGCTCTCAAGCTGGCCGAATTCGTTCATGATGTTGTAGCTGAAGGGTGGCAGCGCCACCGCAACCTGGTAAAAATAGACACCGTTGGCCAGCTGTTCGCCGTGACTGTTGCGGCCGTTCCAGGTGGGGGTGAAGAGGAAACCCCCTTCAGGTTGCAGAGCGGGAAACTCCCCGCGCCAGACATTCCTGCCAGCGAGGGTAAAAACCCTCACGGTAACATCGAGAGGTACCTCGGCGAGTAATCCATCCACCAGGAAGGTGAAACTGGTTGCATCGCTGAAGGGATTGGGATAGTTCACTACCTCTGTCAGCCGTTGCCGGGAGGTGTCGACAACTCTGAAATCCTGTACAACAATGGTGGCGTTGTTGAGATTATCCCAGATGCGGGCTCTGACAGTATGTGTTCCAACTTCCAGAAAATTGACCAGGTATTCCACACGACCACTCTGCCAGGAATCGAGGTCGTAGCTGAAATCCTGTGTCACATCGAGTGGTTGACGATCATCGAGGGTGAGCTCAATTTTGTGCCCGATTTCGCCGGTCAGATTGATACCGCTTTCATCCTCAGCCAGCAGTATCAGTACAAAGGAACGACCCACAGCGTCACCGGGATGCCAGGCGGTTGAATTGAGCCGGATGTCTGTCTCCGGCCCGGTCTCGTCACTGTTATCGATATCGGTGGTTGCCAGGTAAAAATCACTGCGGTAGCCGTTACCGTAGATTGTGTCACCGGCACTGTAGAAGAAACGCATGGAAGCCGGTTCGCTGCTTTGCGATATATCACGGGGTACGATAAAGCCACCACTGAAAGCACCCTGATCGATAGAATAGCGTCCGCGAAAAAGCAGGTTCCCATCCTCATGAATGATCACGGAATCGGGGGTATTAACCCACTGCAGGTTCAGAACAGAAGCGCGATTGGCGTCGAAGACCTGGAGCTGGGCTTCACCGCTGAAGAGCTGCAGGATGGAATCCGCCCGTGATACAGTCTGTCCCTGGGCGTGATACACACCCAGAGTCAAAAGCGTATCACTATCGACACCATTGACATCCAGGATCTCTCCCACCGATGTACCGAATTCCGGGTAGTCCCAGCCGTGGGTAGGATCACCCTGTGACAGATAGAGCAACCGATTACCGTCGGTAATATCCATGTTCTTGGCTTGACGCAGGCAGAGTGCCGGTGTACTGAACGTGCCGGCGTGGTAATCGCTCATGACGCAGCTGTAAAAAGCATCTGTGAAATCGGGATTGGTAGTACCCGAGGTCAGGTTGGTGGCAGCTATAATTCCTACTGCGCCCCCGTCAGGTTTGTTCATCAACTGGACAGAGAAAGCTTCACCATGAGTCTGGTCCAGCTCCGCCCAGTTACAGGTGGCCGCGACGAACACTGGCAGCCGGTATTCGTTGTGGAGCAGGCTGCCATGAGCCGGTGTGAAAATACGCTCATCGGTCCAGACCTGGTTGTTGCCATGTCCCTGAAAATTGATGATCCAGGCACCAGCGTTGATGCTGTTCACCAGCGCTGCCTCACAGGCGGGTTTCTCAAAAAGACCATTGGCTGAGTTGAATTCACCAGGATAAGCGGCACTGTACACCCGCTTGATTTCGAATTCGGGTGGAAAATAATCTGTGATGAGGTTCTCGGCGTTGTGGGTATGCCGGTGCTCACTGTCTCTCACATCACCCCGCTCCCGTCGTTCATCATCTGCCACCAGCACCGCCCGGTTACGCCAGTTGTCAGTGGATACTGCTGTTTCCAGTTGCAGCACCTTATCAACCTGAACCTGAACATCGGTAGCGGTATAACACTGCCAGCGTGATACTGTTACATCGATAAGATCTGAGTAGCGCACGTAGTAATCATCCCGGGGATAAGGGTGACCGTAAAGCTCGTGCCGGTGATAATACATCGGCATTGTTACCGGGTAGGCACTCCCGCTGAGATTGCGATAATCGTAGTGACCGTTTCCAACCAGCAGGACGTACTTGAGCTGCATCCCATGGCGCAGGTACTGATCGTAAAGAAAATCGCGGATGGCTACAGGATCCATTCTGCCACCACTGCAGGAGTTCATGATCTCATCCACTGAGACGAGCTGGGTGGCAAAGCCGCGGGACTGTTTATGCTCAACAAACGGGGTGAGGTAGTTGCGATAGACCTCTGGAGCTATTACGATGAAATCCGCCGCGGGCAGGTTCATCCGCTGGTCCTGGTCGATATAGGGGACCAGATCGGTAACCGGTTGATAGGCGGCAGCCGTTGCTCCCAGGATGAAGCGGGGTGCTCCACTGTGTGACAATTTGAACTGGTCCCCCCGGGTAAAACGCGGTTGCAGGGGCTCAGTGATGTCCAGAATCAGTTTGTCCGCCTGGGGGACAAAAGCGTAATCCTGCTCACCCTGCGATTCAGAGGTGGCATAGAACACCTGGTCGGCAAAGAACTCGAGACGGGCCGGGTAGTAGACCTCAAAGAAATCAAAGTAAGAATGGGGAATCGTCATCGGTGTAACCGGTGAGGAGATGAGCTGGAACGACGCCTCACCGGCAGGAAACGACCCCGGCCACTCGACTGTACGCCGCAATGTGTCGGTGCAGTAGAAATGATCCAGCGTATCGCCAGCCAGCTCCAGTGTCATCCAGGCGGAATAATCGTCATCGTGATACAACCGCACTATAAGCCCCAGAGTGTCAGCTTGTGCCAGGGCGGGCGTTGGCCAACTGTAGGTGCGTTCACTGTGTCCCGATAAATCATCATCGAGAGAGTAGTAAGGACTGGCGCGGAGGATGTATTGGGCTTCCTCCTGGAAGTAACGGAACTCAGCTTTCTCTAATGTTTGTCCCGTCGCGGATGGCAGCTCCTCCATTACCGGTGCCGGGCCAAAGCCGTCCAATACCAGCCAGCAGTAGTTAAGGTCCGTGTAGAGATTGCTATAGTGATTTATAGTAGCCCCATTCCACACCCAGCCAGCGGTACCGCAGGCCAGAAAGGAGATACTCTCTCCGGTTTCGAACAGCTCGTCCCCGTCATCATCGTAGATCAGCGGCAGGTCATGTAGCACGGCATCCTGGATATCATTGATCGCTTCCGGCAGTTGACGCCCATCATTTCCGTAAACGTGGATATTGTGCATCAGCAGATCATCGACATTGGTCAGTTCAGACAGGGTCGCCCGGGTAAGTTGATAAATACCGGTTTGACTGACCGGAAAGCGGTAGAACTGATCACCGGTCAGTGCAACCGTACGTGGTAAGGGAGCCGGAAGTCGCCGGGTGAGCCAGCGACCTGCGTACTCCGGATTGAGGGTGTAGTTCTGCAACCAGTCGATCTCAGCCCGCTTGATTCCACCCAACCGGGAGGCCGGAGGAAACTTGATCCGCACTGTGACAGCCTGCAACTGCTCTATTCCGCCCGCCTGACTGCGGGTCGGATAAAGTGCAAGCTCCAGCAGACTGTGCTCACCTGCCTGCAGCAGCCTGGGGGTAGCAATCCAATCATGATTGGGAACGAAGAGACTATCTACCTGCGGAGGGATTGTCTGCAGGTCGAGCAGCGTGATACCGGGTAAAGCGTGAGCCGGCAGCAGCAGATGGAAAAGACGTAGCCAGCTACCGTCACTCATTTGTCTCACGCCGCGACGGGGATAAAGGCGGGTAGTATCCGCCTCGGTCATGATCCTCGACTCAGGACGCCAGGTGAATACCAGTTCCTGCTCATTACTGCTGATGATCTCGACATCATCATACCAGTCGGCCTGACCATTCTGCACCTGCAGAAAGAGCGCGATCATCAGCGTCGCTATTAATTGCAGCGTTGTTTTACGCATGCGGAGTGTCCATTTGAATTACATCAGTCATCGGGCTGGATTACCAATCCCAGCGTAACCAGCAGGGGATTGTGGTCGCTGGCGCCGGTCGGCAGTATGCGGTATTCCAGTTTTGTCAACGAATTACTGGTAAAAATATAGTCGATGTGGACCTGATACTCAACTTTGTAGGTGGGCTGCAGAAGATCCCGCCAACCGGCGGTTCCCCGCAGACGCGAACGCAAACTGCGCCAGGCGCGGGAAAACGGCAATGTATTCAGATCGCCGGCCAGCAGCAACCGATCGGTGGCCCATCCACAATCAAGGAAATTGATCACGCTGCGGGCCTGTAGAGTGCGGAGGTTCTCCGAGAGATACTCCTGCTGCAGTGCCTGCAGCACCCCCTCAACCGCCCAGAAATCCCGGTTACTGAAATGGGTGTTGAGCACGGTAACCTCCCGGCCCTCTACATCGAGCACCACCGCCTGAGCATAACGCTCTTCCCGTTCCAGGCCGATCCTGAATACTGTATCACGTAAAACCGGAAAGCGGCTCAATATGGCGATTCCCACCCGTTTGCCTGGAATATACTCCTCATGCAAACGGTTATAGGGGTAACCATTGGTCTGAGCAAACTCCTCTAAACCAAGCCCGCCGGATTGGAGTACGACCTCCTGCAGGCAGACGACCTGGGGTTGATGCATCTGGAGCAGCGATGCGACCAGATAGCGGCTGCCGTTCCCGGCTTCGGAACGGAAGGTGTTGACGTTGAAGCTCATCTCCCGTATCTGCGTATCACTGGGAGGTGTACTTCGGTGTATCAGGTTCCAGGCGAACCAGGCAACCAGCAGAAACAGAAGCAGGAGGAAGAACTTTTTCATTTCAGATCACCATTGCCTGATATACCGGTTGTGCTACAGTTACACCATCTGCCAGCACCGCCTCTCGGATCGGCCCACGGCGAATTCGCACTCTGTCCCAGATTACTGAATCAGAGAGTTCGCAATTGTCGTCCACCTCCACCTCACTACCTGTAAAACTGTTACCGGTAGTATTGGGTGGACCGGGGAGTATCCTGTTTATAAGTAAGCGGAACTCATCGTCCGCAAAATAGCGACGGTGAAACCGCAGGTAGTGTGCCGCCCGACCCGCATCAATCCAGCAACCGGGATGCAATGTCAACCCTCTGATATCCCGTCTGCGGGCGATGGCATCCTGGAAAAAGTCGATGATGTTAAACTGCCCTGTGGCAGCCAGTTCCTGCGATGCTTGGGGGGAGAGTATCATAATCCCGGTATAGGCCAGGGCACCGCCGTGGCCGAATCCTGTGATACGATCACCATCCGTAAAAACCTGCAGGAAGTCGGGGTGGTAGTGCAGCAACAGCAGGGCGTAGGAGGGGTTCTCCTGGTAAGCGGTTGCAACCTCGACCAGGTCGATATCGGAGATGATATCGACATTATGCACCAAAAGCTCCTCACCTGGACAGTTGCGACAGGCATTGGCAATACCACCACCGGTTCCCAGAATCACTGATTCCGGGAGCAGCGTAATATCATCGTAGTCGCGCAGGAATCGCTCCAGCTGCAGCGCACCATGGTGCAGATTAATCAGGATGCTGCCGTTGACTGCCGGTCGTAAGTGATGGAGCACCAGTTCAATAAGTGGAAAAGAGAAGCAGGGCAGCAGCGCCTTGGGTCGCACGTGAGACAACGGTTGCAGACGAGTCCCAAAACCGGCAGCCAGTACCATTCCACGCATAGGGACCTTCCAGGTTATCAGCGCTTCAGCGTACCTTCAGGAATACCAGACTGACAAAAGCCAGCAGGAAGGAGACAATCCAGAAGCGGACAGTGACCTTGGTTTCGCTGACGCCCCTGTATTCAAAGGTGTGATGAATTGGCGCTCGGAAGAAAAAGCGTCGACCCATTTTGAAGCCTATTTTCTGCTGAATAAAAACGCTGGCTCCTTCCACCACAAAGATGCCACCGGCAATCAGAAACAGGAACTCCTGCTTCAGGAGGATGACTATCGTCGCCAGCATGCCGCCCAGTGCCTGGGATCCGACATCCCCCATGAACACCTGTGCCGGGTAAGCATTGTACCAGAGAAATCCCATACCGGCTCCAATAACAGCCGTAGTGATAACTACGATTTCACCGGCACCGGGGATGTAATCGAAATTGAGATAAGTGGAGTAGACCACATTACCCACCACATAGGCAAAGACGGCGTAGACCAGGTAGGCGGTACTGACCGGAACGATGGCGAGGCCGTCCATCCCGTCGGCGAAGTTAACCGAATTTGAGATGGCCACTATCACAAAGATGATGAAGAGGGCATACCAGCCATGCAGATCGGCCACAGCGTGCTTCATGAACGGCAGGAACAGTTCACTGCGAAGCTGCTCCGGCAGGGGTGACCAGCCGCTATAGAGCAGATAGAAAGCCAGTCCTGCCCCGAATAGAGCCTGCATCAGCAGCTTGGCCCCTGGAGAAAGGCCGTACTTGCCGCTGCCGTGTTTTATCTTAAGCAGGTCATCAATCAGCCCGATCAACCCGAACCAGAGCAGAGCAGCGAGTGAGAGCCAGAGAAAGGGAGATTCAAGCCGGCCCCACAGCAGCAGGCTGAACACAATCGCTATCAACAGGATCAGTCCACCCATGGTGGGCGTGCCACGTTTATCATGCACCGACATCACACCGAGATCGTGTGCCACATCCCGCCATTGTCGACGGTACATATAGATGATGAGCCGGTGTCCCAGCCAGATGGTCAATACAAAGGCAGTGAAGGCAGTCATACTGGCTCGGAAGGTGAGATAGTTGACGAGTCGCAGGAAGGACAACTGCTCCGATAGCGACATCAGGTAGTTTCCCAGCAGATACAACATTATGAATGCTCCTGCTCATCTGGCACAACACGCCGGTCGGCCAATCCGTTCAATTCCTGTATCAATTCCTTGAGCTCCCGCTTCAAGGGGAAAAGCGGGAAAAAGTGTGTTGAAGTACTCAGCAGCTGTTGCAGCTGTAACAACAGCTGTGCGGGATGTTTGATCACACCGCGCCGTGTCATACGTATCAGCGCCCTCACCAGACCTTCCCGTACCCTGGGATTGGGGTGGACAAACAGTTTTTCCAGCAGCCAGAGATCCTCTTCCGTCCGTGCCCACTCACCGAAGGCCTGTACCGCATGAGTCACGATCTCGAAATTACGATGTTCCAGCAGTTCAACAACGCGGGGCAGTAACTTCGCCTGTGGTAACCGGCCGGCGTAACGGGCGGCAGCTCGCAACGACTGGCTGACCACTTCCCAGTAGGGATCAAAGAGACCATCAAAGATCATCTCTCCCATCGGTTCGGCAAAGCTGTCCAGCTGTATCAGCGATTCAATCACGTTGCGACGGATAAAGCCACGTTGCTCAAAGTCACCGCCCAGCAGTTGACGTGGATGTGAGACAGGTCTTC
>JADHUQ010000077.1 GCA_016784425.1 Candidatus Delongbacteria bacterium | reverse complement strand
GGATCACGTTGTTCCCAGACATGCCTATACGCCTCAACTATGCCGCCGCAACTTTTGCTGTAGCGGGCGTCGACGACAGTGTCCGCCGCGGCAATCACCTGGCCCTGTGTCTGCTGCACAGCCAACACTGATGATTTTTGCTGGCGGGTAGTGCCCTGATAACACTGGCAGTGATCGTCGGAGCAGAGATCAAAAGGCTCCCCCCAGTGATGCCGCCCCTGTGTTGCCAGCAGGGTGGAGCGGGCCGCCACCGTCTGTGCTTTCAACAGTTCCAGCGGGCAATCGGCGGTCATTTCGGAGGAGTTAACGCTGGCCAGATATTCCTCCAGGTCGATTTCATTGAGCAGACTCAGCGTTCCTTCATGGTTGACAAAAACCTCCACTGCTCCACCGTAGGAGAGCTCTTCGGTGTGATCCCAATGGAAATCGATCCCTATCCGTACACCCGCCACCTGTACCTGGTCATCCGTGTGTAACGGCTCAATCCGCAACGGCTCGGATCGGCTCAACTGCAATTCCCCGGCCTGCAACCTCCAGCTGGAAGCGGCCGGAGTGGTTGCGATAAACAGATAATCATCGGGGGAGGAAAAATCACCCGGGAGCTGTTCCGGAAGCAGGCGCCGGTATTCCCGCCAGACATTATGCCGCTGTTCAGGATCGTTAAAAGGCCAGGCCAGCAGCAGATGCAGCGGTTCCCGGCCGGGGATCAGGCCGCTGGTGTTGCCGAATTCTATAATCCTGGTGCTGACACCGGCAGCATTCAACTGCTCCGCCAGCTGCTCCACTGTTTCCGGGTCCGGGGCGAGGGCATATTTGAACCAGTAATCACCTGTGGCCGGCAGGCACTCCCGCAGCTGGCACTGCAACCGGTCAATCCCGGGCAGTTTGTGAACTGCGGTGGAACTGCTCAACCTGAAACCGTTCCGGCAGTGGATGTCAATCTGTTCACGCCGTTCCACGATGCGGATTCGGATCTTGAATCGGTGCTGCTCAGGCATCGGCAATCCCCGATTTGTCAGGAGTCTCATGGACAAAGAGGCGGTAAAACAGCCAGCTGAAAAGCAATGTACCCGGGACAACCAGCAGCCACCAGAGCGGCTCCCCCCGACCGGGGAGCAAGCCGGGGCTGTTGACATCCAGCAGGCTCCAACTGTTGTTGAACAGGTGCAGTAACAGCGGCGGCAGCAGGGATGCTGTACGCCACCGCAAAAGTGCCAGCAGAAAACCGAAGAGCAAAATCTGGAGTGTATATCCACCGGGGTGAAAGAAGGCGAAGAGCAGACTGCTCAGGAGTACCGCTTCAGTAACCCCGCGCGTAGCCCGCAAGTAATGGTAAACCACACCGCGAAAGAGCAGTTCCTCACCCAGCGGACCCAGCAGCAGCACTGTCAAAGTCACACCCAGACCCCGCAGGGGATTGCCGAACTGGAGCAGCTCCTGTAGATTTGCGGCCAGTTGTGGTGATGGAGGCATCAACTGCGTCAACAGAAAGTCCATAAGGTCAAGTGCCAGTAACGCTGAAAACAGGAACACCAGCAGTTGCGGCCAGGTAAGCCCTCCTGGAACTGTAAAAGGATAGAGTGAACGCCAGGCGGGTCGCCGCAACCATTGCAGTATCGCCAGGGGTGCCATCAGCAACAGACTCCCCAGGATCCAGCCGGACACTTCGGTGGCGCTGAAGTAATAAGCCGGCAGGGAGCCCAGCAGAAAGGCCCCCAGCAGGACCAGCAACAGATCATAACCCCTGATCATGCTGCTCCCGGTCCCGGCTTTTGTTGATAATCTGCCATTGATAGGCGGCGATAGTGAAAGCCTGGGCAACATTCAGCGATTCTGCCAGACCCTGTCCCTGGATACGCAGAACCAGATCCAAACGGGCTGCTGTTTCCGGACGGATACCGTGGCTTTCAGAACCAAATACCAGCAATGGCGCTGCTGGCAACGGCGCTCTGTCCAGCTCGGCAGTGGCATCTTGACTTAAACCCACCAGCTGTCGCCCTTCCCGCTGCAATTGTAACAGCAGGCTCTGGTCCGCGGTATCCTGCAGCAGGGGTAGATGAAAGAGGGAACCCATACTGGCTCGAATTACTTTACTGCTGAAAGGATCGACCGTGTCATGACTGAGCACCACAGGTTGTAACCCGAACCAGTCGGCGGTGCGGATGATGGTTCCCAGATTGCCGGGATCGCTGATCCCATCCAGATATACAGCTGGTGTGTCGGAACTGTAAGCGGGATTCTCCCGGGGTAACCGCACAACCGCCAGGATACCCTCCGGGGTAACAGTGTCGCAAAGCGGTTCGAACTGACTGGCAGGTAGCGGGTGACAGGGACAGGCGGGCAACCGGGGCAGCTGTGAGGTCAGATCGAAGGTGGGAAGATGCAGCAACAGCTCAACCTGAAACCGGCTTTGTAGCAGTTCTCGTACGTTTTTTACCCCCTCCACCAGGAAGAGACCTGTCTCCAGCCGTTGCTGCCGGCGTTTGAGTGACCGTAAAGTCTTGAGTTGTGCGCGGCTTGGTTGGGTTGGTCGGGAATCACCGGACATCAGCTTTCCTCATCAATACGACCGGAGTCAAAGTTCCGGCCCAAACCGATGACATCTGCTACCGGCAGGGTGAAGATGATGCCGTTGCCCGGTTGGTCCAGCTTCCCGACCACATCCTCGAACAGGTTGACGATAACTGGAATTCTATCCTCTTCGACGAGAGTAAGTATGGTCTTGTTACCGGGGCGGTTGCCCTGCAACAGGTCCTTGAGACCGGCAAAGATCGGGATATCGCTGGTGAGGATGCTCCCCATCCCTTTTGAGTTTATCACGGTGGCGCCGCGGATATCCATCTCGAGAAAGCCCTCCAGCAATTCATCGAGATTCTCTTCTTTGTTGAGGATGATGATCAGTAGTTTCACGCGCTGATATCCGTGAATTTAGATTCGAAATCCGCCAGGTGACGGAGAAACTCAGTCGCACTGTCGGCGTTGATGAGATCCTGCAACAGCTGCTCCTTGTGGGACATACGGGAGATTCGCGCCAGAATTTTGAGGTGAAGACCAGCTTTCCCTGAACCGGTAAGAACCAGAAACACCAGCTTTACCGGTTTGCCGTCGATCGCGTTAAACTCAAGCGGCGTAGCGAGGGTGGCTGCCGCCAGGAGCGTTTCAGTGACAGGTGCCTGATTGGCATGTGGAATCGCCACCCCGCCACCGATACCGGTTGAGATTTCCTGCTCCCGTTCCAATATAATCTCAACCAGACCTTCCGGATCAGCACAGGAGTGAACGGCAGCTAAACGCCGTACCATCTCCCGCAGCAGGGCCTGTTTGTCGGGAGCGGATATCCCGGTGAATACCGTCTCCTCTGACAGGGTGGTGCATAGTTTCATCTGATGTCCTGCTTGTTTATCGAATTGGCAGGTGAATATCGCGCTGACTGCTGCAAAATATAGACTCTCCCGGGGAGTTTTCCAACGCGGATAGTCGTAAGCTGTGCAGGTTCGCCGAGACCTGTTCCATAGCAGCTTAAGTATAAAGACCGGGTTTCAGATGTCGATACTATAGGATCACCCGTGAAGAGGGCGTACCAGAGTTGTGTCTCATTGGCGACCAGGCATGATTGGTCCTGCTCAACAGGCAATCAGTATTGCGATTTGCTTTATGATGATACAGCGACCCCATCCAGGTGAAGCTGTTCAGGCAGGGTAAAAGAGAACTTCTCACAGGTTACCATTTGCTATGGTACAACTGTTCCGCTGTACCTGATGCTCTGCCGCAGCTTGATATTGCATTGGTTTGGTAACCAATTTCTGACGCCACCTGTTTTTTCTGGTATCGCATGAAAAGGGCGATATATTATTCAGTTGCTGAAGAAGTGATTCATACCGGTCTAATATGCCGGGTTCGAAAGAGAAGCAAGGAGACATTCATGAAGAAACCACTGTTGTTCCTGCTGGCAATGATTCAGCTGCTGCTTATCCTGAGCTGCTCACTGCCACGGGATGAGTATCGTCTCAACATTGTTTACACCTCCGATACCAAGGGCTTTCTCGAGGACTGTGGTTGACACAGTCATAAACTTGGCGGTCTTGCCAGGAGACAGTTCTATATCGATTCATTACGTAATTCCCTTGAGGGTGATTTCCTGCTGCTGGACGGAGGCAACCTCTGCAGTTACGCCCGTACCGAGAATGATGTTGAAAAATACATCTTTATCAGCAACATCATGAACCATATCGGTTATGATGCCATGCAACTGGGGGAGCTTGATCTATCCCTCGACAAGAAAGATCTGAACTCGCTGATCAGTAATTCTGAATTCGCCGTACTCGGCAGTAACATCGATCCCCGCGGTGCCGAGGATATCTGGGAAGAATATGTCATCAAAAAAATAGGTGGCCTCAAGATCGGTATTTTCGGTGAGTTGCGCGCTTCACTGCTGCGTAACGAGAATTCGATCCAGGAGGATTATTTTGCTAACGCCAGAGCGATGGTGGAGCTGCTGCGCAAGAAGAAGTGCGATCTGATCATCTGCATCGCTCATCTTGACGATCGCAGTGCCAAGGCATTGCCCGATTCCGTCAGCGGTATTGATATCGTCATGGGTGGCAAGGTAGCCGGTCCGATGAAAGAGGTTCACCAGGTCGGGGAGAGCTATTACATCAACTCCGGAGACCGGGGTCGGTTTGTCGGTCTGATGCAGTTGCATCTTAACCGGGACCGGGACATCGATTCAGTCGCAGTCACAATCAAAGCCCTGGAAGCGGCAGATCCGGAAGATCCCTATATCAAGGCTCTGGTGGATGAATACAAACCGGAGTATGATCGCAGGAAAAAAGAGCAATCGCCTCCACCCCCACCCCAGAAGGCTAAACCAACATCCCAGGCACAACAGCTTCAAACCGGTGACTCACCGGAGCAGTTGAATCCTCTGCGTAGTCGGAGCGATGGTGGCCCTCCAACGGTTAGTCCCCCCAAGCGTCCCAGCGGACCTCCCGCGGCGCCACCCAAGAAAAGGCAGAATTGATATATTCCACAGACTTAAAAAGCCCGCTGCTGCGGGCTTTTTTTATGTATCCTCTGCAGGGCGTTCCTGGTAACCTCAATCCTCGCTGCCGGATCCCTGCGGTTGTATCAACTGGCTGATCAATCCCAGTTTCTCCTGAAGCAGAGTGCTGTCAGCAGCTTCCAGATTCAATCTTAGAACCGGCTCGGTGTTCGACGGCCGGATATTGCACCACCAATCCGGATAGTTAATGGTCAGTCCATCTATCCACTCCTGATCGGCATCAGCAAAACGAGTCTCGATCTCCTTCAACACCCGTGGCACATCATCGACAACGAAATTGAGCTCACCGCTCTGCCTGTATTTTTTCAGGGGGGCAACCAGTTCTGAAAGCGGTTTTCCCTTCCGTTCCATCAACTGCAGGATAAGGAAGAGCGCAATGTCAGCATTCTCAGTGAAGTAACTGTCCCGGAAATAGTAGTGCCCCGATAACTCGCCACCGCAGAGAGAGTTGTTGCTGCGCATGGTTTTCTTGATGAATGTGTGTCCAACCCGGCTGCGGGTGGTGCTGATTCCATACTCGCTGAAGATCTCCTCCATGACACGGGAGGAGCGGCAGTCAATCAGGACGTTGAAATCCCGTTCACCCAGATCGTGCAACGCCTGCGCCAGCAGTATGGTAGTGAAATCCCCTGGAACGGTTTCACCCGACTCGTCGATAAATATAACACGATCACCGTCACCGTCGAGGGCAGCGCCCAGTTCTGCACCGCTGGCAACTACCTTCTGCTTGATATCGACCAGGTTTTCCTCCAGCAGCGGATTGGGAGCATGATTGGGGAACTGGCTGTCCACTTCAAAATAGAGTGGTACGATATCGAGCGGGAGATCGGAGTAGAGGTCCATCAGGTATGACCCACAGACCGCGTTAGCAGTGTCGACGACAATTTTATGACTCTGTTCAAACCGGGCAAATTTGTAAATATGCTGCCGGTAGGCAGGTAGAGGATCGTGAGTTGTAAGGGACCCTCGAGTGGAGCTGGAAAATTGGCGCGCCTCTGTTAAACGCTTTATCTCCTGAAGTTCATCGGAGGGAACCGGTACCGCGCCACGTCGGCAGAATTTGAATCCGTTATACTCGCGTGGGTTATGTGAGGCGGTTATCATGACGCCGGCATCGTAGTTTTCCACCGCGGTTGTGTAGTAGAGGATCGGGGTGGAAACAGTGCCGATACTTAGGGTATCAACACCGGAATCTCGCAACCCCTCGGTAAAAGCTGTAAAAAGCAGATCCCGGGAATCGCGAACATCGGTTCCGACCACCATGTTCCGGGCAGCGAAGTACTCTGCCGCCGCGCGGGCGATATCATAACTCTTCTCTGCGTCAAGTTCGGTCGGTACAATTCCACGAATATCATATGCTTTGAAAATTGACATACTATCTCCGGTTGATCTCCAGAAAACAAGCTGATTGTTCAGATTTAAAAACCGCAACCGTTGATGCGGCCGGTCTCTCAGAAGGGTGCCGGCAACAGAATACTAAGCAGCCCGGCGAATAGCCACCAAAAACACCCTGATTCTGCGGTGAGTAATGGTTCAGTAAATGAACATCTATTCCGGGTGACAGGTCTCTCCGCACCGGTACCAACCTCACTTCGGTTGATCGTCAAAGCTGTTATCACGCAGCCTTCGCGCCTTCAGCTGAAGAGATACTCACCTGAAATGTCCGTTTTAGAATGGAGACAGCGGCATCACGTAAATAGTATTTCCCGAAATGCACTACCTCAAACGGTCAGCTCAACTGGGAAATACTTTAAGTACCGGAAACGTTGACTTCAGAAACGAGCTTATAAATACAATAATCCTGCCCTGATGAACGGGTAACGGTGCTGTAGTAAATTAACGAATAAGTAGCTATTGGCTCACAAGATGAACCTTGCTATTGCTGCCATAACGGGAGGGCAGTCGCAATAGATATCCTGAAATAGATATTCGGTCTGCTCAACCAGGTATAACAGCTACACAATATTAAAGCCGCGAAGAGGTCAGGATTTTCTATTTATTACAGAGCTGAAAGAAAATAGTTGTATCCGCAAGATGACTTTTGTAACATAAACTTGTCTGAATTTGAAGATACTGAGTATACAATATATTATATCAGCAAAAAATGTGAAACTATGTAGGATTGAAAGGAAGGACTCAATGGAAACAACAATCTTCATTGAAAATCTTAAATACGTTTTTAAGAACCTGGGAATCACGAAAGCGTACGTAGCTAAAATGTGTGGTGTATCAAAAGCAACCGTGTCGATGTGGTTGGCAGGCCGTAAACCCTATCGCCAGTCGATCGAAGTGATATCTGAACTGATATCATCTCTGCTGTTTATCAAAATCACGCCCGAGGCAATCCAGACTGAGGATATCAAACGGATTTTACGTATGAACGAAGTCAAGATCGTTATTATCCGCAAAATGATCCGTGACCTGTCCGATCTTAATGTTGAGGACCTGGTCACCTTGAACGAATTCGTACAGCGCGTAATTGAGTCTGAGGCCACCACCGAGAGACTGCTCGACTAGTCTTCCAGGCTTTTGCTTGAACAACCCCCCTGTACTCTCGTGGTTTATTCATGAGAGTATTGTTAGAGCCCCCCTCGTGGGGGCTCTTTTGCTCCTCCCGACTGCAGAAATATAGTGATGCTCACCTGAAATGTCAGTTTATAGTATTGCTACAAATAAACGACCGAAACTGCCATAGCCATTGTCAGCAATACTATAAACCGATGCTTCTTCGATCTGTCCAAGAGAACATTCTCTTTGAGCATCGGTATATAATGGAGACTGCGGCATCACTTATACCGCGTCTTGCTTCGTTGTAGCAGCAACTAACCAAAGCCGCGCAAATAATAGTGTTTCCCGAAATGCACTACCTCAAACGGTCAGCTTAACTGGGAAATACTATAGTATCCCTGAAACTCGTTGTCTTTGGCCCCTTTCGTGGCAGTCACCTTCCCTATGGTGGGCAAAGCTTGACTATGCGGGGGGAGCTGAGTAGAATTTCAGGGCTGACGGCGCACTGCAGCTGATTAGTAAGAAAGGAACTTGCATGAGTGTGAAAGCTATCTATCCCGGAACCTTCGATCCGATTACCTTTGGCCATATCGACATCATCAAACGGGCTGCCACCCTGTTTGGACAGGTGGAGATACTGGTGGCCGCCTATACCAGTAAAGATACGCTCTTCAGTCTGGAAGATCGGATAGCGCTGGCAAGACAGGCGGTGGCGGAGATCGATAATGTCGTGGTAAAGGAGCTGAGTGGTTTGTTGACCGAATATGCCCGTGCCAACCAGGTGCAGGTGGTGGTGCGTGGGTTGAGGATGATTTCCGATTTCGATATCGAATTCCAGATGGCGCTTACCAATCGCAAACTGTACCCCTGTCTGGAGACCGTCTTCCTGACACCAAACGAGAAGTATATCTATCTGAGTGCCAGTATTGTCAGAGAACTGGGAAAGCTGCACGCTCAGCTGGATGAGTTTGTACCAAAATTTGTTGCGGAGAGCCTCTACCGGAAATTCGCCAGGTAGTGCCAATCAAAGGTTGTGGCCAGGATTACAGCGCAGAGGAGATATCTGATGAGTATACTGCAGGAAATCAGGAACAGAGCCGCCCTCCTGCAAAGACATATAGTGTTGCCGGAGGGGGAGGATCGACGCACGATCGCCGCTGCCCGCCTGATTCGGGAAGGTAATATCGCCCGCTTCACCCTGCTGGGTAATGAAGCCCGCATCAGGGAGCTGGCAGCCGGGGAAGGGTTACAGCTTTCTGGCCGTGAAGTTATCGATCCGACTCGCTCTGAATGGAGTGATGATTTTGCCCGCTACCTGTTCAACCGCCGCCGCCTGAAGGGAATGACTCTGGAACAGGCCAGGGAACTGGCGCAGGATCCGCTCTATTTCGGCGCCCTCATGGTGGCCACCGACCGGGCGGACGGTGCTGTGGCCGGTGCGGTAAACACCACCCCGGAAGTTATCCGGGCAGGGCTTTATTGTCTGGGGATGAAGGAGGGGCTGGAGGTTGTATCCAGTTCTTTCCTGATGATCCTGCCTGACGGGCGGGGATACACCTATGCTGACTGCGGGGTCATTCCGGACCCGGAGGCGGGGCAGCTGCCCAGTATCTGCCGGGCAACCTGTGATACGCACCAGGCATTGACCCAGACCGAACCGCGCGCAGCTTTTCTCTCCTTTTCAACCTACGGTAGTGCCGATCATCCCCTGGTGGAAAAAATGCAAACCGCAGTTCGATTAACCAGGGAGCGTTTCCCGGAACTGATTGTGGATGGCGAGTTGCAGTTTGACGCGGCAGTGGTGCCGGCGATCGCTCAAAGCAAAGCACCACAAGGCATACTGCAGGGGCGGGCAAATGTCTTCATCTTTCCCGACCTTAATGCCGGCAACATCGCTTACAAAATCACCCAGCGGCTGGCTGGCGCGGAGGCGCTGGGACCGTTGATTCAGGGACTGCGTAAGCCGCTGCTCGATCTCTCTCGTGGCGCTGTAGCACAAGATATCATGCATGTAACCGCGATAGCCGCTCTACTTGCCGGCTGACCAGTTATACTATCCCTTGCGGACATAGGTCAGATGCTCCCCTGCGTCCTCAGCATGAAAGACCTGATATTCCTGTTTCTCCATCGCCTCTATCAGCGGCAACGGCGCGAAATTGGTCTGCAGCAGGATGAATTCTCCCGGGACAGCCTCCTGTAACAGTTGATTGATCAGTCCGAGGGGATGCACCCCTGTCTCCAGCATAGCAGTGCCATTGACAACCTGGATCGGCTCACCCGCTGCCCATGTCGGCGCATCAGAAGGTGTGATCACCTCCATTTCCGGCAGTTCCTCAACAGGTGGCAGACCAGCTTCCCGGCGTAATGTGTTCAGGAAGGTCCCCGGATCCAGCTTACCGATCAGGGCCACTTTTTCCACAGTCGCCAACTTGCCTACCGTCCGGCGGAGTACCGGGTTTTTCAGATTGCGAAAGACCGGTGCCATCTGCATCACCTTCTCCTCAAGCTCGGGATACTCCGCGAACAGGGCGAACAATTTGGTAGTTTGTTGAATTTCCATATCTGATGTCTCCACTTATGTATTCAGACCTGATCCGGGG
>JADHUQ010000076.1 GCA_016784425.1 Candidatus Delongbacteria bacterium | reverse complement strand
CCCCGCATGAAAAACCACTGTCCCTCACAGTCCACACACCCCCCTGTCCGGTGGCAAAAAGCAGTCTGCCACTGTCGCTGAAAAACCAGAGTGTATCTTCGCTGACTGTTACCGTTTTTCCGGGATATTCCAGCCACACCACACCCTCTGGTTCTGAGATAACTGTAATCCGCTCTTCACCGCTGAGTGTGGTGAAGCCGGCGCCGTGATGCACCCCTGTCCAATCATCGGTCAGGGACAATTCCCAACCGGTCGTTGGCGCAGCCAGCGGGACTATCACCAGCCGGTCACCGGTTAAAAGACGCAGGGTGTCATCTACAACCTCAAGGTCGCGCACATCCAAGTAGAGGTCGGGCAGTTGCAGTTGGCAGACCGGCCGCAGTTCCTGCAACCTGAAAAGCCTGACGGTACCGGCAGCAGAGACACTGACGAAGGTACTGTCACTGCAGTTCGCCAGAGCTGACGGTGTGGTGCCATCCAACCAGCTGCCGCAGAAAATGGGAGGTTCTCCGCTTGACAGATTGAACAGATCTAATCCACCACTTCCTCCAGCAACCACCAGCGTACCACCACAGCGACAGATCGCTGCTGGTGGGGCGGACAACAGGGTGGCCCGGGCTGTAAAACCCTCGCCGACTTCTCCCGCGCTCAATGACAACAGGTAGTTGCCGGTTTGGAGGACTATCAGCTCTTCATTTGCATCCTCCAGCCAGTTACAGGCAACCCAATGCTCCTTCACATAGCCTGTCTCCCAGGCAGTGGCCGACACAACTATAACCAGGCAGAAAACCGGTACAACCATTTTTACATACACAACCATCCAGTGCATGACTGTTCCTTTCTTTGTCGTCTTAAACTGTCCTGCTGCTTTTGCCATGAATAAACAGGGAGGGGCAGACAAAATGGAGTGGGCTGATGGATAGAGATGGGCGGGTAGTGATTAGATGCCGGAAAACCGATTTTGTTCAATATGGAGTAATTTCTCTTTGCCGGTTTTCACACAGAAGAGAACGGCAAAGATGTTGATTTGCTCTTGTAATAACGAAAGCTTTTCCTTATACTGTAAATGTCAACCACCCAACCAAATGAAAAAAGACAACTTCTCCTCCAACCCTGCAGTGCGACTGTATGCACGGCGGGAGTACCAGCAGTGTATTTCTGCCGTTGACAAGCAGTTGCCAGCGCAACGTGATGACTTTTCCCGCAACTACCTGATGCTGGTGCGGGGCAACGCCGTGCTCCAGCTGGGCCAGAACCAGCAGGCTCGTGAGATTTTCTTTCATATCTATCGCAATTGCCGGCTGCTCGATTTTAAAGAGGAGTTTGCTGATCTGTCTTCCCGCGCCCTGCTTAACGCCGGTCTGGCTACCAAAAACATGGGTGACACTAAAACTGCCATCCAGTTTTACCGTCAGGCCCTTTCAGAGGGTTATATCGCTGACCCGATCGATATCTGCCGTGTACAAAACATGTTGGGCAACGCCCTGATCATGATCGACAATGAGGAAGCCTGGGAACGCCTCCAGCAGGCGCTAAGTCTGTCCATCCGGCATAAACTGCCCCGGCAGCGCCTGCTGATTCAGCTCAATATATCTGATTACTATATCCGTCGTGAGGAGTATGGCCAGGCGAATCAGCTGCTACTTCAGGAACTCTCCAGCATGCAGGCAGATAAATATCCGGATATCCATTTTCGTTATAGTTTTAACCTGGCAGCTCTCCTGCATCTACAGGAGAAACATGCACAGGCCATCACAGCCCTGCGCAAGTTGTTGAAGCTTGCACCGGGTGACGGCGATCGGGCACGCCTGCTGGCTTACCAGGGACTAAGTCAGCACGCACTGGGTCGCCAACCGGCAGCTCGACGCTCACTTGAAGAGGCCAAGGCTCTGGCTGAAAACCTGGAAATGGACAATCATTTTGTAGAAACCGCCTTTCAACAGGTGATGAGTGACGAACCGTTGCGACGTGAGCTGCATCTTGACCTGGCCAGCACCCTCTTTCATCGTCACGGTATGATTGGAGTTTCAGCCCGGCATCATCAATTGATGAACGATATCGATTCTCTGGCTGATGCGAACAATCCCCTGCTGGTTACCGGTGAAACTGGTACCGGCAAGGAACTGGTTGCCAGAGCATTACACAATGCCAGCGAGCGCCGTCAGAAACCGTTTATTCCGGTAAACTGCCCGGCAATTCCGGAAACGCTCTTTGAGTCCATACTTTTTGGTCACCGTAAGGGATCTTTCACCGGTGCCACCGAGGATCGCATCGGACTGGTGGAGGCCGCTGCCGATGGCACCATTTTCTTTGACGAGTTTGGTGATCTGCCGCTTTCCATCCAGCCAAAACTGTTGCGGTTCCTGGAAAGTGGTGAATACACCACCATGGGATCGCAGCAGGCGAAGCGTTCCCCCGCCCGTATCATCTCCGCTACCAACCGTGATCTGGATGAATTGACTAAATCTGCTCAATTTCGCCAGGATTTGTTACAACGGATATCAGTTTTCCGCATCCATGTTTCTCCTTTACGAAATCATATAGAAGATGTATATTTCTTAGCGACCGGTTTTCTGGATAGTATGAACGAGCGATACGACACCAGAAAGACCCTGACAGCTGAGACGATACTGCTTTTGGAGAAACACAGCTATCAGGGTAATGTCCGGGAGCTGAAAAACCTGGTTCTCCGTGGCTATCAGAGAGCACGAACCCTGATCGAACCGCACCACCTGACGTTGACAGCAGAGGCAGGAACCACTGCAGCGCCGTCAAGTGAGAGTGGATTGGAACAGGCGGTAGCAGATTTTGAGCGCCGCCTGATAGAAACCAAATTGCGGGAACATCACGGTGAGCGTGAACAATCCGCTCAGGAGCTGGGGATTTCACTGCGGAGTCTCAAGTACAAGCTGCAAAAGCTGGGGATTGATTCACAAACTTACAAGACGCAGAAAGACAGGAAAAGGCAACGATGAGAATCCAACTGCCAATCCGTTATCTGATCACAACCCTGCTGCTGGCAGGTCTCCAGACCCTCTCAACCGCGTCTACCGGAAACACCCCCGATCCAGTCGATACTCCAAACGGTACCGCTTCACTGATCATGCACCGTCTTTCCAGCAAGGTGTCGGGTGAGACCATTGAACTGACCCCATCCGTCGAGCTTCATATCATGGCCGACCTCCCTCCGGAAGTACCCTCCACAATCATTATGGCTGGTGGTCTGCTGTTCTTTGAGAATGGCGGCCCGCCCCGTGAGGGCTACGAATTCGGCACATCATTCCTTACAGAAGATATTCTGGCCAGCATCCAGCTTGAATCCAACCTGGGAGCAATTCATTATATTGGCGCAGAACTCAACAGTATTGCTGATATTCCTGCAGTTACTGCAGGACTTGCGATCAGTTTTGTCGACTCCTGGCTCCGCAACCACACCCTCACGCTAGCGGTTGACGGGGGTGTATTCTTCGCCGGGAACACTATCTTCGAAATGGAAGCACATGCTGTCCAGGCCAGTCTGGGAAGTCAGCTCGAGTTCATCGATTGTATCTTTGTCAACTCAACAGACGAAGCGCTTAATCTCAGCAATTGTGACTGCAGCATTTCCAACTGCCTTTTCCTGACTAATGAAACCGCTATCTATGCCGCCGACAGTGGAATACTCGAAGTTTCCGGTACAGTCTTCCAGGGCAACAAGACAGCAGTCCAGGTTTATCCCGGTGAATTTGTGGTCGATATTCACCATTCGGCTTTCTGGGGAAATTGGGATTACGATATCATCAATCGATCGACCGAGATCGTACATGCCGAGGAGAACTTCTGGTCACAGGGCTGTTGTATCATGTGGGGTGTCGTCGCAGAGGATAATCCTCTTCCGGAAAGTCCCCGCGACCCGGAGCAGCTGGCCGATGAACAGGTTATTATCGTTCCGATTCCACCGTTAGCGGATGGTGATGAACCACTTATGTGGAACTATGCAGGCAAGCAGGCTGCCAACGGGTTGCCGGTGAACCCCACCTATAAGGTTTATCGCAGTAACGATCCCTACAATGTCTTCCTGCCGGAAAACCTGATCGCCCTGACCCACAGCAACGCCTGGCGCGATCTGGATCCCCCTGCCGATTGTGGCTTCTATTGTGTGACTTTCTCAATTCACAAATAGCAGCGGTGCGTCGGAAAACTGCTCAACTGAGGATTTCCTTTATAGAATCCACTACTACCTGCTCCGGTACTTCCCGGTGAATCATCCCCCCGCCGATCCCCTCCAGCAGCACCCATGGCTGTACGCCTGCACGTCGCTTCTTGTCCTGACGAATTGCCCGCAACAGCTGTTCAGGTTCCACCGGTGGTAAGGGCGGGAGTGGTAACGCGTTTATCAAAGCCATGAGACGCTGCGCCGCGGTCTGGGACAGAATTTCCAGACGCCGCGAGATTGCTGCGGCTACCAGCATCCCACCGGCTACCGCCTCTCCATGCAACAACTCAACCTGGGAGCACTGTTCAAGCGCATGACCGAGCGTGTGACCAAAATTGAGCAGCATCCGTTCCTCTTGCTCCCTTTCATCACGGGTGACAACACCAGCTTTAAGGATCAGACATCTGGTGATGACATCCATCAGTTCGGTGCTGTCCCATTCCTGCAATCGGGGTAATTCCTGCTCAACCAGCCCGAACAGCGCCCCGTCCAGGACAGAGCCATATTTGATGATTTCCGGTAGTGCGTTGGTGTAGTGTCGTGACGGTAAAGTCTGCAGCAGATCAGGATCCACCAGCACCGCCAGTGGTTGATGAAATGAACCGACCAGGTTTTTTCCCCGCCGCAGATTGACGCCGGTCTTCCCCCCCAGGCCTGCATCCACCATCGCCAACAGGGTGGTGGGTAGCTGCAGATAACGGACACCCCGCATCCAGGTAGCTGCTGCAAAACCGGTGATATCACCGACCACCCCACCCCCGAGCGCAACCAGGAGACAGTCGCGGTCATATTCTAATTCATGCAGACGATGGTAGATCTGTTCCACCGCCTGGAGATTCTTATGCCGTTCACCAGGCTCCAGAACCACCATCTCACAGGAGCTTTCAACCAGTTGTTGCAGGCTTTTGAAAAGCTGATCACCCCAGTAGCGGGCCACATTCCTGTCGGTAACCAGCAGGCAGCCGCTGGAGGGTGGCATATTTTCGACCAGCAGCTCTGCCTGACGCAGAATACCTCTGCCGGCTGAAATCAGACAGCGGCGGGTGTCCAGAATCAACTCAAGGTTAAACAACACACTCCTCCAGCTTTTGCTGTATCACAGCTGCGGTCGCAGCCGTGGAGCGGGTATCGGTAGACACGATTAGATCTGACACCGCCAGATACAACGCATTGCGTTGATTTGCCAGCAGCACCAATTGATCAACCACGGCTCTTGAGCCATCCAACAGGGGTCTTACCTTTTGTTCGGTTGCCAGACGACGGGCGAGCTCCGTGACGCTGGTACGCAGAAAGATGACGAACCCGCTGTCGGTCAGAAGTCGTCGATTTTGACAACGGAGGATTACACCCCCACCACTGGCGATGACACTGTGTCTATGCTTCAGTGCCTGCCGGAGCGCCAGTGTCTCAAACTCCCGCAAGCCGGTCTCACCCCGGGTGGTCAGCAGCCTGGAGATCGTCATCTGGGAGCATCGCTCCACCTGCTCATCCAGATCGATGAACTGTCGCCCCAGCAGTTGAGCCAGTATTCGGCCGCAGGTGGTTTTACCACTACCCATCATCCCGATCAAGACCAGGGGGACATTAGCCGGATTATTCATCCCCTGACTCGTGTGATAACTTGGGTCGCGACCAGTTAGCGGAAGCCTGCAGGTGCTGTTGCAGCTGGTTTAACGTATCACCACCGAATTTTTCAAGCAGGGCGTCAACCAGAACCAGACAGGTCATCGCTTCCGCCACAATTGAAGCAGCAGCTACCGCCCAGCTGTCCCCCCGTTCCTGTGGTGGCAGGGCAGATTTTCCGGTTACCAAGTCAACTGACTGCTGGGGACGTCTCAGCGTGGGGACCGGTTTCATCGCCACCCGCAATATGATCTCCTCACCATTACTGAGACCACCCTCCAGCCCCCCGGCATTGTTACTGGGTCGCCGGAAACCACCGGCAACAGGCAGGATAGCGTCGTTGGCTTCACTCCCTGGTCTGGAGGTGCCACTGAAGCCTGACCCGATTTCAAAACCCTTCATACCGCCGATCGATAACAGCGCCGCTCCCAGGCGAGCCTGCAACCTGGTATCCCACTGAGTTGTGGAACCAAGACCTGCCGGTACCCCGGCAACCCTGACGGCAAGTTTTCCACCCAGGGTATCTCCAGTGGCGGTTGCCTCATCAATTGCCTTCTGCATCGCGGCAGAAACGCCAGGATCGAGGCAACGGAGTGGTGATTTATCCGCCAGCAGGTTGAGTTGTCCAGGGGTAAGGTGGCCGTAGTCGTTTGTATCACAAATACTGCCTGCCTGCAATACCTGACTGCCGACGCTGATACCTAGCTCCAGTAGCAGCTGCCGACAGATTGCACCCAGCGCAGTCCGCATGGCGGTCTCGCGGGCTGAAGCCCGTTCGCTGACATTGCGGGTGTCACTGGTGTCATACTTGAGACAACCGGCCAGATCGATATGCCCGGGACGGGGGACAGTCACAGGTTCAACCGGCAGGGTTGGAGCAGTCACTGACATTATTTCGCTCCACTGGGGAAAGTCGCGGTTGGTTAGCAGCAGAGCCAGAGGCGATCCCAGCGTGTGGCCATGACGTACCCCGGCCAGAATCTGGACTGCATCGGTTTCAATGTGGCTGCGTCCACCCCGGCCAGCTACTTGCCGCCGGCGTTGCAGTTGCACCCCGATAAGCTGCTCTCCTATTGCCAGTCCGGCCGGTATCCCCTCCAGTATTCCCACCAGAGCTGGACCGTGTGACTCGCCCGCAGTCAGCATTCTGAGTCTTTGCAGCAATGTGCTTTCCTTTCGATGTGACAAAAACTCCTAGTGCAACAGAGTGCGCAATCGCTGATCGAAATCCGGACAGGAGATGGCGAGTGAAGCACACTCATCCAGTATTACTTCACCACTGGCGATCAAAGCCGCGATACGCATCGCCATGACCATGCGGTGGTCACCGGCCGAGGTCATCCGACCACCCTGCAGTTTTGCTCCACCTGTGACAGTCAGGCCATCCGGCAGTTCTTCAATCAGGGCGCCAAGTCTGGTGAGGTTCTGGCAGATAGCATGTAACCGGTCCGACTCCTTGAAACGCAGCTCACCCGCACCACTGATTCGACTGACACCCTGGGCCCGGCAGGCAGCCAGTGCCAGTAAAGGCAACTCGTCGATGAGAGCAGGAACCTCCCAGGCTGTGATACAAAACGGTTTCAGGTCCCGGGGGGCTTCCAGCTGCAGGTCTCCCACATCCTCACCACCTGATCGCCATTGATGCCCGCGCTCAACTATCAACCCCATTCCTTCCAGAATTTCCAGGAATCTAACTCTGGTAGAATTCAGCAGCAGCCCGGGTACCCGCAGACTGGACCCGGGAAGCAGAGCGCAGGCAGTAATAAAGGGGGCTGCCGTTGACGGGTCCGCTGGCAGTTCCAGTGAAAAGGTTGGCAGAGGACTCTGCAACGGCCAGATGGTGACGGCATCTCCACTGGAGGATATTTTCGCCTCCAGATAGGTCAGCAGCAGTTCTGTATGATCCCGCGTCGGCAGGGGTTCCCTGACAGTGGTCGGACCCATTGCGCCCAGTCCGGCCAGCAGGAGTGTCGATTTAACCTGCGCACTGGCCACCTCCTGCAAGTATTCGATGCCCCGCAGCGGGGCGACTCGCAACTGGAGTGGCAATCTTCCTGAACTACCGCTAAGATCCGCACCCATCAATCGTAGTGGGTCGATAATTCGCTGCATGGGGCGGCGACGCAGGGATTCATCACCGTCCAGCGTGGCGGTAATACCGGTTCCGGCCAGCAGACCGGTCAACAGCCGGGCAGTGGTAGCTGAATTACCGCAATCCAACACTCCCTCCGGCATCCGCAGAGATCCACCGGTAATTGTGGTTTCAGCCTTATCCGTATCTACACTGATACCGCATTGCCGCAGTCCTTTCAAAGTAGAGTGCACATCAGCCCCCGGGGGCAGATTGCCCAGGCGGCAGCGGCCAGGCGATAGTGACGCCAACAGTAAGGCGCGGTGGGCAATAGATTTATCACCCGGTAGAATCAGTTCGCCACTGATATGCACCTGCCCTCCTGTTTCATCGCTGGCTTTCCAGCAGGAAAGAAAAACACTACCGGTCACAAAAACGCCAAGAATCTGATCAGCACTGAGCTTTGTCTTTTTCCGGTGTGATTTCGTATAGGTTTCAGAGTGCTTTATCGCTGCCTAGGAGCCTGTCGGACCTAGGGGTTTTCAGCGAAAATTTCAGACGACGAGTCATTTTCGCCTAAAATATAAGGCGCATAATTAAAACTATGTAACGCATATTTTTGGTGAAAAGGGCCATCGCTCTGGTATTTGCAGCAAAACATCATAAGTCCGACAGGCTCCTAGCCACAGACCTCACCGGTAAGTCTGGCAGCAACGCGAGGAACCTCCTGTAAAGAGGACACTTATTCACCGCTGCACCTGTAGAAGACGGTGTACTGTTCACCCAGACGGCGTTGCCACCAGCTGGGGCGCAGATGCCAGCTGTTCCCGTCAGCGGCGATCTCAAAAGTTCCGCCTTGATCAGTGCGATGTATGGCTGTACCAATCGAGTCCAGTCGTTCGAGCAGTTCCGGTGCGGGATGGCCATAGCGATTTTTTGAACCACAGGAGATAACTACCTGGACCGGTGCCACGTACTTTATGAATTCCGGGCTGCAGGAGCCGTTAGAACCGTGATGACCCGCTTTTAGAAGGTCGCTGCCCAGGAAATCCCCCCAGACAGGTATAAGCATCTGTTCAGACCAGCGACCTGCATCACCGGTAAACAGGGCCGTACAATCACCATAGACAGTTTTCACTACCAGGGAGCGGTCATTGACATCGCCTGACCAATCGGTGGGGGGACTCAACAGGTAGAGACGATACCCGGGAGCACTGACCAGAATTTTACCTGCAGCTGTTTCCTGTATCACGGTTCCGCTGCTATCACATATATCCAGTATCTCTGCGAAATGCGGGTGCTCACGCTGCTCAGCCAGATAGAGTGTATCACATCCGATCTCCCGCAGGACTGCGGGTATCCCCCCCATGTGATCCAGATCGCTATGTGTTAAAATTATCAGGTCAAGTCTGGAAACTCCCTGACGACGCAGATAGGGGACTACCTGCAGGTGGCCGCGATCCAGACTGCCGCGGCGCTCACCCGCATCAATCAATGTGGTGTGGCCCTCGGGTGATCGTAGCAGCAGGGCGTCCCCCTGCCCTACATTGATCGCGGCAATCTCCAGGGTCGGGTTTGAATTCTCATACCAGGCGATTACTCCGGCAACCAGCAGCAGCAAGGTGATTTTCTGGAGACGCCGCCTGATGCCAGGTCCCAGCAGCAGCCCTAACAGAACCAGCAGGATCAACAATTGCCCCAGGGTGGGAGTAGGCAGTTGCCAGTTTGCTCCGGGGCAGGTTGCGGCAAACGCCACCAGCCGTTGCAGCAACTGTAGCGCGAACTCCAGCGCACTTCCAACTGCACTCCCCAGCAGTGGAATATGGGCACACGCTATCAATAAAGCTCCCTGTCCAATAATAACCCCCACCAGGGGAATTGCCGGCAGATTAACCAGGATGCCGATCGGACTCAAGGCACCGAAGTGGTAGAGCAACAGCGGTGCCAGCAGGACAAAGCAACTGAGCGAGACCAGCAGTGCGCGCCAGACCTTGGAAAATTTCCAACCAGCGGGTAGCTGAACTTTCAGGGCGAACAGAACTGCCACTACAGCCAGATAGGAGAGCTGAAAACCGATTTCGTAAAAAGCGATGGGGTTGTAAAGGCAGACCAGAGTGGCACTTGCCATCAGTGCCTGCAACGGTGTCACACCACGCTCAAACACCTGGCCCCAGAAATAGAAAGCAGCCATCAGAACCGCCCTGACAACTGAGGGACGACCCCCACAGAGCAGCGCATAGAGAGCCAGGAGCAGCGGTAACAGTAACCAACCAGCTTTAGGTGATACAGGCAGGAGTCGCAGTACTCCGAGCATTATTGCGGCAATAAAGCCGACATGC
>JADHUQ010000075.1 GCA_016784425.1 Candidatus Delongbacteria bacterium | reverse complement strand
CATAGTTGAGGCGTATAGGCATGTCTGGGAACAACGTGATCCTGCCACGCTGGTTTCTTTCCCGGATGGTGATGCTGCTGTGCCCTTCCCCGCTGATACTGAAGAGAAAGCCCGGCTTCTGATCGACGGAGATTTTTCTTCACACTGCAATACCGGGCATTTACAATTGCCGGCAGCGTTGCGATATGCCGATGATTTCTTTCGCTGGGAAGTAGCTTATAAGAACCGGGAGTTGACCAACATCATCAACAAATCACTGGGGACTTTCTGGGAGCGGATCGACGACCTGGTCCCGCTGGAGCGGGGCGACTCCGGGAGAATCAAACGGTTGCGAATTGTCTCCGGCAAAGAGGAACGGGTTATCGGCAAAGAGCTGACGATACGCCGCACCCTCTCGTCCAGCCATCTCTTCAGCGCCCTCTTTTATGTGATACGCCCTGGTGATGATTTCCGCTTAAAGGGTGCCGGCTGGGGACATGGTGTCGGACTCTGTCAACTGGGAGCAGCAGCAATGGCGCTGCGGGGTAACGACTACCGGGAAATACTGCGATTTTATTATCCCGGTTCGGTCTTAATACAAATTCACCCCGTTGAAAGCGGCAGAAAAAGCAGCTCCTCACCACCTCCCGCGCTCTAATGCTGAGTATTTTTCGTCAAAAACTTTACATTGATTCCGTGGAAAATGAACCGTTAACCGGATCAACCGATGCAGCATAAACTGATATATAACGATATTCTGGAGACGATTGGTAACACCCCGCTGGTCCGATTGTCCAGGTTACAGGGGAATCTCCCGGTGGAACTACTGGGTAAACTGGAGCGATCCAATCCGGGTGGATCCATCAAAGACCGGATCGCACTCAGTCTGGTTGAAGCCGCTGAGCGTACCGGTAAACTGCGGCCGGGGGGAACCATCGTGGAGGCAACTTCCGGCAACATGGGTATCGGCCTGGCGCTGGTGGCAGCCCGCAAGGATTACCGCTGTATTATCGTCATGCCCTGGAAGATGTCGGCGGAAAGGGAGCAGATCGTCCGCAGCCTGGGTGGTGAAGTAGTCCGTGTGCCCACCGAAGTACCACCGGAACACCCCGACTCTTTTCTCAGTACCGCCCGGCGAATTGCCGAGACTACCCCGAACGCTATCCTGATCAATCAGTTCTGCAACCAGGAAAACCCTGCAACTCATTACCGGACCACCGGACCGGAGATCTGGGAACAGACCGGTGGCAAGGTCGATGCTTTTGTCATGGGGATGGGCACCGGCGGCACCATCAGCGGGGTGGGACGTTTCCTCAAAGAGCAGAAACCGTCAGTCCGCATCGTCGGCGCGGAGCCGGAGGGATCTATCATCAAAACCTACTTTGATACCGGTGAGAAACCGGAGGGCCAAATCTACCTGGTGGAGGGAATCGGCGAGGACTTCCTGCCGGAATCGCTCCAACTGCAATGGGTGGATGAAATGCGCTGGGTCAGTGACCAGGCAGCTTTTGACATGACCCTGAGGTTAGCCCGGGAGGAGGGCATCTTCTGTGGTGGTTCTTCCGGAGCTCAAATCCAGGTGGCGCTGGAAGTGGCAGCGGAGTTACCGCCAGGTTCTACTATTGTCACCACGCTGCCTGATACCGGCTCCCGTTATCTGAGCAAGCTTTACAACGACTCCTGGCTGGTGGCTCGCGGATTGAAAAACACCGCTGACCTGACCGCGGGGGGGCTGGTCACTATAACTGGCCGTCCCTTTTACACCTGTAATGCGGAAACACCTTTGCTGGAAGCACTGGCCAGGATGGACACCCATAACCTGGAAGTGCTGCCGGTACTTGAAGGTTCAGTCAGCAGTGGCACACTCTATCGGGACGAGCTAGTAACACTGTTGCTCCAGGGGCGAGAATTGAGCGGTGGCAAGGTGGGTGAGTGGATGCAGCCGCCATTGCCGCTGGTGGCGTCATCCTTACCACTGGCTGAGCTGCAGCCGGTACTCGCCGCAACGGCAAGTGTCCTGGTAAACAAAGGGGAGAGTTATATCGGTGTGATACAACGGCAGGATATTTACCGATTCCTCTGAAACCTTCAGAAAGCGATACGGTTGCGGCCGTTCTCCTTGGCTTCATAGAGCTTGAGATCGGCGGCTTTGATCAACTCTTCGGTTGAGTTACAGACCTCCTCGTTCAACAGCTCCGTCACCCCGATGGAGATGGTAATATGCATGGTCGAATCGGGCAGATGTGCAAAGTCGTGTGTTTCGACATTACGCCGTATCCGTTCCGCCGCTATCCGGGCTGCATAAAGCTTCGCTTCCGGTAACATCACCAGGAACTCCTCACCACCATAACGAACCAACATATCTGTATCACGTAAAAGTCCTTTGATCAGGTTGGACATCTCCCTCAGGATGGAGTCGCCCTGCGGGTGGCCGAAGGTGTCGTTGACTTTTTTGAAGTGGTCGATATCCAACAGCAGCAACGCCAGATGTCTATCATAACGACGGGCACGCACATATTCGTGCTCCAGAAATTGTGTCATGGAGCGGCGGTTATGCACGCCGGTCAAAGGATCGATGTTGACCAGCTCCTGCAACTTGGCGTTGGCTTCCTGCAGCTGTGCAGCCAGTTTTTCCGCCCGCTCGTTGGCTTTGCGCAGTTTCTGGTTCATCTGCTCGTAGCTGAGATTCATCTGGCTCAGCTTCCGGTTGGCCTCCTGCAGGATTTCCATGTAGTTGGCCTGCTCTTCCAGCTTGACACCGAAAAAGTCGGCGGTCTTCTCCACCTCATCAAAAACCTCTACCAGAAATTCATCCAGCTGGTCATTCTCCATGCCGAAGGCAATTTCCGCCTGCAGCCGGGCGTCCCGCATTGAGTCTTCCAGGTTCTGGTGGTAAATGACCGAAGCGCAGCGCCGGGCGAAGAGGGTGATACGTGACAGCTCTTCCAGCTCGGCACTCATGTCATCGGCATTTGTCATATCGTGATGCCAGGCGATCGGCTGGGACAGCTTATCAGGAAATCCCCACTTTTCCGCCAGCTTCATCCCCACCGCGCAGTGATCGACATCGAAGATCTCCCGTTCCATGCTGGTCAGATCTTCCACACCCTCCTGCTCACGGATCACCAGCGGAATGTAGCTGTCCGCGGCATGACGGACAAACATCAGCATACCGACATCAGCCAGCAGACCAGCTATGAAGGCTTCATCCGGATTGGCTTTTTCTTTACGACGTACAGCAATCTGACGAGCTGTAACCGCCATGAAGAGGGAGCGTTCCCAGAGATTCTGAACCTGCTTAACCTGCTCGGTATTGCTGACCAGCAGTTCCAGGATCGACATGGAAAGCACCAGATTCTTGATGGTGTCAAAACCGAGAATCACTACCGCCTGCGCGATAGTGGATATCTTGCTGGGGATGGCGTAGTAGGCGGAATTGACAACCTTCAACACTTTCATGGTGAGGGAGTTGTCGTTCTGAATGACCCCTGCCAGCTCTTTGGCGGAAACATCCTCGGATCTGATCAGGGATAAAACCTTGCTGACGACAGGTGAGAGAGCGGGAATGTCGCCGGGATTGTCCAGCAGGGTTTTAATATCAAGGGATTGCAGCGTGTCGTTCATATAGTTTTACCACCGTGTTTCCGAAGGACTTCTCCCTGAAGAGAATCAGTTCTCCTGTCTTAATATCCATCCGGCGCGGGTGTTCGATAAAGAGTAATCCACCCGGTGTCAGCCAGTTATTGCTCTCTATATCGTCCAGTAGAGATTGGAAATTGAGCATTTTGTATGGTGGATCAATCAAAACAAGATCATATCCATGGGCGGGTGGACGTTGCAGAAAACGCACCACATCACGACGGCGAACCTGAACCTGGTTGCTGACACCAAGCTGTTCGATATTTCTCAGTAGATAGGGTAACGCAACCCGACCCATTTCGACAAATTCTACACTGGTGGCACCGAGGCTGAGCGCCTGCAATCCCAAAGCGCCGCTGCCGGAAAACAGGTCCAGAACCCGGGCACCCGACCAGCGCTCTCTCAGCACATTGACCAGATACTCTCTGACCTTTGCAGTGGCAGGGCGCACGCTTTGACCCGGCGGAACCGCCAGTACTCTCCCTTTGAATTTTCCGAAACCGAGACGCAGCATTAGTGATACCACAACAGGTTAAAAAGGTGTTTTTCCCGGAAGAGGACAATTTTGGCGGCGGAATCGAGTCTGCTTCCGGTCAGTAATCGTTCCAGTTCCGTCGGTGTCAGTAGCCGCTGCTCCAGCTGCTGGAATGAAGCAACGGGGTTTGCAGAGTTCAGCCTCAGCGAATCAAACCGGCCCGCCCTGGAGCGCCAGGAAAGCCAGCCGGGTATGATTACAGCATAATCGATCGAATCGGGATCGAGCAGCTCCCGCAGTAATTTTGCCAGCGTGGGGATCTGGATCGCCGGACCGGCAAGTGCCAGGCTGTCCGGCAGGATGAGCACTTCAGATTCAACGCTATTGCTGTGGGAAATCTCCTCAAGTCCAACAACAGTCAATGGCAGTGAAAGCGTGTCCGAAAGATGGTGGTAAGCGATCGGTACATTCTCCACTCGAACCTGTTCAACGAGCACCGGGATCCGTTTCTGACTCCATAGCCAGACTGACCCGGCGATCAGCAGCGGTATGATTACCAGCAGGAGTATCGGCAACCAGGGGCGCCGTCGCTTGCGGGCGGCGACCAGCAGGTCACTCCAGGAGCGAGTCCGCTGAATCAGGAGGGTTCGTTCCAGGTTCTGTTGATCTGTGAATTGAACTGCGGTCGGTTTGAATCCGAGTGGCTCAAAAAGTTTCCGGATAAATTCAAGTACCTGGCTGCGCAGCGCAAGAATCAGGGTGCCGTCAGCGGCAGGCTGGTAATCCAGGTGATAAGCGGTTGGCAGATCCGGAGCGTTCAGTTCCAGCTCGCGACAGAGCAGCAATGGATTCCGCAACAACGCCACCGGGTGGGGTGTGGCGATGGTGAAGCTGCCCCAATCGGGTGGGATTCTGACCAGCAGAGAACCGGAGGGCAAATCTGGGGGCAAATGCAAACGCAACAACTCCCACAGCTGCTCAAGCCCCGTAGCACCAGAGTTCAGTAACTGTTCCAGCGGCAGCGGTAACTCAACAGTTACACCTGTGTTGTCATAAAAAAAATCGAGACGGTCGCTCTGCAACACGCCTCGATAGTCAAATTCATGGTCGGGGATCATGCCGATCCTTATAATGCCAGATCAGGTTGGGAACAGGGTACGCCCCTTTACTCCTCCCAGGACCTGGTGTTGCCATAGATAAAGCCGTGGTCTTCCGGTAGATCTACCCCAAAAATGCGATCGAACAGTGAGCGTCTCTGCTTTGCCTCTTCCGGAATCGGCGCGTAAACAGCCTGTCCCACGGTATCTATACCTGCTACAGCAAAACTGGTAGTGACCTGTATACGTCGCAGAATTGCCTGCAAATCCTCTTCCTCCAGCAGTTTTTTATACAGCCTCCGCATATCTGGTGTCAACATCAGGGGAAACACCGTTTCCTGCACATTCTCAAACTCCTGGAAAAAGGCCAGTGAGTCAGAGCGACAGGTCAGGCTGTTGGCAGTCACCAACTGACTGTTATAGGTCACCACCTGCCGCGAGCGACGGCTCGCGGGGCGGGGCATCGTAGCCAGATCGGCCAGAGCCAGGCGCATCTCTTTTTCGATGATATTGACGATGGAGTCGCGGGGCAGCTCGTAGTCAGGATTCTCCAACTTTTTCCGCATGCGGGTCGCCAGATCGGTAACCTGCGTGGTATACTGCTCCTTGAGATCGTTCTTGAAAAGGTCAAAGAACAGCAGGGTTGTTTTCTCATCTACCAGCAACGAGCTGTCGAGCGGTTCCCCCTGCAACTGGAAATCAATGGTACCAGCATAAGTGAGCTTGAGCAGATTGTAGAGCTGGAACACTTCGTGGTAAAGGGGCGTCTGGGTCATCTCATCGATAGGATTCTCAAAGATGTAATTGACAATTGGCATGCTGACTGTATCACCACGAACAATCGTGACACTCCTGAATTCCAGCGGGGTGGAAGCCCACCAGGCAGTTTCTGCCAGACCACCCACCCGGTGTATCATCCGGATGGAGTCGGTGGCGATCAGCCGCAGGGTATCGGTGCCAAGTCCCGTGTAGAGTTCCTGGGGAACAATAACGATATCAACTTCGCCCGCATCACGTTGCAACACCAGAAGAGTATCGCCGTGAAAACGGTCTTCAAAATCGATCAACAGAGAATCCCGGGTTCCCTCCATACCGAGATCCACCTGCTTCCGCTCCCAGATGATTGTCATCGGCATAATCCGCGGCAGCGTATCAGTGCGGATATGCGCAATCATGGAATCAAGATTCTCGGTGAAATAGCGGTGGAAGAAGTAGTGCTGGAAGGACATCTTGGATATATCGGCGAGTTTGGAGCGGATCATGGTCCGGTTGGCCGCCTGCTCCTCCCACTGTCCTTTCGGGTAACGGATGGTGAACAGCAACAGCACTGCCAACAGGACAACCAGACCACGGTAAAGGTATGATTTCCACTTCAACGGTTTCTTGTCAGCCATGTTTTCCCCAGTTAAGGTTTGGTTTCCACCCTTATCAACGGCAGTAGCCGCTCCAGACTGCGTTGGCCGATGCCGCGTACCTGCAGCAGGTCATCCTCCTGCAGGAAAGGACCCTGTTGCTGTCGCCAGTCAACTATTCTCTGAGCCAGGACCGGCCCGACACCGGGAAGGGTTTCCAACTCGGTTGCGCTGGCCCGGTTGATATCCAACGGCGCGGTGCCTGACACTCCTGTCGCAGCCGATTCATCTGAGACCGGGGTGTCGTCGCTGACCTGTGGCAGCCGCTTTGCTCTTTCGAGGAAGACCCGATCCAGGCTGTCCAGTTGCGACATGTGCGACTGCAGGCGATAATGACTGATGAGCCGCAACCCGCTCCCCAGCAGAAAAGTAGCCAGGATAAACAGCAGAACCCGTTTTTCCTGGGGCGTAAATACCAGTTTCAGCATTCCGAAGTCCACTTATACTCAGATTACCCGAGAAACCGGGTGTGGGCTTCGGCAGGTGCGCTTTGGTGTTGTACACCAACGCAACGGGCAAAATAAATGGAACCGGGTACAGGTGGTCAGCGGCTGTCAAGTGGCTCCATAAGCTGCCTGAACGATAAAAACTTATACGGTGACCCTCTAAGAATCAATTGAAAAAGGCTTTTTTCATCTTCCTGATAAAGCCCTTTTCATCCCGTTGCTGTGGTTCAAACTCTCCCGTGGTACGCAGTTCTTCCATCAGGTCACGTGCAGTTGTTGAGAGTTTTTCAGGCGTATAAATCTGGATATAAACCAATTGGTCACCACCGCTGTAACCGTCATGTGCGGGAACCCCTTTGCCACGCATTTTCAACAACTTACCGCTCTGAATACCGGCTGGAATATGCAGTTTTGATTTTCCACTCAGTGTCGGTACGATGATCTCCCCCCCCAGGGTGGCTGTCGGTATATCCAGTTGCAGAAAATAGATGACATCATTACCGCGGCGCTCAAAATAGGGATGATCCTTCTCATCGAAAACGACGATAATGTCGCCCTTTTCACCGCTACGTGGACCGTTACTACCCTGGCCTCGAATTCGCATGTAGTTGCCGGTAGCTACACCTGCCGGCACCTTGATGCGTATCTTCTCCTCCTTGACAGCCAGGCCGCTGCCCGAGCATTGCGGACACTTATCCCGGATAATCTTCCCTTCCCCCCCACAGGCAGGACAGGCTGAAATATTTTCAAAAGCGCCAAACAAAGAGCGGGATACCTGTTTAACCCGTCCGGCACCGCGGCAGGTTGTGCAGGTGACAGCTTTGGAGCCGGTCTTGGCACCACTACCATGGCAGGTGTCGCAATGACGCCGCAATTTCAGTTTCACGGTCTTCTCTACACCGGTAGCGATCTCTTCCAGGGTCAGAGCAAGCTTGATCTGGATATCCTTACCACGGGCTGGTCCCTGTCGCCGGGATTCTCCACCACCAAAAACATCGCCGAATCCCTGGTTCATAAACATCCGCAGGGCGTCGGAGAGGTCGAATCCCACGCCACCACTGAAGCCGTTGAAGCCACCACCGACCGGTGGCTCTGCGGTACCATGTTTGTCGAAGTTCTGGCGTTTCTGCGGATCACTCAGAACGGCGTAGGCTTCACCTACCTCCTTGAATTTCTCCTCGGCGGTCTTGTCATTCTTGTTGCGATCCGGATGATACTTCATGGCCAGCTTGCGGTAAGCCTTTTTTATCTCCTCCGGTGTGGCTTCCCGGTCAACATCGAGAACTTCGTAGTAGTTGCTGCCGCTCATTCCGTTTCCTTGTTTATCACTACTCGTGAATGACGCAGGATATGCCCCCTTAAACGATAACCCCGCTGTTGATCAACCAGGATAACACCTGGATCTTTGGTGTCATCCTCCATGACTGCCAGCACCTCGTGAAGTTCCGGGTTGAACTGTTCACCAGTTGCCGGAATCGGCTCCAGGCCCTCTTTCAGCAGGATATCATTTATCTTCTTGTGAATGAGAGTCAGCCCCTCCAGCAAAGCGGTTGCGGTAGCCTGTGCGGGTGTTAGCTTCTCCAGTTGCTCCATGTCATCAAGCACCGGCAGCAGTTTCAGCATCAGCGGTCCGGCGGCAGATTCCAGCAGGTTGATCTGTTCACGCGCAGTGCGTTTGCGGTAATTGTCAAACTCGGCTATTTTACGCAGCAGGCGATCATTGAGCTCTGCAATCTGCTGTTCCAGTCCGGAAACAATCGCGGCCGCTTCATGCCGTGCAGATTTCTTCCGGGAAGCAGCTTTCCTGCCGGTTCTACCCGCACTCGCCTTGACACCCGGGTCGACATCAGCTTTGGCTTCCTGCGCCGGGGTAGCGTCTCCCTGCTCCAGGACAGGCTCGGCCTTGGCTTCAGCCTGCTCCACGGTTTTCTCATCCTTGTCAACAGGTTCCTGTCGTTCTGTTTCCGCCACTGCTGGCTTGCTGCCTGATTTTGTCACTGTCATCCTGTGTATTCCTTCATTCAGTCTTAGTAATCTCCAAAGAGATGGCTCTGCCGTGTCATTGCTGCAGGCACTCATTGATCCGGCGTGCGGTATAATCAACCAGTGCCAGTATCCGGCTGTAGTTCATCCTGCGGGGACCTATGATGCCGATAGTCCCATGCAGCTCCCCGACGCTGTAGTTGGCCGAGATGATACTGCATTGGCTGATTCGCTGCTCGGTAATCTCCTTGCCGATGGTGATCGGCTGGTCCAGCTGCAGGTGTTCATTGAGGATATGTACAACCATCTGTTTATCTTCCATCAGCTCGATAATTGAGCGGAAATGGTCGGTTTGTGCGAATTCCGGTTGATCCAGAATATTGCGAGCGCCATCGATGACAACATCTCCATCGCTGGAAGCTGGCTGGAACACCTTGTGTGCTGCTTCAATAAAAACCCGCGCTATATGCACAGGCAGATCTCGTGCGTTCTGGAGCCGCTGGCCAATGGTGGCGTCTATCTCCTGCAGTGTCAGTCCCCCCAGACGCTGGTTGAGGAGACGGGTGATTCGATCCAGCTGTTTATCCTGCAGGCGCACCCCTATTTCCAGTGTAATAGTACGGGCGATGCCGGATTTAAGTGCTATCACCACCAGAATTTTCTCACCGCCCAGTGGCACCAGATCAAGACGCTCGAGACGACCCTCCCGGAAACGAGGCGCCAATCCTATCCCGAGCTGCTGGGAGAGATCCCCCAACAGGTGTACTGTAGTTCGGAGGATGCTCTCCACATCGGAATTCATGCTGCTGACATGTTCATCAATCCTCTGGCGATCAGGTGCGGGTAACTTTTCCATAGCCATCAGAAAATCGACATAGAACCGGTAGCCGAGATCGGTCGGGACCCGACCTGAAGAGGTATGCGGCTGCATCAGGCAACCTTTCTCTTCCAGGTCGGCCATCACATTGCGTACTGAAGCGGGACTCAATTTGATATTGTAGAAACGGGAAAGCGCGCGCGATCCGACCGGGTTGGCGGTCAGGATATAGTAGTGGATAACCGCCTGCAGAATCTGTTGTTCACGCAGGGTAAGCGGCTCCGGATACTTGCGGATGATAGCGGTTGGATCTACTGTCATAAACCGTTCATTTGATAGTTCAATTCCTGCTTCGAGGTTGCAGCAGTGGTCGCTCCACTGGTTTCACCTGTCTGGCAGCATTGAAAT
>JADHUQ010000074.1 GCA_016784425.1 Candidatus Delongbacteria bacterium | reverse complement strand
ATTTGTGTTGTATCACCGATTTCATCTGAAACAACCACATTCAAACCGGCCATCAGGTACTCTGCCAGTTTGATCGGTGAGGCAACACGGTTAACCATATTCCGGTCACGTAACAGTATCCCGAAATCAGCGAGAGACAGGTAGCTGTGAACTTGCGAGGGGGGTAGATTCAATACACGCAGATTCGCATCCGGTAGATTCGTATCCCCCAGCATTCTACTGAATTCCTGCGCGGCATATGCAGGTATCAAAAAGAGAAAGATAGCACCGGGAGCCTCTGCCTGAACGAGTTCGAACAGATGCAGGGTGGTTTCGATTTTCTGCCACTGGGAAACACCTCCAGCATAAACCAAAACAGTCTTATCTGTCAGCGACAACTCCTCCCGCAAGCGGGAGATTTCATCCAGAGAAATGAGGGGATTGATATCGGTACCACTCCTGGTGACAGTGATATTTGCACCGGAAAGCTGGTATTCATTTATCAGGTACTCCCGAAAGACCTCAGAAACACAGAACACACGGTCAGCCGCCTGCAGTGCCTTCTGTTTTTGTGAACGCATTCTCGCGTATTCGGCAGTTCCTGCCCAGTCCTCCCCCAGGATTTCCTTTCTCTCCGCCAATGTGGTCCCATGCATATCGTAGATAAAAACGCCATTCCACTGCGCCCGTACCCTGGCGGCAATATGCGCCGCCGAATCAGCATGTGCCTGCAGGATCTGGATTTCATCTCGAAGGATCAACCGCCTGATCCTCCATGCAACCCAGCAATTAATAAAGGAAAGTACAAACGAAAACCGCCCGCCAAACACGTTGAAATACTCAAAACGACCACCCTGCTCTTCCACCTCCTGTTTCACTTTTTTGATTCGATCGCGTAAAGCTCCGCTTTTAAACAGATTGAAACCGGTAAGGACGGTTACCTGGTGACCTGTTGTCAGCAAATGTCGTACTTCCGACATGAACTGCAGTGTATAGCCGGAGTCCTTTTCCAGCCCCCAGAAGGTAAAATAGAGTATGTTCATAACTGATCCTGCTCCAGCTGCCATCCTGGATTCTCCCGTCGCGGACTGTAATTTCTCTTCTTGATTACTATTATATCGGCATCCAGAAGCTCAATTCCAGTCGGGGCGATTACAGTTGTCAATTTAACCTGATCGCGAAACAACAGCTCCGCAATCAGATGTTCCCGTGGAACCTTGTAACCGTAGCGGGGGGAATGCCAACCTGCGGGAGGATCTCCCCCCCCGCAAACCTGTCTTAATGTAACCGGTTCCAACCAGATTTGGCGAAGCTGTTGCTGTCCGGTTTCGATGACAACCCCTGCAGGAGACTTCCCATACAACTTTACTTTGCCATTGAGGTTGAAATGTTGACCCAACCGATGCTCCCCCGGACAGCCTACCAGATCATCGATGATCAATACACCGGTTGAGAAATGAGTCACGTTACGGGTATGACGCCAGCCGGGATCAACCGTGATATCACAGGTTGTGCTGATAACTGATGATATGCTTGTCTGTTGCCTGAAGCTGGTTCGTACCGGAGCCATCCGGGGAATGCCGAACCGGTCCAGCCGCACCGGTAGCGGGTCCTGATCGTCAACGGTCACAGTGTTATGCGCCTGGGCGCTGCGAAAGAAATACCGCCAGGAATCGGCAAAGCTGTAAGACCAGGTACCACTGTCGCTGTAAATCACTTCACCGTTGACCCAGTATTCGAACCCCCCCTGATCTGCATGATTGTGCCCGGTACCCATGCGGTGGGGGAAAACGGCTCCACCACCGCGATAAACCAACTTATCGTGCAATCCTGTATCCTGGTGCTCCCGGGTAAGCAGGTTGACACTGGGATAGTAGCTCTCGGAACAGGTCTCTGTTTCTGTCGGCGAAGAAAGTTCGTCGAAGAGCTGCCGGGCGGAGCTCCCCAGCAGCAGGATGGTTTCCGCATGCAGTTGGTCGCCTGGACGCAGAAATGTCGGATCCCTGAACAGGGTTGCAGCCAGACTACGATAGCGACTTCGGTCCTCCACCCGTCGTGGTGTCAGAGCAAAAGCAGTCGCGTTATCGGTATCACCGAACTGGGGCAGTGTCCCGTCAGGGTGTGTGATGTCCACCACAAAACGTAACATTCCCCTGATCCGATCTGAAAATTCCTCAGGAAACTCGATTCCCGCTTCCTTTCCGAACAGCAACACCTGCAGTGCGGTTTCCATGACAAAAGCGTGATAATGTGCAGAGAACTCCCCCTGCACTCCATCGGGATGAACCTGGAAGTGGAGTGCTTCAGTAAAGACACGCTGTGCCCGTTTCAACCAGATGCGTCCCCTTCTACGATTGCTGAAAAATAGTCCGGTGAGAAATAGACCGCCAGCTTCTGAGATCAGGTGATTATGTGACAGCTCTTTGTGAGGGTTCATATAGCGGTTTATAAACCCGCCCTGTATGTAAATAAGACGGTGAAGAAGTCTCCGATCACCAGCGGTCAGAGTAGGAGAAGCTCTGAACAACAGACTGCTCCAGATCCAGGCGATGTTGCGAATGCCGTTTTCTTGGATCTGGGGGCCGTTCCAGGCAAGACCGCGGCCAACAGGATTCTGCTTCACCCACTCATGGAACTGTTGCTTGAAGAAGAGTACATACCGCTCATCGCCACTGAGTAGATACCCCACACCGAGAAACATGAAAAAGAGATGCCGATGCATCTCCCACATAACCCTGATGTCACCAGGACGTTCTGCAGAGGAATAGTCAATGTTGTGTCCACTGGTCAAGGGCCAGAGGCGACCGGTCAGGTAATCGACATGCCAGTTGATTGCACAATCTGGGGCCGGCTGGTAAGCGGCGCTGAAATCGCTGAAATCGAATGCCAACAGGCGGTCGCAGGCTGCGATTATCGCCGCATGTTCCTCCCGCCTCAGTTTGACCAGCAACTCCCGTTGAACTGCTGTATCATGGAGGTAGTCAGGCCCGATTGCGAGTGGTGAGGGCGGTTGCAGGGATTTAAATTGCCTGGGAAGTCGATAACGGAAATAGAAACTCTCGGTCAGGGCGATGTAGTGATGGTGTAACCGGGCGAGGGCACGCCTGCTGAAGCCGCGCCAACCCCGCTGGCGTAATTCCAGCCAGGCACTATGCAGAACCGGCATAAATCTGTCCGTTTATAAGTCTGTCAGCAAGTCTGTCAGCTGAAAGCTGGCAGTAAGAAAACAGTAGTAACCGGTTCATTGTTCCTGTTCAGAAAGGGATCATGGCAAAAGGCACGAAACGCAGCGTATCCCACCCGGGATTATCATAAGCGTCGATAACCATCTCGGCGATTGCCGCGGAGTCGGTTGTTCCCCAGTAATTATTGCTGATATCCAGAGGGACGGTGAAGTCTGGGTTGATATCGCTTTCATAGCTGATGGCAAACTGTTCGTTTTCCAGGAGATTGTTCTCATGCAAAACCAGTGAGCTGCGCTGATAGGACACCAACAGGATGCCACGGATATTGAGACTGATAGTGTTGCCCAGTAAAACCACCTCCGGTCCGTACCGAAACATTACACCGGTCTGATTCTCAGTGATGGTGTTGTCCAGGATCTGCAGTGAATCACCGTAGGTGTCGCTGCGAACTCCTGTATTGGTGTTGTTCTCAATTATGGAAGCTCGCAGCACAGCGCGGGTACTGGTTGACCAGAAACCAATCTCGTTGTCATGAAGCCAGGCATCAGTCACAAGGGCGTTACTACCTGACTCCAGAGACACACCTACTTCACAATCGAAAACCTCCAGATCTGTAATGGTGGTCCCATTGTCATTGGAGCATATAATCCCGTAGGTAAGACAGTTACTGACCTTAACTCCGGTCAATGAAGCATTGATCCCATGTATGGAGATCCCCTGGAGACAATCAGTGAAGTGAGCGTTATTCAGATCAAGAGAAAAGATAGTGTCGTTGGAGGTGGTGGTAAGGCCATACCATAGCTCTCCATCAACCGCTGGCATAAAGAGTACAGGATTCAAAATGGTACCGTTGATTTTCAGTCGACCTGTGAGGATAATCGCTTTCCCATCGCTGACCTGAAAATGCACCCCCTGCTCCACAACGAGTTCAATCCCGGATGGGATGGTCAGATTATCAGATACCAGCACATCAGTATTTACTGGAATAGTCATGCTCTGTTCCATTGTGCCAGCGAGTTCAATAGTATCACGTTCCACAGGTGGTGTGTCCTCCTCACAGGATGACAGGCCCAGCAGGAGTGGCAACAGCAGACCGACAAACAGTAAACTACGCATCTTTCCATTCCTTCCATGCTTCAAGGGCGATCCGGGTCGATAGTAACGAAGCGTCCGGGGTGATCAACTCATGCTCTCTACCATTGATCGCAAGGCAGAACTGATGGAACTGCTCCCTCTGCCCCTTGTCCTGTTCCTTGAGGCTGAAGTCCTTACACTTACTGCCGGTGAAATGAACCAACTTAAGGTAATCATACATGAGGAAAGATTCACCCTGGGAATGGACTTCCAGGTACTCTTTTCCGAGATTTTTCGCGCCTATACAGATATAGTCGATTACCGCCAGGGAGTTATCAGGATAGGTAAGCTGCAGAGAGTAATTATCCTCGCTCTGAATCGTGTTTCCCACCGGAATCATCTGCAGCCTCCAGCTGACTGGTTCAGCAGAGCAAAGGTAATTGCAGACATCGATAAAGTGAACACCTTCCCCGACCAGTCTTCCGCCGCCGACCTTTGAGTCCTGGGTCCAGTGTCCGGGGGGAATATGCCCTGCATTTACCCGGTAGTTGATCATCAAGGGTCCACTTACAGCGGACTTGATCCGTTTCAGGAAGGGAGAATAACGCCGGTTGGTACCAACCGCGAACAGGGTTCCGGCTTGCTTGACGGCCTGGGACAGCTCCTGTAACTCATCCAGTGTAATCGCCACTGGTTTTTCCACCATGACATGTTTACCGGCCGCCAGCGCTTCCCGGGCTATCTCGGCATGTGTATCATGATGGGTACCGATAATCACCGCCCCGATACGGTGATCCTTCAGTATCTCCCGATAATCGGTAGTAGCGAACTGGGCACCGGCGATTTCAGCCGCCTTGCCGCTTGAGAATGGAGTGCGATTGGCAACACCCCGGATATTCAACTCCGGAGTGGCCAGAATGTAGTCAACATAGGTGCGAGTGACAAAACCACCCATGCCGATGATTCCAAAGGTGCGACCATCAGGTGTGACACTGGGGGTTTCTTGGGTCCCTATTTTTCCGGTTACCGTTTGGCGGCTGTCAGCAGCTGCATCGTACTGGAGGATCACGCCATAAGCACTACCCTTGCTGTCCAGCAACAGCTGGAAACCGCGTTGAGCTTCCTCCAGTGTGAAGCGATGTGTAAGCAGATCATCTACTCGGATACGACCAGCGACCAGGAGATCAAGATAGGCCTGCATATTTCGGTTTTCAGTCCAACGGACATAAGCGAAAGGGTAGTCTATTCCCAGCTCTTCGTATTCCGGATCATAACGACCGGGACCGTAAGAACAGGAGATGCGAAAGTCGATTTCCTTTTTATAGAAGAAAGCACGACTGATGTTCATCCCCACATCACCTACAACTACCACTTTACCGCGCTTGCGGGTAAGCCGCAGTGCCTGATTCACCGGTTCATCGGAACTGGTGGCGGCAGTGAGAATTGTGCAGTCAGCCCCCTCCGGGCCGGTGATTCGTAGTACCTTCTCCTCCACTCGATCCTCATCGGCGAGGAAACTGTTCGGAAAACCGAAGGCAATGAAGTTCTCCAACCGCCTGGGATCCAGATCTATCCCGACAACATGCCCACCTGCCGCTTCTACAAATTTGGCGGTAAGCACACCCAGCAGCCCCAGGCCGATTACAACTACCTGATCACCGAGACCGACCTCAGCCTGGCGGATCCCTTGCAGAGCAATACTCGCAACCGTAGTAAGTGAGGCTTGCTCCAGCGTTACTGACTCCGGTACCTTTACAACCAGGTTTACCGGGACACTGCAAAATTCGGCATGCTGCGCAATACCGGAACCACCAGCAGCAACCCGATCCCCCGGCTGGAACCCTATCACCTCACTGCCAACGGCCTCTACAACACCAGCCAGGCTGTACCCGGTCCCGCGTTGGATTTTTTCGACCGCATCTACCTTACGGCGCAGTGCGCGAAAACCACTTTGCTTCAACACGCGGATGCCGCGTCTGATCAGATCGGGGTGATTCAACACATACTTCAAGAGGGAGTCGCGCTCCTGGTTCTTTTCCAATGATCCGGTTTCTGTTCCGGCACTTATGACGGAGAATGCCGTTCGCACCAGAACTTCATTTTCCCCACAGGTCGGGGCCGGGAGTTCAACGATATCTATGCGATTATTGTTCAGGACAGCAACCTGTTTCATGATCCCCTTTTTCTATTGTTTGCTGGTATATTTCTGCCAGTGTAACGCTCAATACATCAATATGATACTTCTGGCTAACACGGTCAAATCCCAATTGTCCCATCGACTGCCGCAGTTCCGGATTCTTCAGCAGTTGCAACAGTGCACTCGCCAGCTGGTCTATCTCACCCACAGGTACCAGAAGACCTTCCTCACCATCGGTCAGAACTTCCGGAACTGCACCCACTGGTGTGGCGACTACCGGCAGACCCATCGCCATCGCCTCAAGCAGTACGATGGGCAGACCTTCATAATAGGATGGGAGGGTCAGTAACGCCGCCTGGTGAAAGAGCTTCCGCTTTTCCTCACCCAGGACCAGTCCGAAATACTTGATACCCAGCTTCTCCTTCTCAGTGACACTGATACCGCTCATGATCTGCTCAAGGTCCGGCCCTGCCAGCCAGAGCTCAGCTTCAGGACGGCTGATGCGGACCTTCTGCCAGGCGGCAAGAAGATCCTCCACCCCCTTGTTACGGGTGAGGTGTCCCAGAAAGAAGACCGCCTCAGGGTGCTGCACCAGGCGGGGTTCAGCTTTATCCTGAATCGGGTTGGGCAGCAGGAAAATCTCCTGCTCCGGCACCAGATGCTGATAGAATGACCGCCACTGCTCCGAAAGTACAATCAATCCGGAAGGGAGGTTAAGGATCCTGCGGATCCATTCTTGTTCCTCAATCGACGCTTGATCGAAAAACTCACGAAAGCCACCCCCATGCATCTGGAGCAGGAAAGTAATTCGTTGACGATGCAACTCTTCCACCAGTCTCGCATTCAGTCGAAAACTCTCGAAGGAGGAGCTGTGCAGGTGCACCAATCGTAAGTCAGTTATAGCGTCAAGTTTGCGTTTCAGCTGGTCAAGACGTTGCTCTACCTTCAGATTGCGTCCCAGACAGCGCATCAGAAAGAGAAAACCACGCCGCCAGAGACCGCAGAATCCAGACTCCGCCGGCAAGCCGCGTGTGGGATCATGACTGGAAAGCTTGTACTGAGCCTGTAGACCGGGTGCTTCGAGGAAGGTTTTTACACAGGTGGCGACTCCACCGATGAGGGGTGGCAACAGACCCACAACAAGAACCTGGGGACGGTTACTGCCTGGAGCGCAGTTGCCTCCGGCAGAAGTCTGATTCATTCCTGCTCCTCATATTCACGCAAAAGATATCCGGAGTAGATACAGGAGCCGGCCAGTAACATGAAGAAAAGGTGGGAAATTGGTCCCACAAAAAATGTGCGGTCGGTGCCAAAATCCAGCAGAAGTGCGATCAACGCCGTCGCCACTGCCAGCAGCAGAGGGTCATTCAACCTCTTCCGCAATAACTTCCAGGTTGGTGACGCTAACCTGGAAACGACCCAGATCAAACCGATGAAGGTGAGGGTACCGCCAAAAACCCATAGGTGGAGATAAGAATTATGGGGATGCGCCCAAACCTTATCCGAAAAGTTATACTTCTCATTCTCTAACATGAAATTCTGCTCATCAAAACCGATACCCAATAACGGATGCCGCTTGATCAGAGCAGCCGAAGTCTTTATCAACGATAAACGGTTGTAATCGGTTAAGGCTGCTTCCTGTTTATCCCCCCTGATCAGCACTCGATCGAGCAGACGCTGCCCCATATCACTCTCCAGAGCCAGAGTAACCGCCACCAGGCTTACCAGAATCAGAGGAATGATCGATAATCTGCCACTCCGAAAACGAAGTCCCAGATAGAAAGCGGTGCTGCCGATGCCAGCAATTGCCGCCCCGCGTGATGCACTGGCCAGAATCACCAGAAACGCCAGAGTCGCCACCAATCCGGATACTAAACGAAGGGTCTTTGATTTCAATTCGAAAGCAAAGACCATCAGCATCATCATTACCGGTAGAATCTGTCCGGCCATAGCGTTTTTATTGCCATAAGCAGAACCTTCCGGGAAAGCAAGAACTGTTGTTTCACGGTCCTCAGCGATCCCACCAAAGCTGATCTGACCGTGTTGCCAGTAACGGTAAAAGAAATACAGGACCACCAGCGACATCAGCACGGTCACACTGCCCAGTAACAGACGCGCCTCCCGTTTGGAGTCGATAACCATCATCGCCAGGATCAGGATCAGCAGATTCTCCACAGCAAACAGCTGCCAGTAAAATGTTCCTGATTCCATTATCTCCGGTTTGAACAACACCGATAACGAGAACAGCAGAAGGTAAACTGAGAAGGGTAACAACATTTGAAATGAAATTCTCGTGCGAAACCGGAAAAACAGTATGAAGGTGGAGCTGAGGATGAAGATATCGAAAAAACCGACCCGCAGACCGACGAAAGTAAAAGTACCCCGGTTGAACACACCCAGGAGGATCACATCCAGAAAAAGCAGGATCGAGAAGAGATGAACCGAAAGTCTGCTGAAGAAAAGGGGAAGAATTGCCAATCCCGCCAGGAAAACATAGAAGTAGGTGGCTCGCATGTTCATCAGGGAGAATCCGAGCGAAACGACGGAAATTCCGATAAGAAGCTGGGCAGGAAGGGCTAGTTTATATTTAGATCCGCCGGTAGATGAAAGGGGGGATTTCATCCTTCCTCCGGTTGAAAACGATGCCTGTCACCTCGCCCCCTGCGTCGGTAAGTGCCTTTATTACCGTTTTGACGATTCCTTTGCTGGATACTCCCGCGGCGATAGCCAGAATAATGCAGTCAACTGCCGGGGCTAAGACCACCGCGTCAGAAAATAGACGGGTAGCGGGGGAATCGATCAGAATTGTGTCGTAATTGTCAGCTGCCTCGGTGAGTAGCCTGCGAAAATCACCCAGACCTGATTTCTCCAACTGTCCACCCTCTTTAACACCTGCCACAACCAGATCCAGGTTTTCCTGGCAACTGTGCAGCGGCAGTCCCCCGTTCGGCTTTCTTAAGTAATCGAGCAGGCCACGTTCGCTGCTGATGCCGAAATGAGAGTGCAGGGCGGGATAACGCAGGTTGGCGTCTACCATCAGGATTCGCTTATTCTTGTTCAGCTGTGCTAAAACCTGGGCTGTCTGTGCCAGAATCAAAGTTGATCCTTCGCCTCGCTCCGTCGCTGTAAAGAGGAATGAGCGTTTGCCGGTCCCCTGCTGGTAGTCGATAAAACCGGCAATCTTTTCGATCTCACCCCTGATAGCCGGAATCAAGTTCGTAGGTGTGGTTTCAGTATCGGTTTTCAGCAGTTCTCTATAAATCGACATATCTATTCCTGTAATTCCGGAATTGAAACGATTACTGGCACATCCAGGTCCATGGAAAGCTGGTAGGTCGAGTTGTAACGGTTGGAGAGCAGATCCATCAGGAATGTCAGCAGTAACGATATCACGAGTGAAAGTACCAGTGTAATAAGGATACTCAACGCCCGACGGGGGCCGCTTTTGGAAACCGGTACGATCGCCGGTTCCACAATGGTTACATCGACATTTGCGTCAAAACTGGGGTTAGCCAACTGGTACTCGGAGAGCTTGTCCGTCAGCACACCCAGCATCTTCTTGCGACTTTCAACCTCCATTTCAATCTGCTCCAGCAAGGTCACGATGCGGGGATAGGCATCCAGCACATCTACCAATTCCCGGTGCACACGCATGTTGCGCTGCCGTTGATAAATCAGGTTCTGCTGGTTGATAGTCTCCGCATCCCTGATACCACGGATTTCTGAGATGATCTGGCTCTTCAGTAAACTCAGTTCTTCCCGGAGTCGACCGATTTCGAAATAATCATCCTGGTACTTCTGCCCAAGCGAGTTGAGTTCCCGCTTCTTGGCATAGTACAGGGTTTTCAGCGGTAACAGGCTGCCGTTGGGGGACAATGGTATTGCCAGCACATCATGCTCATCGAAGTAAGCGAGGGCTGTCTCAACCTGTGCCAGTAGCCCGGTCTTCTCATCAATCTGGCGATCCAGATCGAGATTCTCTCTGGTTATCTGATCGTTGCGTCGCAGGTGGGTCGGCATTTCCACTGCAGGATCAACCAGATTGTTGCTGCTC
>JADHUQ010000073.1 GCA_016784425.1 Candidatus Delongbacteria bacterium | reverse complement strand
AGCCGGAATCGTCGGCTAAAGCCGGAATCGTCGGCTAAAGCCGGAATCGTCGGCTAAAGCCGGAATCGTCGGCTAAAGCCGGAATCGTCGGCTAAAGCCGGAATCGTCGGCTAAAGCCGGAATCGTCGGCTAAGTTGTACTTCTGCCGTTCAACCTGCTCGCCATGCTCACAATCTCGTCAACCTGTTCGTTGATGGTCAAACTGGATGTATCAAGCTCAACAGCATCTGTCGCCCGTTGCAGGGGCCCCACACGGCGGCTGCTATCCGCCTGATCACGAGCCGAGATCGAATTCCTGATCTCCACCAGATCTACCTCCCAGCCATTTGCCCGCTGCTCCGCTGCACGTCGTGCAGCCCGTACTTCCAGGGATGCAACCAGAAATATCTTCAGCTCCGCCTGGGGACAGACTACGGTACCGATATCTCGTCCATCCAGTACCACATCCCCCTGTGAGGCTAATTCCCGTTGAAGTTGAACCAGAAAATCGCGGATCTGTGGCAGCGGGGTGATCTGGTTGAGCCGGTTGGTGATTTCAGGGGTGCGGATTACTTCGGTAACATCGGTGTCGTTGACAAAATGGCGTTCCCCGGCAGCTTCTGGTATCATCCTGTACCGAAAGGTGGTTTGAATATGCTCCAGATCAGTGCTGCTGGCAGGATCAAGTTGCTGCTGCTGCAGAAACCAGACCAGCGCGCGATACATTGCTCCCGTGTCGATATAGGCAAAACCGAGGCGCAAAGCAACCAGCCTGGCGGTAGTCGATTTTCCCGAGGCTGCCGGTCCATCAATTGCAATTATCATGGTTGTACCAGAAGTCAGGAGACATTGTCCGGCGTAGCTCTGGGCGCTCCCTGCAGCTGTTCGTCCAGTGCGGCCAATCGCAGGGCCAGCTCCTCAAGCTGATCGTCCCGGATCAGGGAGACACAAATGCGTATCCCCTCACGGCGGGTACCGGTAGTACGCAAAGGTAATCCGGCGAGCCCGAACAGAAGCATCTGGTAGAGCAGCTCCCTGCCGGTCATACCGGGGCGGATTACGGTAAAATAGAATCCGTCCGCGATCGGTTCACCCATATCCTCGGCATAGACCAACTCAAAACCGTTGCTGAGGAAGAGCTGCTTCATTCTACGCGCACGGTCACCATAAACGCGTACCCGTTCCAGGAAATTGTAGCTGCCGTCACTGGCGGCTTCATACAATGCGGCCAGGGCGTGCTGTGCTGTCTGTGGTACACCGGCAGTTGTGGTATAGATGCCACCATGAACAAAAGCATGACCGAACAGGTCTGTATTATGAAACTTCCGCAGGTAAGGGTAACGACGGTGCATCAGCTTTGGCGAGATCACGCTTACCGCCACCCGCTGGCCGGCGTAGCTGAAGATCTTCGAACTGGATAGGACCATCAGGTAATTATCGGTGTGGTTGGCGATCGTTGGTACAAACGGTGGTTTGCCTGGCAACCCGTAGTCCTGACGGAAATCCATCCCGAAATAAGCTGCGTCCTCAATACCGATCACATCGTAGTCGGTCAGCAATCTGCCGATACCGGCCAACTCTTCATCCTTCAGACAGACCCAGGAGGGATTGTTGGGACTTGACCAGAGCAGTCCCCCTATCTTGCCGGTGGCAAACCGTCGCTCAATTTCTGCTATCAATTCCTGACCACGGTAATCGTAAATATCGATCGATTCCGCCTTGAGCCCGAGAAATTGCGTTTGCAGTTTGTTGACCGGAAAGCCGGGATCAAGATAGAGAATGGTATCAGCCCCTTCGATCCGCCGTCCGGCGATAGACTGAGCGATAAAACCGCCATGCATGGCTCCAACAGTGGGTATGCAGTTTTCCGGGAGTACATCGATGTCGGTAAACTGTTTGATAAAGCGGGCAGTTGCCTGTTTCAGCCGTGGCACTCCATCAAAGGGAGGATACGTGGCTGGTGTCTGCGGGTAGTCCTGGAGCAGTTGAATCTCTGCTTCCGGACCGATGGCAGGGGGTGGCAGGCCGGGAATCCCGAACTCAAAGCGGAGATACTCAACTCCGAAATGATCAACCAATTCCGCTACCAGGCGGGTCAACTCTCTGATACTGACCTGATACAGGTCAATTTCCCGATCCTGGAGCAACCGGTCCAGAAACTCAGTCTCCAACGGAAACGGACCTGTTTGTTCAGACATGCAAAACTCCCGCTATTTGAATCAGTTCTTCTACAGGTTCTGACGGATCAGGCCCCATCAGCACTTTTAACAGGATTGGCTACTTTCTGGCAGTTGGCTTCCCGATCCGGGCGCGCAGCTTCTCCAATTCCGGTTTAGAAACGATTCGCCATTGACCCGGTTTCAGGTTACCTGTCGTCATACCACCAAATTCCACCCTGGAGAGCTGCCTGACGTTGTAGCCAAAATGCTCGATCAGGCGTCGGATCAGCCGGTTGCGTCCCTCCTTGACAGTGATTCGATAGATTGCCTTCACCCCCTGGCTACGTAGGTACTCGATGCGACAGGGTTGGGTTCTGCCATCTTCCAGCACCACCCCTTTCTGCAACCGCTCGATGTGTTCCTCCTGCATGCGTCGTTGAACCACCACCTCGTAAACTTTGCGGACACCGTAACGGGGGTGGGTTAAAAGTTGTGACAGCTCCCCGTCATTAGTCAGCAGCAGTACACCGGAGGTTTTGTAATCAAGCCGGCCGATCGGGAAAATCCGTTCCGGCAGATCGATCAACTCCCGGACATTGGTGCGACCCTTTTCATCACTCAAGGTAGTGACTGTCTCTGTCGGTTTGTGAAGCAGCACATAGACAAACGCTTGTGCCACCACCCGTCGACGCCCTATCCGTACCAGGTCATGATCGGGATCGATGTCGCGGCCCGGTTGATCGGCCAGCTCACCATTGACGCTTACCCGTCCAGACTTGATGATATCATCTGCGCCTCTGCGGGAGGAGATCCCGGCCAGCGCCAGGAATCTATTCAGTCGCAGTTGCTTCCTCCTCTCTTTCCTCCGGTAACAGCAGCTCGATCTCCTTTAACTGGGGCAGATCAGTGATGGTATCGATACCGAAGTAAACCAGAAAGCTGTCGGTGGTTGCATAAAGGAGGGGTCGCCCCGGTGCCTTGGCCCTTCCGCTGATCCGAATCAGATCACGGCTGAGCAATGTCCGCAAACTGCCATCGACAGCCACCCCGCGCAGAGATTCTATTTCCGCTTTGGTCACCGGTTGTTTATAGCTTATCACCGCCAGTGTTTCCAGTGCCGGATAGGACAACTTCTGCCTGATGCGAGCTTTCAGCAGACGACGCAAATATGGCGAATAGGCGGAACGGGTTCGAAAGCGGTAGCCACCGGCTACAGTGGTTATCTCAAAGGCATTGCCCGTTTCCTGGTACTGACGGTTCAGTGTTTCCACCAGCGATTCCACCTGAGCGATCTCCAGCTTGCCGGCAAGGGCTGTTACAATTTTCTCTGCACTCAGCGGAGCATCAGCACCGAAAATCAACGCCTCGAGCACATCGCGATAATCCTCGAACAGGTGCCACTCGAAAAGCGCGGCACCATCTTTTTTCTGTTCTATCATCAGCTCCTCAACTGCTGCTCATACACCCGGCTGGTAATACATCTGCATCCAGTTTCCAAAATGATCCGGTCTGAACACCCAGATTCGCCCGCTATCAGCTCCCTGCCGAACGATGATCCGCTGCGCCTTCATCAATTCGAGGATTGCCAGAAATGTTATCACCAGATAAATCCGTTGTGATTGTTCCGCCAGCAATTCGTCCCAGGATATCACCGGATTGTGCATCAGACGATCGCTGATCAGCTCCATCTGCTCTTCCACAGTGATTTTGATCGGGTCGAGTCGATGCCAGGATCGGACCGTGTCCCGGCGCATGATGCCACCAAAAGCACGAGCGATATCAATCAGACTCACATCCTGCAATGTCAGATCCCGAATGTCCGGGTCAACACTGGCAAAATCGTCCTGGCGACGATAAAAATGATGCCTTTGCTCCTGCTCCAGTCGACTGAAAGTATCGGCAATCTCCCTGAACTGCTGGTATTCCAGCAGACGATCCACCAGCTCTTTGCGGGGGTCCTCAATCTCTTCACCATCATAACTCTCACGGGGAAGCAGCATGCGGGCTTTGATCTGAATCAGGGTCGCAGCCATCAGGATAAATTCACCGGCGATCTCCAGGTCAAGCTGCTGCATTGCCTCCAGCGCTTCCAGGTATTGCCGGGTGATACTGGCGATGGGGATGTCGGTGATCTCAACTTCACTCTGCCTGATCAGAAAGAGCAGCAGATCGAGAGGACCCTCAAAATCCTGTACCTTAATCTGAATCGCCACTTCAGCGTATCCCGATTCTAGAACGGACTTCCGCCATTGTCTCACGTGCCAGTTCACCTGCCCTGGCAGTACCCCGTTGCAGAACATCCCGGACAGTATCCGGATGCTGTTGCAGGTCGCTGATACTATCCCGGAGCGGGGTCAGAAAACTGCTGATATTGTCAGCGAGTATCTTTTTACACTCGCCACAACCTATGGTGGCGTTACGGCAGCCGGTGGCAATCTCCTCCCTTTGCTCCGGCGAAGTGAAAAAGTCGTGCAGAGCAAAGATGTTGCAATCGGTCGGCTCCCCTGGATCGGTGAGTCGTACCCGGCGGGTGTCGGTGACAGCAGAGCGCAGTTTCGCCGCGATCTCTTCATCGGTGTCCATAATGGCAATATGGTTATTGAGCGACTTGGACATCTTGTTCTTGCCATCCAGGCCGATGATGCGACGCGCCTGGGTGATCAGTGTACGCGGTTCCGGGAAGAGTTCACCGTAGCGATTGTTGAATTTCTGGGTTATCTCGCGGGCCAGTTCGATATGTTGTGCCTGGTCTTCACCAACCGGAACGTCGGTAGCCTTGTAAAGCAGGATGTCGGCAGTCTGCAGCACCGGATAGGTGAAGAGGCCGGCATTTATGTTCTTGTTGTTTTTGCGGGATTTGTCCTTGAACTGTGTCATCCGTTCCAGGAGTCCCATCGGTGTAATCGTACTGAAAACCCAGGCAAGCTCAGTATGTTCCGGTACGGTGGACTGAATAAAAATCTCCGAGCGTTCAAGGTCCACCCCGGCAGCGATAAACTGGAGGGCGGCATCGAAACTGCGTTGCTGCAGTAACTCCACCTCATGCTGAGCGGTAATGGCGTGATAGTCAACTACGCAATAGAAACCATCATACTGCCGTGAGAGCTCAACCCATTGCTGGATTGCCCCCAGGTAATTGCCGATGTGGATATCACCGGTTGGCTGTAAGCCGCTCAGAATACGTCTGGACATGTTCGCTCCGGTTCAGATTCTGCTTCATCATCACGCTCAGCGGCGCCAGGTATGTGATACGCGCGGCTGGAGAGCTGCTGGTTTTGTTTGTTCACAATAAGTTAGTCTGTGAGCGGGGGGAAGTCAAGCAGACGACGGCAGGTAGCGCTTCAGTTCATGCATTACTTCGCCGGGGGTGATTTCGTTGAGACAGGCAAAGTCTTTCCTGAGGCATTCGTTGACACCATGCCTTGCACAGGGGCGGCAGGGCAGCTCCCGGCTGATGACCCGGTCCTTTTTCCCCTGTGGTCCAAAGCCGAACTCGACCACGGTCGACCCGAATATTGCGAGGGTCGGGGTAGCGACGGCCTGTCCCAGATGCAGTGCCGCGGAATCATGGCAGATCAACACAGCGGCACCGGCCAGTATGGCGGCAGACTCCCGCAGGTTGGTGGCGCCGGTGAGATCAACAATCCCCTGCTCTGCCGTTAACTCCCCTAACAACTCGCTGTCGCCGCTGGCCCCGATCAGCACCACAACCAACTCCTGATAGCGCTCTCTGATCCTCCCGGCCAGTATCCCAAAACCGGGCCAACGCTTGCTACGCCAGACGGAGCCTGGTGCCAGCACCAGGTAACGCCGGGGTAACTTGAAACGGGTAATATCCGGCTCGCCCAGCTCAAGGAGGGGCAGACAGGCGGTGTCCGGTGGCTGCTCCAGCAGGCTCCACATGCGGCGTGTTTCGTGGAGGGTGGGTGGATAGCTGATACGACGGTAAAAAAATCTACTCAATGGGGCTTCGGTGAAACCGCTGACTTCGCGGGCACCGGCCAACAGGCCCAGAATTGATGTACGCAGATAACGATGCGGTAGCAGTACCCGTTGAGGACACAACTTGCGTAATTGACCCAGCAAACGGAAGAAACCGCCTAACCCGCGATCACGACCCCGTTTGTCGTAAAGTAGCACACTGTCAAGACGCTGGTCCTTTTCGAAGAGAACTGCACTTACCGGGGTGGTAACCAGGTGTAACGGTTCGTCGGGAAACCGCTCCCGCAGCCGCGCGAGCAGCGGTGTCAGCAACACCAGATCGCCAATAAACGCTGTATGGATAACGACCGTCCCGGATTTCACGTCAGCCGTTCCTGCTGACGAAACCAGCTGCGCCAGCGATGGTGCATCCACATGTACTGGGTGGGATGTTCCCGGATCGCCTCCTCCAGGGCGCGGGTCATCAGGGTAAGGGCGGCGGTGATTTTCTCCTCGTCGATCTCACCGCTGCGGTCCAGCTGCAGCTCCCTTATCACGACATGGTGGCGCCCGTGGGGGCGGCGGATATCGTACATAAACAGTACAGGTGTTCCGGTTCGCAGCGCATAGACTGCAGCACCCCGGGCAGTTGATGCAGGCTGATTAAAAAAGTCAATCCAGACACCGCGGCTGCCGGCATCCTGATCAACCATGAACGCCACGAAGCGACCCGCCCGCAAGTGAGGTGTCACAGCCTGTTTGGCTTCACGGGCATAGATGATATCCACACCAACCTGGCTGCGCCAGCCGTTGATCAGATCGTCCAGTAGCTGGTCCTTAACCCGCTTTACAATATAGGTCACGGGATAACCCAGTTGGGATGCCGCCGCTCCCATAATTTCCCAGTTGCCAAGGTGGCCGGAGACAACCACCCCTCCCTGTCCACGGGCTTGCACCTCCTCGAGGATCTCGATACCGTCAACAGTAATCCGCTCGTCAATCCAGTTCCTGTCTATCCGGATAATGCGGGTGAATTCTACAAAATTATACATGAAGGAGATAAGCGTCAATCGACAGAGACGTTGCAGTTCCCGGTAACTGCGCTCCGGAAACGCGATACGCAGGTTCAACATGACGACACCGCGTCTAATCGGGATAAGATAATACCAGATGTTACCCAGCAGGCGGGCAAAGCCAAGGGCGATCGCTTCCGGCAGCTGTTGGAGGAGCCAGGCCAGTGCTTTAAAGAGTCTTCCCATCGTGATCAGCTCCAGTCAGATTTTTCGTACACCTGCTCGCCCCGGCGGAAGGTGGCGATAACCTCCAGGCTGTCAAGCTCAGCCAGGGGCAGTTGGAAAGGATTTGCATTGAGCACCACCAGATCGGCTGTCATTCCGGATTTGAGACTACCCCGTTGACGTTCGAGCCCGGCAGCATAAGCCGGATCCCAGGTCAGTCCGCGCAGAGCTCTGGCCAGAGTGAAAGCCTCCTCCGGTATAAACGCCCCGTCTCCAGCCGGGTTACACCGGGTTACAGCAGTTCTCAGATTCTGCAACGGATCCAGTTTCTCCACCGGCCAGTCGGTACCAAAGGGGGTGATCAGCTCCCGCTCTATGAGTGGTTGCCAGCGATAACAGTTTGCCAGCTGGTTTGAGTTCAGGTAGGAGTGAAAAGTCTGCTGGTCATGTCGCAGATGCACCGGTTGCAGTGAGGGAACAATCTCCAGTTTTCGCATATAGTCATAATCATTCGGGAGAACAACCTGCAGATGCTCCAGGCGGTGACGACCAGCTCCCTGTCCGTGCAGTTTGATCGCAGCAGACAGAGCTTCGAGCGCAATATGAACCGCCCTGTCACCAATAGCGTGCATCACAACCTGCCAACCGGTGGCCACCGCTTCCTGGACAAATTCCCTGATCTGTTCTTCACCTGCCATCAATACGCCGCTGTCAACACTGTTAAGGTAAGGTTCATACATGGCAGCAGAACGGGAGCCGAAGGCACCATCGACGAAGCACTTGACGGCATGAGCATTAATGTTGGCGCTCTGCATCCGGGGATAGGTCAATACTGTTCTATCAAAATTGCCACCACGGTACCAGATGTCCAGTTGCAGCTGCAGCTCCCCGAGCTCATCCAGCTCCCGGTATAACTGTGCATCCTCCAGGGTGGCGTTTTCACTGACAGCGGTGATGCCCAGTGAATGTGCCAGTGCGGTAGCGCGTGCGATCGCGCGGTAGCCCTCTGCGGAACCAGGGGATGGGACCTGTTGACGCAACAGCCAGACGAGACTCTCAGAAATGATACCGGTTGGATTCCCCTGCTCATCCCGAGTGGCGCGACCATCTGGAGGATCCGGTGTGGCGGCAGTGATACAGCCCTTCTCCAGAGCGGGTTGGTTAACCAGGGCACTATGCAGATCGTGGGTCTGTATGAAAAGATAGTGGGAAGCTGTGACTTTGTTTACCACCGACAGATCAGGATTGATCCGGGCCAGATCCAGACCGAAGCCTTCGATCCAACTCCCGGCGGTCATCAGTTCACACCGCCTGTCCAACTCCTGCAGCAGTTCCTCAGCACTATTAATATCTGAACAGTCCAGCTGTTCCAGCATCTCCCCCCCCAACCGGAAATGGGTGTGAGCGTCAAAGAAGGCGGGAAGCAGGAATTTCCCGGCAAAACGATCGTCGATATTTTTCCCGGTTGAAAGATGCTGGCCCTGCCTGATAATCTGTCCCGCCTCCAGTTCCAGGTCTCCCCGGGTAGTGGTCCCTGTCAGAGGATCGTACATTTCCAACCGCTGCAACAACATCATCTCTCCACTGTTTTGCCAGGTTCTAGCATGCAAGATAGAGACCTTCGCCAAACAATGATAACAGAAACCACTGATCTGTTTCCAGACTCTCAGGCAATATTGGTGATACATTTGGCTTTCAGGACAACCGGACTCGACCTATATTGGCTCTAATAAACAGAGCACATGGACCGGTTATGTTCCTGATACCACTTTGTGATACAACTTCTTCTGCAGCTAACTCTTTCTACCTGAACCTGGATGATGTCGGTGTGCTGCTGGATGCGGGTCTGGCGCCGGAAAGCTGGGGTGACGCCAGTCTACCGGCTTTTGACCATCTCTACAACTGGCCCCTGGATCATATCTTCATCAGTCATGTGCACTCGGATCATGCCGGATCTCTGCCGCTGGCAGCACAACTGTTCTGGCAGGCTGCCATACACATGACCTCCGCTTCAGCAGCTCTGCTCCCCCGCATGATGGAAAGAACCGCATCGCTGATGGAGGAGCAATACAATACCGGCATCTCACCCACCCCAGCTCTCTATGACGACCTGGCGGTGGAACCGCTCTACTCTCGTATAGTGGTACAGCAGCTCAACCAACCGGTCGAGTGGCACAACCGCAACAACGATAGTTTTCTGACCGCAGAGTTGTTTGACGCCGGTCACCTGCTCGGTTCTGCCGGACTGTTGCTGAAATCCAGTGACACTTCCTTTTTTTACACTGGTGATAACCAGTTGCGTGAAATGGGGGTAATGCGTGGTTCCCGTTTTCCCACCGAAGCGGAGATCGTGCTGATGGAATGCAGCAACGCCGGAACTGCGGAAGAAAAGGATGTATCACGGCGTGATGAGATAAATCGTCTGGCAACGGCACTGGTTGAAGTACTGCGACTCGGTGGCAGGGTACTCCTGCCTACCGGATCACTGGGGAGAGCCCAGGAGCTGCTCTACATACTGTATCATCTCAAGCGGGGGGGCAATATCCCGGCGGTGCCAATCTATGTCAGCAACTCCATTCAGGAATTCTCTATCATCCATGACCGATTTCTGCTGTTTCAAAACGGCTTCCGATTTACCGATGCTGTGGTCGACATCTACAATCAGGAGTCAGGTGGGATAGCTGATGAACCGGCCATCTATCTGCTACCGGCTGCATTAATGTGGTCTGGCAGCAGCTCCCTGCATCTGGCTGCTGAACTGCTACCCCATACCATCGACGCTGTTTTTTTTGTCGGTCATACCGGGGAAAACTGTCCCGCCCATGATCTCCAGCTCTCAGCGGTCGGTGATCCAATCCAGCTTGAGAACGGCACTTATACCCGTAACTGCCGACTGGAAACATTCCATTTTTCCGCCCACTCCTCCCCCCGCCATCTGTTGGAAATGGTGCGCCGTATCGGTCCCCGTAAAGTCATCCTGTTCAAAGGGCGCAGCCCGGAAGCTGCGGAAGTGATGTACAACCGCCTGCGACTGGAGTACCGTGACCTTACAGTTCTTATCCCGGAACTCGGGGAGATCATCAAACTGTAGTGCTTTCAAACGACCGTCATAGCCTGTTGACGGTCACGGCCCTTTTATGATTACTCTCAGTTGTAAGCTGAAGGGGGTGGGAAAGCCGTGACCTTACAGTTCTTATCCCGGAACTCGGGG
>JADHUQ010000001.1 GCA_016784425.1 Candidatus Delongbacteria bacterium | reverse complement strand
TTAAATGGATTGGGATAATTAGTTAAAAGTTCACAGTGCGCCGGCAGTATTTCGTCAAGTGGTTCCCTTACATCATCCCAGTGTATCTGGATGATCTCACCGGTCACGATATCCATGGCGATATGCAGTTCAACTTCATTGCCGTTATCAGGATCATAACCACTATATCCGGCCACCCAGGCGATATCATCCGGAGATTCGGGGTATACCCAGGAGAAATTACCACCATGCAGCCACCGCTCTTCGAGCATGTATTCCTCCTCAAACTGAGTGCCACCCTGTTCACCGGCAATGGACATCGCCTCGTCACTGTTGATGAAATCCACCGGTAGCGGGATCATGTCAGAAGGGAAGCCAATATCAGTGGTAGTGTCGACCTGGCTGAAGAAGGTGGTAAGCATGATGTTGGTGAAGAACTCACCCGCCGGTGACCAGAAAAGATATCCCCAGGCGGCAGCGGTACCGTCGAGGTTGATCTCACCACCGGAGCCGATCATATGCAGCTCCTGGTCCGCAGCCCATTCCTCCGCCAGCACCCAGGCCTCCGGCAGCAGTTCCTGCGCCGTAACCTCATCGAAAATGAAATCGAGCAATGTTATATCGATACCGGTGAGATTGCCGTCTTCCACGATAATGCTGTCCGGAAGGTTGTCCTGGTTGGGGTCCCAGAATCCAAGCAGATCCCCGGCTTCCGGGTCTATCTCACCGTCCCCATCCAGATCATAAGCGGCAATCGGCCACCAGCAGCCGTTACTGACATAGGGAATGGTGTAATCACCGCTGTTATCAGGCACGAAAGTCCCTGCGGTCATCGAGCCATCCCCCTCGTCCGAGAAGAGCGGGACAGTATCCAGGCCGATCAAAGTGTGGGTGGGGTCCAGTTCTCCAGCGTCAATGGTACCGGATACTGTCCAGGGTCCCATCGTCGAGGCGGTCGAGTAATGCAGACAGCAGGGTTCCGTCAACGGTACACCTTCGTCGCTGTAAGCCCCAACAACAAGCCAGAAGAAGTCTCTTTCAGCCAGATGCTCCACCTGGATGGAGATGGTGGTCAGATCAGGATTGACCCACCACTCAATTACCTCTGCCGAGTCTGCCGGCTCCGGTCCCAGGACACTGATGGGTGAAATCCATCCATCCTCGTCACCGAAGTGACAGGTTGTATCCAATGGTGCGTTGAAGGTAAAACTGATAATCGTAGACAGCGGCACATTGACCATGCCTTCGTCAGGAACAGCGTTGATGATATGGAAACCCTGCGCCAGTGAGATTTCCACAACCAGGAACAGCCCTGAAAGAAGTGATAGCTTTCTCATCTCAACCCTCCTTTGAGCACACTGAGGTGCTGCAATTGATGTCATCCGTGGTGAACACTTCCCTGTTCACAGTATAAATATAGTATCAATCGTTATTCTGGTATGTGCCGGGAATCACACTGCCGGTGTGATCGACAGCGGATCACCACGACCACTCCCGACCGGGCGGCCGAGTGCGTGTATCCGTTTTTTCATTGTGTCAAGACTCTCCACCGCCACTGCCGATGCAAACGGTTTGCCGGGATAAAGGAGGTAATGCTCCCTGTACCCGGAAGGGGTGAAGTTGGGCATGACGATGTTAGCGCCACCCAGCAGGGCTCTTTCACGGGCGTCGGGTGCCAGTGTGTCCAGGGCGGTGGTGCCGGGGATATGGGCCCGCGGATTTAAAAGACGCAGGAGGGCGACCACCCGTAAAGACAGATCCAAAGCAGCCCCGTTGCCATTGCGTAATGGTGTATCAGGGTGAGCGACAAAGGGGCCGACACCAATCATCGGGGGTTGCAGCTCGCTGGTCAACAGAATATCATCCGCCAGCATCGACAGGTTTTGATCCGGCAATCCGATCAGAAAGCCGGTACCGAGCTGAAAACCAGCCTGCCGTATGGATTCAATCTGCTCGAGGCGTCTTTCCAGCGTATGACCGTCGTGAAGTCTCGCAAACAGGTCAGGATCAGAAGTTTCAAACCGCATCAGGTAGCGATCAGCCCCCGCTTCCCGCAGTAGACGATAATCAGCTGCCGGCAATTCGCCCATTGAAAGCGTGATCGCCATCGCTGATTGTGATCGGATACCGCAGATAACCTGCAGCATTTCCCTTGTGGAGAAGCGGGGATCCTCCCCTGACTGCAGGACGACAGTGTTGACACCCATACGATCCAGCTCAAGTGCCAGATCGGTTACCTCCTTTACAGACATGCGATACCGCTTGATACCGCGATTCAGCGCACTGATACCACAGTAGGCGCATCGGGAGGAACAATAATTTGAGAATTCGATAATACCCCGGAAATAGACGGTGTCGCCGACCCGCTCCCGCCGGAGGCGGTCTGCTTCCAGGAAGAGTGTGGTTGCATCATCGCACTGGAGCCATTGGATAATTTCAGCGCGGGAAAGCACAATATCCTCGTTCTGTTCGAATACAGCGATCAACACAACCGCGTGTGAAGACAGATCTTACATCTCAGAACTCAGTCTGAAGCCGCTGTTGTAAAGTGGTTACCCCAGGCTGAGGATGATATTTCAACAAAACATGGTTAAGTACCGTTACCAGGGCAATCCCACCGCCAGGGTCAGGAATTCCATGAAGTCCGCCGTATCGTGACAGAACCGCTCAAACTGCTCGATAAAATCGTCGGCACAGGCTGCTTTTTGTGTAAACCCGGTAGTAAGGATGAAATCCTTCCGTTTGAGATCTTCCAGCAGGGGATGATCCGGATCGAAGCCGCGTGGCGCCCGTTTCAACCGCTCCCCCTCCCAGAGTGAAATCGGGTGAGTTCTTTTGGCGTCAAGAATTGCTTGCCAGCGGGTTGGAGCAGCTGCGATGGCCTCGCGGATACAGGTGAGAGTCTGTGAATCCGGTTGCCATATTCCCGCGCCGGCAAATACCGATCCCGGTTCCAGATGCAGGTAGTAACCGGGTGCATGCACATCCTTGCCACGGGAGTGTCGAAAATGAATTCCAGCCCCAGTTTTGTAGGGAGTTTTGTCCCTGGCAAAGCGCACATCCCGGTAAATGCGAAACAATGAACCGCCTGAACGGGCTGTATCAGCAACCAGTTGGGGAGTGATCTTCTTAAGTTTTGCGTCAAAATCAGCGATCAGCTGGAGTAGCGGTTCGCGGACCTCGGTTTCATAACGCTGTTTGTTTGACTGGAACCAGCTGCGGGTGTTGTTCTTTTTCAGCTCTCTGAAAAAAGCAAAGAGCGACTGTGTCACATAGGGATTGCCGGTAGCCAATTGAATCCTCCTTGAAGGGGCCAGTCACCTCAAACATAGCCTATAGAAAACCGTGGCGCGGGAAAGACAGCTGCTCAATTGCCCTGATTGTCCCCCGGGCGGTCTGGTACCGATGCTGACCGATGGTTGACCCTCAAAGCATTCAGGTAAAATGTCGCTTTAATCACTGGCAGCGGCTCCGCTCTCGTCCACAGCTCTTCCAGGATAACGCCATGTGAGACAGGCTCGGAACAATTTACTCCATATGATCACTATATCAGCTTTTCCAGGGCGCGTTCTAATATACCGTTTGCCCAGGCGAAAAACACTCCATAGTTGGTGATCGGTACACCGGCTGCCAGCGCCAGGTTGATGCGATGATGCATCTGTTTCTGGTTTATCATGCAGGCCCCGCAGTGGATCACCATATCATAGTTGGCGAGATCATCCGGAAAATGTCCACCGGCCGACTGTTCGATCCTGATACCTTCACCCAGCTTGTCGTGCAGGATATCGGGAATTTTAACCCGACCGATATCATCCTTTTGAGGATGGTGGGTACAGGCCTCGCCGATCAGGATTCGGGCATCTGGTTTCAGTCGTTCCAGTTTATGTACTCCAGCTACCAACAGCTCCAGGTCTCCTTTGTAACGGGCAAACAACAAAGAGAAACTTGTGAGGGGGATATGGGTGGGCAGGTGATTTTTTACATACCCAAAGACTTGCGAATCGGTGATAACCAGATCCGGTTCGCGAGCAAGGGCGGCCAGAGAGCGTTCCAGATCCATCTCTCTGGTTACCATTACCGAGACGTTGCGATCCAGCAGATCGCGCAAAGTCTGCACTTCCGGAAGTATCAGGCGGCCGCGTGGCATGGCGTCGTCGATCGGTATTACCAGTACAACCAGATCACCACCGTTAACTACCCCGGAAGTGATTGCCAGGTCTTCGATCTTCTCAGGTGCATAGTCATTGACCTGACCACGGAATTCCAACACCCCTTCTCCGGTGGAGGCGCTGACCATTATTACCGGCAGGCCGCTTGCCCCGGCCCGGGTGGCGACGTTGATTGCCGCTTGTCGGTCAAGGTCTATTTTATTGACGATGATTACCGCCGTGATCGAGCGCTGCTTCAACTCCTCCAGGAGCTGTTCCTCAAATTCACCCCAACCGGTCTCCGCAGTTATCAGCAGTAGCGCCAGATCGGTCTTGTTCAGCACCTGGCGAGCTTTCTTTTTCCGTAACTCCCCCAACTGCCCGACATCGTCGAGTCCCGCTGTATCGATGATAACACAGGGCCCCGGTTTCGGCAGAATCTCGATCGATTTATAGACCGGGTCGGTGGTGGTACCAGGGTGTTCTGAGACGATGGCGATATCCTGGTTAGTGAACAGATTGATAAAACGGGATTTACCTACATTTCGCCTGCCGAAAATACCGATATGGAGCCGGTTGGCTGTTGCTGTTTTCATCCTGGGAAAATGTCCAGTCGTTCATCCATAGTGATGCTCACCTGAAATGTCAGTTTATAGTATTGCTACAAATATACGATCAAAACGTCCATCGCCATTGTCAGCAATACTATAAACCGATGCTTCTTCGATCTGTCCAGGAGGGCATTCTTTTTGAGTATCGGTATATAATGGAGACAGTGGTATCACTTATATAGTATTTCCCGAAATGCACTAACTCAAACGGTCAGCTTAACTGGGAAATACGATAACAGAAATCCTCTGTTTTTCAGGCGAAAAAGGGTCGTTTAAGGGCATATTTTGCCAATATTTTGGGGTTATCTTGCACAATTTTAACAACTTAACCGGGTCCGACCCCGGGGGGGTTGAGAACTAGAAATATAGGTCACGCTCGCCAAGTTCAATTCGTTTTAATCGATTCACAATCTCGCGTTGCAACCTCGAGTCAGCAATCTTAGCCAGTTGCGTTTTCAAAACCTCTTCTCCGGAGGATTTTGTATTTGCCGTAGCGTAGTTCTTCAGGTACTCCTTCAGAGTCAGCAGGGCATTAGGGGTACAGAACTGTTGAATAGAACCGGGGATGGCTATTTTCATGAATTCTTCTCCTGTACGACCAAGCCGATAGCAGGCGGTACAGAAGGAGGGGCAATAATTACGCTCCAGCAGCTCCATTATCACCTCCTCCAGTGAGCGGTCGTCACCCAACTGAAACTGCTCCCGCTCCAGGTTCTGGTCATGAGCCTCCTGGCGATAACCACCCAGCTCCAGGCGGGAACCGGCGTCGATCTGCGAACAACCAAGCTCGATCACCTCATTGCGGACAGCGGCACTCTCCCGGGCCGTCAGTATCAACCCGGTGTAGGGCACCGCCAGTCTCAGCACAGCCACCAGTCGCTTAAACTCCTCGTCGCAGACCATGTAATCGGGTGCAGTAACAGATTGGGCCGCTTGAAACCGGGGGAAAGAAATGGTGTGCGGACCAACCTTGTATTTCTCCTCAAGATGGATAGCGTGGGCTACCAGACTCATCACCTCAAAACGCCATTCATACAATCCGAACAGGACACCGATCCCGACATCCTCCAGACCTGCTTCCAGCGCGCGGTCATGGGCATGGAGCCGCCAGTTGAAGTTGCTTTTAGTACCCGCCGGATGATAACGCTCGTAGGTGGCACGATGGTAAGTTTCCTGAAAGACCTGATAAGTGCCTATCCCGGCGGCGGCCACCTGGCGGTAATCCTCCACGGTGAGGGGTGCGGCGTTGATGTTGACCCGGCGTATCCCACCCGGCCCCTGTCTGACGGAATAAGCCAGGCGAGTCATGTCGGCAATGAAGTCAGCGCTGTAACGGGGATGCTCGCCGAAGACAAGGATCAGCCGCTTGTGACCCACCCTTTCCAGAGCCTCAATTTCTGCACGCACCTCCGCCTGATTCAGGGTTACCCGTTGCGCCTCACGGTTGGACCGTCGAAAGCCACAGTACTGGCAGTCGTTGACGCAATCATTACCGATATAAAGCGGTGCGAAGAGTACTATCCGGTTGCCGTAGATACTCTGCTTCAGCTCACGGGCCGCCGTAAAAACTGCGTCCAGTTGCTCCGGGTCCTCAATATTCAGGAGGGTAGCTACTTCATCCAGCTCCAGACGCTGTTTGCTGAGCGATCTGGCAATGATCCGTTGGACTGATGTTGGCGTTGGCTGGCAATCGTGCAGCAGTGACTCAATCTGCTTTTCATCGATAAAAGAAGTTGTCGTTGTGTCATCTTTCCTGATAGAAGCATTTTCAACTGTCATTTTTTTATCTGTTATCATTCAGCGTTTTGTGATCTCGTTAAAGGAGTCCCCCGGCACCCATTCAATAACGGGTAGCCAGGAAGCTATCCATCAAAAATGTACCGCCTCTCTACCGCCAGATTCTACCCGTTTGAGGATCCTCTTCAAACGCTCGATGATAAATCACCTGCCTGGATTGACAGCTGTGCAGGTTTCATCTGTGCGTCAACTGGCAATCAATCAGTCCCCGATCCGTTTACCACGAGGCGTGTAGTGAGTGTGCAGCAGACGATGTGATCTCTCACCCAGCGGTTCCCCCAGGAACTCCTCATAGATCTGGTCTATTTCGGCATTTTCATGGGATTTGCGAACTTCAAGTGAAGCGTCCTCTTTGTAAAGCGCTTCGGCACGTTTGCGCCGAATCTCATCGTTGGTCGGAATCGGCGCTCCACCGCCACCCAGGCAGCCGCCCGGACAGGCCATGATCTCAATGAAGTGGTAATCGGCTTTCCCGGCCTTGACCAGCTCCATTATTTTCTTGGCGTTGGCGGTGCCATGCGCGATCGCGACCTTTAATTCGACACCTGCGAGAAACTTCCACTCCTCAACCGGATTTTCTATTAGAATTGAGGCTTCCCGAATCCCCTCCATCCCGCGAACCGGTGTTACATTGAGACCCTCAAACGGAACCTCACGGCCGGTGACGATTTCATATGCGGTACGGATGGCCGCCTCCATCACCCCACCGGTGGCACCGAAAATCAGACCGGCACCGGAGCCCAGCCCCAGCGGATGGTCAAAATCCTCCCTGTCCAGATCCGGCAAATGAATACCGCACTCCTTGATCATCTGAGCCATCTCGCGGGTAGTCAGACCGTAGTCTACATCCTTGTGACCGGAGTCCTGCATTTCGGGTCGATTGCACTCGAATTTCTTAGCCGAACAGGGCATCAATGCCACGGTGACTATATTCGCCGGATTGATGCCGCTCTTCTCGGCGTAATATGTTTTCAGCAGGGCGCCAAACATCTGTTGCGGTGATTTGCAGGTGGAGAGATGATCGAGTTGGTCGGGGTAGAAATGCTCACAGAACTTCACCCAGCCTGGTGAACAGGAGGTAATCATCGGCAAGGGAATATCCTTCCCTTCAACCAGAGCGTCCTTGAGACGGGTAAGCAGTTCGGCACTTTCTTCCATAATGGTGAGATCCGCGGCGAAGTTGGTGTCAAACACCTGATCAAAACCGATCATCCGGATGGCGGTGTTCAGCTCTCTGGTCAGGCTATGACCGGCTTCCAGACCGAACTCTTCTCCGATGCAGGCGCGGGGTGCAGGTGCCGTTTGCATAATCACATGCTTTTCGGGATCCTCGATTGCGCGCCAGACTTTATCGGAGGGATCGTTGGCACGCAGGGCTCCGGTGGGACACCGATTGATACACTGACCGCAGTTGACGCAGATGACCTCAGCCAGCGGCTTGTTCATAAAAGTAGAAACCTGTGTTTCGAAACCGCGATTAATGAATTCGAGAACCCCGACCTCCTGCATATCGATACAGGTGCGTACACACCGATAGCAGAGGACACACTTGTCGGGATCACGCACGACAGCGTAAGAGGAGAGATCCTCCTCAAAACGTTTTTCCTTGATGTGACCGAAACGAAAGAAATCGACACCATGCTCTTTCGCCCGGTCCTGCAGCTGGCATTTATGATTACGACGGCAAGCATAACATTCGCCATAGTGATTTCGCAGCATCAGATCCAGCACATGACGACGGGCTTTACGCACCTTTGTCGTGTGGGTTCTGATGTTGATACTGGCAGTGATGGGATAGGCGCAGGCAGCCTGCAGTGTTTTTTGTCCTTCGACTTCAACCAGACACAAACGGCAGACACCAACCACACAGAGGTCATCATGGCTGCAAAGCGTAGGGATTTTAACGCCGACCAGACGGGTGGCATTCAGGATGCTGGTGCCATAGGGCACCGTGAGCTTCTTGCCGTTGATCGCTATCTCCACATCAGCTTTGCCGGTTGCATCAATCTGTTGTTGCAGATGTGACGAAGGTATGCGGGAGCTTTCGAAATTTGAAAGGTTGCCCATATGTGAACTCCTTGTAACTTTTGATCAGTCCGCACTGGCGACGGGATACAGCAGACTACCCATGGTAGATTTCGCCACGAAATCTCTCTATAATGGACCGGAACGGATTGGCAACCGATTGTCCCAATCCGCACTTGGAAGCGATAGCCATCGAATCGGAAAGATCCAGCAGCTCCGACAGGTACTCGTCGCTACACTCGCCGCGACTCAACTGCAGGATGCCATCCAGCAGGCATTCGGTTCCGTAGCGACAGGGTGTGCACTGTCCGCAGGATTCCTCCATGAAGAAACCGAGGAAGTTGACCAGTACTTCTCGCATGTTCCGGGTAGTGTTAAAGATGATGATCGATCCGCCGGTGGGGACATCTTCGAAACAGATGGTTCGATCAAACTCATGCGCGCTCAGGCAGATACCGGACGCACCGCCGACTTGAACCGCCTTGATACCTACCGCACCAGCCAATTCCAATACAGCCTGGATAGTGACCCCGAAGGGTACTTCATAAACCCCCGGCTTACTGCAATCACCCGAAATGCTGAGCAGCTTGCTGCCGGTTGATTCCTCGGTTCCTATCTTTTTGAACCAGTCGGCTCCCTCATTCAGGATGTGAGGAAGCTGGCAGAGAGTTTCGACATTATTGACCACTGTCGGGCGCTTATTGAAACCGGCGTTGACAGGGAAAGGGGGACGATTGCGGGGTTCGCCGCGATATCCTTCCATAGATTCGATGAGGGCGGTCTCTTCACCGCAGACATAAGCGCCGGCACCCATGCGGATGTGTATGTCAAAGTCAAAACCCTTGCCGTCCAGGTTCTCGCCCAGCATGCCCTCGGCACGCCACCGCAGGATGGTCCCCTTGATCTGATCCCACATGTAGTTGTATTCACCACGTAGAAAGATGATGCCGGTGGAGGCGCGGATGGTGTAACCGGCGATGAGCATCCCTTCCAGTAACAGCCCGAGTTGTTCTTCCAGCAACACCCGATCCTTGAAAGTACCCGGTTCTCCCTCATCCGCATTACAGATGATGAAGCGATCCTTGCTGTAATCCTGATGATCTTTACTGATATCGTCCAGGGCAAATTTCCATTTCATCGCGGTTGGAAACCCTGCCCCTCCCCGTCCACGCAGGCCTGCATCCTTTACGGTGGCGAGCACTTTGGCGTTACCCATTTCGAAGGCTTTTCTCATTCCGCTGAAAGCGGTATAGGGTCTGAATAGGATTGGTCCTTTGCGTTCAGTCATTTTTGCTCCCTTTACTCGGCCAGAATAGCGTCCAGTCTCTCGGTGGTTACAGAGGTGTAGGGCTTGGAATTAACAAAGAGGGCTGGTCCCTGATCGCACCAACCCATACAACTGGTGTACTCCAATGTCCACTTACCATCCCTGGTGGTTTCACCGAAACGGATACCGAAACGATGCTCCAGGGCGTAAACCAGATCCCGCTTGCCCTGCATATCACAGGAAATAGTCCGGCAGAGGCGTATGATCTTTTTGCCCTTCGGCTCAGCATTGTAGAAGGAATAGAATGTAGCCACGCCGTAAACCTCGACAGGGTGAATACCCAGGTAATCTGCAATCTCCTCCATTGCGTGAGCGGACACCTGGGAATATTTGCGATGTACATTGTGCAGAATCGCGATCAAGGCAGACCGCTCACGACTGTACTTGTCAACCCAGCGGCGTATATCCTGATCCAGCATTTCGCGGGTTCGCTGATCTCTCATTTTTCCTCCGCCAATATTCTATTTTTAGGGTATCATCCAGCTACCGACCGGTTCGGGAATTGTCGATGAACCGGGCACCACCGACAGCTTCCGGTGGCTACTATCATGTTTGATGAACAGTATCATAACGGGAGTTGGAACAGGCAAGGTAAATCATTTCAGAATATGAACTTTTTCCCTATTTGCCCGTATTCGGGCATATTCGTCTCGGTCAAACAATGGCAATATAGTAGTATTACTTAATTTCATTCGTCTATAAACATGGTAACGCTTCATATACAGGGCGTGATAGCAGTTTTTCTTTTTCAGAAAACAGCCCGCTTCAAGCTTGAGCAGAACTATTTCACGATTTCCACTTCCCAGGTCGGTACCTGAAGCGACCTGGGATAATCTGATGTCCATGCTCACGACTTCCATTTCCCAGGTCGGTACCCTGAAGCGACCTGGGACAATCTGTTGAATCGTGCTCATTACCTCCACTTCCCAGCTCGGTACGGTTGCGGCCAATCGAGGTTGACACCAAGTTGATGCGCTGCACGCAGCGGCCAATAGGGCTCCCGTAGCAGTTGCCTTCCCAGGCAGACAGCATCCGCCTGACCGCTGTTGATGATCGCATCCGCCTGTGCCGGCTCGGTGATCAACCCGACAGCTGCTGTTGGAATCGAGACCTGCTCTCTGATCGATGAGGCAAACGGCACCTGGTAGCCGGGTTCGACAGGGATCTCCGCCGCAGGCAACAGGCCACCACTGGAACAATCGATCAGATCAACTCCTTCCCCCTGGAGTGCTGCAGCCAGCACCAGAGACTGTTCCAGATCCCAGCCCCCCGCTGTCCAGTCGGTGGCGGAAATACGCACAAACAGTGGCAGGTCATCCGGCCAGACGGCTCGCACCGCCCGTGTCACCTGGAGTGGCAACCGCAGCCGATTTTCCAGCGACCCGCCAAATTCATCAGTGCGCAGATTGGTCAGCGGCGAGAGGAACTGATGCAAAAGATACCCGTGAGCCATATGAATTTCCACGACCTGGAATCCTGCCTGCAGCGCCAGTTGAGCAGAGTTTTGAAATTGTATCACAATCTCCTCTATCTCAGCGTTGGTAAGCGCGTGTGGAGGGGTGTCGACAGAGCTGAAAGGCTGGGGGCTGGGTGCAACCGTCGGCCAGAGTGGCGGTTCCCCCTGGTCAATTCTCACCCAGGGTGGACGTTTCCCCGCCTTGCGTCCGGCGTGGGCCAGCTGGATTCCGGCCGCAGCCCCATTCTGCCGGATGAAGCCTGCCAGCGGTGCCAGTGAGGCGGCCTGCCTCTGGTTATGCAGCTCGAGATCACCACCTGAAATACGACCCTCATTACTGACGGAGGTCGCTTCCAGAATAATCAACCCGGCCCCACCCACAGCGCGGGCGCCATAGTGCACCAGATGCCAGCTGGTCGCACAGCCTGCTTCCGCACTGTACTGCACCATGGGTGACATAAATATCCTGTTACGCAGTTTGAGGCCGCGTAGCGCCAGTTCGGAGAAAAGCTGTCGGGTCATGCAACTCCCTGGCGCCAATTACGCCGGTTTCAGTCCTGCGGCTGGTGGGGTGGTCGCAACAGATCGAGGACCGATTTGACTGGATTGAAGGTCAGCGGGGGTACTTCAACAAATACTGTATTCCAGTAGGCCATGCCGCCATTCCAGAGTCCGGGCAATTCCAACGCTTTCAGTTGGCGGCCCTGGTAAGATTTCTCCGAGATCATACCGCTGGCAGGATCACGGAATTGGTGCAGATCAAAGGGATCGCCACGGAAATCCCGCACACCGCAGACCAGATCCACCGGGCTGAAATGTGTGGCACCATTCACCAGTTCTTGCTGATCCGGATCGCTGACATCAACCTGTCCCAGCTCAACCAGTTGTTTTGTCTCCATACCGGCATCATCCCTTACCCAGAAAGGTCCGCCGCCCGGCTCCCCTTCGTTTCTCACTACCCCGCAGATCCGCAACGGCCGGTTCAAACGGGCGATCATCCAGGGCAGCTGCACCGCTGCTGTGGCCTCCAGAACATCCCCGGGTGGTTGGAGCCCCAGCTCCTGCTGTACGAAAAGCAGCATTTCCCCCAGGCTGTCCGGGGAGATTGCAGTTGTAGTCATTTCCTGCAACCAGGCAAACAGCTGATCCTGGAGTTCCAGCAATAAGCCACCCAAAGCCTGCTTGTACTCTACAGTCAACGCCAGATGTCGATCGTGTGCCACGTTGTCGATGTTTTTGACAAAGATAACATCACCACCCAGCTCCTGCAGGTTTTCCAGCAGGGCGCCATGCCCCCCGGGGCGGAAAACCAGACGTCCCTGATCATCACGCAGCGGGTAGTTATCAGAATCGACTGCAATAGTGTCGGTGCTGGTATGCTGATCGGAACAGGTGATTTCCAGCACAAGGCTTGCTGGCAGTTGGCTTGCAGCCGCTCGGGCCAGCAGACCCTCCACCGCTGCTCTACTTTCATCAGAAATGGTCAGATGGAGTCGCAGACGACCCTCACGATCACAGGCGTACTGTTGCGCTTCCTGCAGATGCTCTTCGACAGCTGTCCGGGTGTAATCCTTATAACTATGGAATGGAAGTACAGCTTTGGGCAGACGGACACAATCCATTCCCCGGGTGGTGAGCAAATCCTGTAACACCTCGCGATACACACCGGCAGCCAGTTCGGTTTTCAAATCCGTTCCGCGTGCTTGCGCCAGTCTGGCGAGCTTCGTCTGAAAGGGAAACTGCTCGAGGTTCTCGAGAAATGTCAGTGTATCACGCACCTGTTGATTTATATGAGCCTGTTGTCGCAGGTCGTTCACCTCCGGTAGATCGTTACGCTCCAGCACCGTCAGCAGCGCTTGGAACATACGGGTAGCCGCTCCGGAAGCGGGTACCATTTTTGTAACACGTCCCCGGTTTAAAGCTGTCTGGAAGCGTTGGCGCAACCGGTGAATCTCGGGAGTGTCCAACTGCCGGATACCATCGTCAATTGTACAGGGGCGCTCTATCCTGATGGGTGGAACACCCTGTTGAAAGCGTTGTAACTGCTCTTTTACCGCTTCAACAGCAATGCCACACGCAGCCATTTGCTGCAGGTCGGTCGAGGAAAACTCCATTATTGTCTTACATCCATTTTTATGCCGCAGGTTGGGTTGAACTTAGAATTCCCATACTACCCCTCCGACAATGAAACGACGGAACTGCAGGATATCAACCCGTTCGCCGGCGCTGGTATAGTCCTGCTTGAAGATGTTCTTACGGTCAAACAGGTTTTCCACCTCCAGGTAGGTTACCAGGTTGGTGCGCCCGAAAAAGAAGCGACGGTCAATCCGCAGGTCCAACCGTGAATAGTGCGGATAACGGGCGCCGTTGAAAGGAGTCGACCCGTCGGTCAGCCAGCGACGCAGTTCCGGATAGTAGATGGATTCAGTGTAGGGACGCCCACCCAGATAGCGATAATGCAGCAGCAGCTCCAGTTCATCGGCCGGTGTAACAGGCAACCAGGCGATCAGATTGAACCACCACTGTTTTTTGAGCTGTTGATACCAGGGCTTATGGTGGAAGGGAATCTTGCGCCCCCCGCTCAACGAGACGACCTGACGATAGTCCCAGCTGTCCGGCAGACGGGTGCTGCCGTCACGGGGATCAATCCGTTCCGCGCGGGACGCAGCGAGGCTGATGATGTAGTAATAACCACGCGTCATCCGCTGCTGCATAAAGAACTCCACCCCACGGGAATCCCCTTCCCCCGCATTAACATAGTCAAAACCACTATCCAGGCTGTCGGTAGTTGTAAGCGACCTGCTGATTGGCACTTTCCGGAACCAGCGCTGATAACCGGTCAGCGTAATCTTCAGATCATCGCGGGGACGCCATTCAGCGCCGATAACAACCTGATCGCTGAAGGCGGGTGACAACCGGGAATCCTTATTGTAAATATGGGTAAGCGAGGGAGAGGGTGGCTGGTGGCTGCGTCCCCAGGCTGCCTTCCAGCTGACAGGGGACGAGGGCAGAACCAGAGCCAGACGTGGTGAAAAGGTCAACTCATCGCTCCAACCGGTATACATCAGGTGTACACCGGGGCGAATGAAGAAGCGGTGCCAGTTGAGCTTGAATTCAAAGTAGCCACCGGGCAGTTGATCATACCCGGACCAGTCAACAGCATGACGTGGTTCGATATGCTCCGGATCCCAACCAACCGGTTCCGGATCTTCCGCAGGATCAGCAGGATCGTAGTAGAAAACGGTGTCGGCGGAGATGACCTCATCATAGTCACTCTGGAAGGTCTTCCAGTAAGCCCCGGCGTACAGCTCCAGGCGGTGGGTCAACTGCCAGGTATGGTCACTGCGCAGCTGCCAGAGACGCTCCCGGTTGTTAATGGTGACCCATTCCACCTTGTCCTTCTTTACCAGCAGATCCCAGTAGTTTTCCGAAACCCCGAGTACAGTACGGCTGTAGTGTCGTTCCGACCAGTATGAATCCAGCGTCAGACCGAGGGCTCCCTGGTGACCCCGGCTGTCTACATCCTCCGCGCCACGGGAGTAGGCGGTCTGCGCGGAATCGCTGAAACTTATGTAGTCATCGCCATAGATACCGTTGAACATCAGCTTCTGCAGGGGTGTTATCTGGTGGGTCACTTTCAACTGGCTGTTCCAGTACTCCGGAATCGCCGTCAGCCCGACAGCACCGTGAATCAGTGACAGATAGCTGCGTCGAAAAGAAACTATCCAGGAAGTGCCTGCACCAGCGGGACCTTCCAGCAGAGCACCCGCGCCGGACATCGAGAGATTGATATTGCCCTGCAACCGGTCGCGACGTCCTGAGCGGAGGGAAATATCCATGACGCTGGAAAGTTTGCCGTCCCACCGGGCGGGGAAAGCACCTGCCAGAAAATCGACCTCCCTGACAAGTTCATTATTCAGCATGCCGATTGGTCCGCCCCCGGCCCCCTGCACTCCAAAGTGGTTGATGTTGGGTAGTTCCAGTCCGTCCAGCAGGAACATGTTCTCGTTTGGATTACCACCCCGTACGATCACTTCATTATCCTGATCGGTAGTGGAGACAACACCCGGCAGCTGTTGTACGACACGTTGAATGTCCTCGATACCACCGGCAGCACGGCGGATCTCCTCGAAGCGCATGGTCTGGGTGCTGACTTTCATTTCGCGGGGAGCGTCGAAATACTCGGCGTGGGCGACCACCTCAACCGTGTCCATCTGTTCGAGTTGCTGCTGCAGCTTGAATTCGACCTGTGTGATACGTTCTGCATGCACAACTACCGCAGTCAACACCCGCGAGCTGTAACCCAGACGACTCGCCCTCAGCTGCAAGGTGCCGGGCGGGACCAGCCTTATTTCAAATACACCGTTGCTGTCGGTGGCAGCACCGGCGGTGGATCCTTCAATCGTCACATTGGTTCCGCCCAGGGGCTGCAGAGTTACACCATCGTGTACTGTGCCACGGACGATGCCCTCGGCTGCAGGTAATAACACAGGCAGTGCAATAAACAGTGTGAGACAAAGAGGTATGATCGTCATTTTCTCCTTCAAAACAGACTCCACTCCTCTGTTCTTCACTTCCGTTTAGAAGAGGAAATGTTCAACCCGGTTGCAGTCAACCTGCAACTATTGAAACCTGACTGGCGGGAGATGATCGTGCCTTTTCCAGTCCTCGTTGGCATTACCCGAGCAGCAGCCCGGCTGCGCCACTTACCGCCAGTATTGTACCCAGCAGCGCTCGCCAGGAAACTCTCTCTTTCAGCATAAACCATCCCAGCGGCAGCAGGAATATGGGGATCAATGACATCAGCGTCGAGGCAATACCAACCCGCACCTGCTGTACCGCGTAAAGGGAGAGCATTACACCTGCGACCGGTCCCACGAAAGTACCTTTCAAAAGCGCGTTGCGAGCTACCCGGTCCTTAAGTCTCCTGAAATCCTCACCCACCCGACGACGCAGCATGATCGGGAGCCAGAGGATCAACGTGGCCACTGCAATACGAACCAGGGTTGCAGAAAACACCGAATACTCATCACTCAGTCCCAACTTGCTGAAAACCAGACCTGTGGCCTGTGCCAACGCTGCGAAGATTCCCAGCCCCAACCCGGTAAAGAGGTGGCGACGTGATACAATTCCAGTAGTACGCCGTTCAGTGATAACCCAGGCAATACCGGCCATCGTCAGGAGGATAAAGCCCCATTCTGTGAGCAGTATTCGTTCGCCCAGGAGCAGCCAGGCGATCAGACTGCTGAAAATCGGGATCAGGGTTGTCAGCAATACGGTGTAACGGGCACCAATACGTACCAACGCCTCGAAGAGGGCGGCGTCACCCAGGACAAACCCGATGATAGCGGAAACCGCCAGCCAGTTAAAACGTTCCCATCCCGCATCGAGGGGAAAGGGAGTGCCACGCAAAATCCAGTGCAGGCTCGCCAGTACGACCAGTGCCCCCAGCAGGCGCATACGGTTGACTACCGGCGAAGTAACGCGCCTTCCGGCGATGTTGAAGAGGATCGCGTTATAGGCGAAACAGGCAGCTGTCAGGATGGCGGCGAGTTCCCCGCTCATTCGATAACTCCAACCACCCGGTAGAAACAGGCCGAATCGCTTGCCGGTGCGTTAAACCAGGTTGCAGCCTGGGTAAAAAGCAGGGTTCCGGGGGTGGGTGAAAAGTAGGGATCGCTGGAGGCGTGTATCATGTAGGCAGTAGCACCCGGCAGTGGAGACCAGCTCAGTCGCACGCCACCATCATGTAATTCTATCTGCAGATCAGCGACACCGCCAGGGGGCTCCCCAACCAGACGCTGTTCAATCTGAACCCAGACCTCACTCCACTCCCCCTGGTATCCCAGCGCCCAGACACCTGCGCCCTGCAAGTCATAGATTTCTACCAGATCCAGTTTCAGGCCCAGACTGACAGTGTCCTCATGCCAGCATTGACGCCATCCTTCAGCGAGATAGGGTGTCCAGGGTGTTTGCGCGATTGTCTCACGTTGCCAGCCTTGTTCCAGGGCCAGGTCGCGAGCGGAGGAATAAATTCTTGCGGTACCTGCCCCACTGGTGGCTGTACCCGGTTCGGCAGACAGACAGGGCCAGTCATAGCCGTACCAGGGCATCCCGACCAGTAACTTATCGGGCCGGTTACCGTTATAATTTAGATGGTCCTGCACCGACCAGTCGACATTGTAATTGCCCCAACCGCTGGCAGGTGCGACCGGTCCGGTAGTGGTGGAACCACTCCAGTAGTAATTGTAACACATGATAAACAGTGCATCACAGCAGTCGGAAAGCCCACTGTAGCCGTAACTCCCAGCCCAGTCCACCGCCGGGGTGCAGACCATAAGCCGGTAGAGACGCCCATCTTCCACACCCGCCTGGTCAACTGCCGACCTCAACTCATTCATGAAGGTGAGCATATTCCAGTACTGGCTGGCGGGCAACTGTTCGAAATCGATCATGATACCGTCCGCGTCTCCCGCCCGCATCCGTTCCAGCATATTGTTGCAGGCATTAGCCCGGTAGGTCGGTGAGTTCAGCAAAGTTGCCAGGTCGGCCCCACCAAACAGGGTCGCCGTTACCAGCACCGGTACGCCATGGCTGTGAAAGTAGTCAACCAGGGGACCGTCCGGCCAACCATGTTGAGCGTCAATCCCGCCGGCAGCGTTCAGCTCCAGGGCGAACCAGCAGACATGTGTCACCAGTTGCGGTGGGAAATTCTGCCAGCTGGTGCCCATCCAGTAGGGCAGAAAACCAACCAGATTGCGTTCAAGCCGATCCCGTCCGGAAGCCAGCGGGATATATTGGGGGGGGATTCCACCCGGGGGTATTAAATCTGGAAAGTTCTGTTGCAGTTGCAGTTGATGGATAGAGGGAAAGGAGCCCTCCTGGTTCAAGGCCGCTGGTGACGCCTGGGAAAATTCCATCGGCAGCAATGTTGTTGCTACCATACAGAAACAGATTAACAGACCTGCTGCCATGATATTCTCGCTGAACGGTGTGATCCAGGTTTCCACATCAAGAAAACACCCAATCAGCAATCAACCAAGCGGGAAAGCAATTCGGAGGGGGGAAGAGTCAGCCAGATTACCAAAAAAAAGCGGGGTCACACCGCAGTATGCCCCGCGCACGGACAAATCAATCATTTCCTCTCACAGATTTGGTTGAGTAGCGTAGTCCGTTTGTGAATCTATCTATAATCAGGTGGTCGGAACCACCCTCCCTCAGACTTTATGTAAGCACTAATCGTGAAATTGTCAACTCTTTTCGCTTATGCTAAAAATATTCTAAGTTTGGTGATTTCAGTGGTCGCTTTTTTACTGGCCAATACATTAAGGTCTATAATCGAGCCGGTTGAACTTATGCGGTTCTTTGACCATCTTCAAACGGGTCATTTATCAGAATTCCTGTCATTCAGGGAGGTGTCAGTGAGAAATCCGCGTGTCCCCGTCACAACCGGTATCCGCTGGTTGCGCACCCGGAAGGCAAGTTTTGAAACACATCTTTACAATTACGAGGAACATGGGGGGACCGGTGTGGCAGCCAGGGAGTCGGGGGCGGCTGAATTTGAAGTGGTTAAAACCGTGGTTTTGATCGACACCAATGCTGAACCCCTTTTAATGTTGATGCATGGCGATCGTGAGGTTTCACTGCAGCAACTGGCAAGGCAACTCGGTGTCCGGGCGATCCAAACCTGCCCCCCGGCTCAGGCACAGAAAATCACCGGTTATCTGGTGGGTGGAACTTCCCCTTTCGGAACCAGGCGCAAACTGAGAGTCTTCGCGGAGAAATCGATTATGCAACTGTCGCGCCTCTATATCAACGGCGGTAAGAGGGGCTTGTTGATCGAGATGACTCCCCGGGAGCTGGTACGTTTACTCCACCCGGTTATGGTGCAGGCAGCTACAAAAAAACAGAACCGATAATGACGAGGGATCATCAGGCCAATATCTATCTTCTGTTGACGATTTTCTGGTGGTCCACAGTTGCTGCTGTTTTCAAACTGGTTCTGCGCAGGCTGCCGGTCGCCGACCTCCTGCTGCTGGCCACACTCACCTCCACCCTGCTGCTCTGGGTATTACTGCTGGCCCGCGGCGGCAGAGTGCTGCTCCGACAGCAATCATCCCGGGAATTGGCGTTGTCAGCTCTGCAGGGTGCGCTCAACCCCGTACTCTACTACCTGGTGCTTTTCAACGCCTACAAACTGCTGCCGGCGCAACAGGCGCAACCGCTCAACTTCACCTGGCCGTTGATGCTGATGCTGTTGTCGGTTCCGTTGTTAAAGCAACAGCTGACCTGGCGCAAAATGCTGGCGCTGGTTGTGAGTTATACCGGCGTCCTGCTGGTAGTCACCCGGGGCAACCTGGTGGTACCGGGACCGGGGGAGCTGAGTGGCGTCGTGCTGGCATTGAGCAGCACCGGCCTGTGGGCGCTCTTCTGGCTGCTCAACCTGCGGGATCAACGCGATGACCTGCTCAAGCTGGCTATGGCCTTCAGCTGGGGTTCGCTCTATCTCGTCTGCGCGCTCCCGTTTCGGGGGATGGTGGAACTTCCAGCCCTGGCTGAACTGGGTGGAGCATTTTATATCGGACTGTTCGAGATGGGGTTCACCTTCTTTTTCTGGCTGAGGGCGCTTTCACTGGCACGCAACCCAGCCCTCCCTCTAAACGCTATCTACCTGACTCCTTTTATATCGTTGATCTGGATCCACCAACTGGTTGGAGAACAGATACATTACACTGCCATCCTCGGTCTACTCCTGATAGTTCTCGGAATTGTGCTGCAACGATCCGCACCAGCAGTCAGCGTGGTCGGCAAGCGATCCTGAATGGGTCGGTAAAAACCTGCGGGTGGGATTTTGCTGCTTTGATGAAACTCTGTTTGCCTTAGTCCAGTCTGTGTGGTTATTTCATCAGTCTTTCCGCACCGACAATGACAGCGCAGCTGCAGTGTGCTGCAGGGCAGAGCGAAGCAGCAGTTTTCCTGCCTGACCGATCTGCGGTGACAAAGGTTTCGCCAGCCCCTTGCAGAGAACATAAAAAGTGTATCCTAATAACCGGTGGTAACAAATGGCCAGCGAACGGCTCATTCAACAGCTGAGTTTTATCAAGGAGGTTGAGCTTCTAAAGGGAGTTTTTCGGCAGACATCTGTGCTGAAAGGTGGACGCCGTGAGAATGACGCCGAGCATTCCTGGCACCTGGCCCTGATGATCATCGTGTTGAGCGAATATGCTGATCAGGATCAGCTCGATATATTGAAAGCGTTGAAGATGGTCGTGATACATGACCTGGTGGAAATAGATGCCGGTGATACATTCGCCTATGACCACGCCGGTGAAGCGACCAAACCGGATCGGGAGCGGTTGGCTGCCGATCGGATATTCGGGTTGCTGCCGGTGGACCAGGCAACCGGGCTGCGCACCCTCTGGGACGAATTTGAGGCGCGCAAAACTGTAACCGCACGTTTTGCCGCTGCTGTCGATCGCCTGCAGCCGATGTTGAGTAATTTTGCCGACGGTGGGGGCGCCTGGCGGAGACACGGTATTACCAGTCAGCAGGTGGCGGCACGAAATCACCAGATTGTTGATGGCGCTCCGGCGCTGTGGGAATATGCTGAGCAGCTGATCAGGGAGGCGGTCGAGCAGGGGTATCTGCCTGAATAGCGGTGCAATCAAAAATAATAGTGCCTGGCAGCAGGCAACTTTGATAACCCCTTTACCGCTCAGCCCTACAGTAATTCTGCAGATGAAGCGGTTAGCCTGGAAATTTTGAGGAGATAAAAATGAGCGTTGTTCTGGACGGTTCCGGATTAACCATTGAGAAATTGGTTCAGGTAGCCCGGCAGGGAGAACCGGTCGAACTGCATCCCCTGGCGCTGGAGCGGATCAAGCGGTGTCGCCTGATGCTGGAACGGAAAATTGACGCCCGTGAGATCATGTACGGTGTCAACACCGGTATTGGCGAGTTTTCCGAAGTAGTACTGGACGATGAACAGGTTAAACAGTTCCAGCGATTCCTTATTTACAATCACGCTGCTGGAATCGGGCCACCGGCTCCCATCGAATATGTGCGGGGCGCCATGGTCGGACGCATCAATGTGCACGCGCATGGCCACTCCGGCTGTCGTTTCCAGATTACAGAGACGCTGGTGGCGATGCTCAACGCGGGAGTCACGCCGGTCGTCTGCCAGAAAGGTTCGGTTGGTGCCAGCGGTGATCTGGCGCCGATGTCCCAGATAGCTCTGTTGATGATGGGTGAGGGGGAGGCCTTCTACCGGGGAGTACGGTTGCCGGGAAAGGAAGCGCTGGAACGGGCCGGTATCGAAATTCCCGGTCTGCAGGCGCGTGATGGTCTCGCAATTATCAACGGTTCCAACCTGCTGACGGCAATGAGCGCGATACAGCTCTTCGATATCAATCGCTGGCTAAAACAGGCGGAAATTGCCGCCGCCATGAGCCTGGAGGGTTTGACCGCCAATCTCAAACCATATGACGTGCGGCTGCACCAGGTGCGCGGATTCCCGGGTGCTGTCCGCAGTGCCACAGCGATTAAAAAGATGATTGAGGGTAGCGAACTGCTGACCGGCAGGATCAAGATAAAGGTGCAGGATGCCTACTCGATGCGATCCACACCCCAGGTTATCGGGGCGGCACATGACGCGGTCGCCTATGCCAGGAAGCAGGTGGAAATCGAACTGAATGGGGTTGGTGACAACCCGATTTTCTTTCCGGAAGAGGAGTTAACCCTTACCGGTGCCAATTTCCAGGGCTCCCCGGTTTCCCTGCCGATGGATATGATCAGTGCGGCCGTGACCATGGTAAGCGTACTATCGGAGCGTCGTCTCAATCGGTTGCTCAATCCGGCTCTGAGTGTCGGCCTCCCCGCGTTCCTGACGAAAGGGGCCGGCATGTACTCCGGTATGATGCTGAGCCAGTATACCGCCGATATGCAGATCGTCGAGCAGCGTATGTTGTCGGCACCAGCTTCTGTGGCTTCAATACCAGCTGCGGCCGACCAGGAGGATTTCGTCTCCATGGGAATGAATACAGCCATCAAGAATGGTCAAATCCTGGATAACGCTTATGGCGTACTCGGGATCGAACTGATGGCTGCCGCCCAGGCGCTCGATTTACGTGACTTCACCCCGGGTACCGGAGTACGGATTGCCCACGATGTGATACGCAGGCATGTCGATTTTCTCGATGTCGATCGACCGCTGTACAATGACCACAACGCGATGAAGGCGTTGGTAGAGTCCTGCGAGATTCTGGATGCGGTTGAGGAGAGCCTCGGCAGTCTGGAATAACCATAGCGGCACTATGATCCAGATCATCGAAATCACCAGCGACGATCCGTTGTACGAGTCTGAAAGACTGTTGCGGGTCAAGGTATTGCGGGAACCGCTCGGTATGCCCGGGGGTACGGAGTTTTTTCCCTTCGAGATAGAATCACGCCACCTGCTGGCTTTGCTGGACGACAAAGTTATCGGTTGTGTGCTCTTCCACCCAAGACCCCCCACTGTCAAACTGTTTCAAATGGCGGTATATCCTGAATTCCAGGGAATGGGGGTGGGGAGGCTGCTGGTCGATCACCTCGAAAAGGAAGCTGCTGCTGCAGGTCTGACTTCGGTTTTCTGCCACGCCCGCTGGGAGATACACCGGTTCTACACCAGATTGGGATACCAGCCGGTGGGTGAACCATTCGAGGAGATCGGGATCAAACATGTGAAGATGGAGAAGAGGATCGAACGCTGAGGGTAGTGGTGTTGATGGCGATAACTGTGAAAGCGAAACCAGAAAAATGATCCCTGGGTCGTGGTATCATGCAAACATAGAGCCAAATCAGTCGATTTGGATTACCGCCTATGTGATACTCGTGCTCGCTGCTCTCAACAACCCTGGCTGCGGAGGTGTCACCAGGGCTGGAGTGAGACATGAAAAAACAGGGGCAGTGCGCCCCGCCCCTTTGTGGTAACCTCTTCATCAATGCAGTATCTTATTGATCCGGTCCCTTTCAAAGCGCCGGGTGTATAGATCGAAGTATCTCCCCTCCAGCTTCATCAGGCTCTCGTGATCACCTGCTTCCGTGATACAACCGTCCTCGACTACCAGGATGCGGTCAGCTTTACGAATAGTTGATAACCGGTGAGCGATGACAAAACTGGTTCGACCCTGCAACAACTTGTCCAGCGCTTCCTGTATCAACAGCTCGGTCTCAGTATCCACTGACGAGGTGGCTTCATCCATCACGAAAATGCGGGGATCTGCCAGTACCGCCCGCGCGAATGAGACCAATTGCTTCTGGCCGGTCGAGAGCAATCCACCTCCTTCACCCACGGGACTGTCCATCCCCTGCTCCATAGCACTGATAAAATCCCAGGCCCGCACCTGTCGCGCCGCCTGCTCAATTTCTGCAGCGCTGGCCTCCAGGCGCCCATAAGCGATATTGTCACGCACGGTACCACTGAACAGTTGTGGCGTCTGCAACACTACCCCCAGATTGGATTGCAACCAGTGCAGGCTGCGTTCACGGTAGTCGACACCATCGATCAGGACCCGTCCACTGGTCGGTTCATAAAACCGGCAAACCAGATTTGCAATCGTACTCTTACCGCCGCCGGTCGCTCCGACCAGCGCGATGGTTTCACCAGGAACAACCTCCAGGTTGAAGTCGGCCAGGACGCGGGTCCCATCCTTGTAGGCAAAGCCCACCTGTTCAAAAGTCACAGCACCCTTGATTTCCGGGAAGACCGCGGGCGCAACCACTGCATCTGTACGGTTCGGATCATAAATACCGGCAGTTCCCATCAACTGGCGCACTGCATCGTTGTCGACAATTTCCGGCTCGGTGGACAACAGGGCGAAGATCCGCTCCGCAGCCGCCTGAGCGCTCTGCAGCTCGGCGAAAATGCGGGCTACTTCGCGTACCGGTTCAAAAAAGCGCTCCACATAGACAATGAAGGCAACCAGCGTGCCGTAAGTTACAACTCCTGCTATCACACCGCTCCCGCCAAACCAGACCCCCAGTCCGGCACCGATACTACCCAGCACCAGAACCAGCGGCAGGTAGAGCGATGACTGTACCGCCGCCAGAAAGGAGGAGCGGTACATTTTTCCGGTCAGTCCGGTGAACTGTTGGAGATTTGCCCTTTCCCGCACCAGGGTTTTGGTTGTACGGGCGCCCATGATGCCTTCGTTGAAGGCTCCGGTGATGCGGGAGTTAGTCCGTCGCACTTCCCGGTAACTCTTGAGAATGCGCTTCTGAAAAAACGCACTCACCCAGACCAGCGGCGGTACGACAGTCAGCACGATCAACGCCAGCCACCAGTTCAAGTAGAGCATAACTCCGATGATGACGGTCATCATCGAGACACCCCAGACCATGTCCACCAATCCCCAGGCGACTGTTTCAGCCAACCGCTCGGTATCGGACACCATCCGGGCCATCAACCAGCCCACCGGTGTGCGGTCATAGTAGGAGAAATCCAGCTCCTGCAACCTTTTAAAACCTGCACGTCTGATATCATAACAGACCCACACATCAATCTTACCCGCCAGTACGATCAAGAGCCAGATACCCAGACCCATCAGGATCACAATGGCCCCATAGATGGCGAGGAACCAGCCCAGGCCATCCAGCTGCCCCGGTACGACGAAAAGATCGATCGCCTGTCGGGTCAGGAACGGGGGGATAGCCTCCAGTACTGCCACGCCGACCATAACTGCGATCAGGGCGATAACTTCCCGGCGATAAGGCTTCACGAAACGGAGTGCCTGACGCCAGAGGTTGAGATCAAAGCGCTTGGTGTACTCCTCTTCCTGGAGTGTGCTGTAGGTCATGATTCCCTCCTCAATGACTCCTTGAGCGGTTCCGTACCGTTCTGAATCTGCCAGAGGCGCTGATAAAGGCCCTCGCTGGCAACTAGTTGTTCATGTGTACCGGACTGGCTGATACGACCCTCCTCCAGGACTAGAATCAAATCGGCCTGCTGTACGGTGCTCAGTCGATGAGCAATGACGAAGGTTGTGGCCCGACCATGCCGGTTGCGCAACGCTTCCTGTATTCGCATCTCCGTCTCCGCATCAATTGCGGAAAGTGAATCGTCGAGGACCAGGATCGCCGGATCCAGCAGGATAGCCCTGGCAATGGCCACCCTTTGTTTCTGGCCACCGGACAGGGTCACACCCCGCTCACCCACCAGCGTGTCGTAGCCTTTCTCGAATGAGAGAATAACATCGTGGATAGCAGCGGTCTGCGTAGCCTCGAACAGCTCTTTGTCACCGGCTTCCTGCCGACCGGAACGGAGATTTTCCCTCAGGGAGCCGGAGTAGAGAAAAGGCTCCTGCAGTACAATCCCGGTTTGTCGTCGAATCTCACTTCGGGGATAATCCCTCAGCTCCCTGCCATCAACCAGGATAGACCCGTTGTCATAGTCATACAGCCGGGGCAGGAGGTTGACGAGGGTCGATTTACCGGAACCGGTTGGACCGAGAATGGCCACCGTCTGCCCTGCTGCAACCTGGAAGCTTATTTCATGCAGGATCGGTTTTTCCGGCTCATATCCGAAGGTGAGGTTACGGAACTCAATCCGGCCCTGTAATCGCACACCGAGAACCTGTTGATCCATGGTTGCATCATCCTCGCGGGGCTCCTGCAGGATCTGCCGGATGCGCCCCAGGGAAACGAAAGCCTTACCCAGATCGGTAAGTACGCGTCCCATCTGGCGCACGGGATAGAGTAGCATGCTCTCGTAGGTAACAAATACCACCAGTGTACCCAGGGTGATAGCACCGTCGGCGGCCCATATCGTTCCAACCACCAGTACCGCAGCTACCTGGGTCATAACCAGGAAATCGGATACCGACCAATACCAGGCCAGCAGGCGCAGCAGCCTGGTCCAGTGATCTCGCAAACGTGAATTGCGATCTTCAAATTTGCCAATTTCATGTTCCTGCCTGGCGAAAGCGCGCACGACCCTGATACCGGTCAGGTTCTCCTGCAGTACCGCTGACAGGGCTCCCTCAGCTTCATCCGCTTTCTGGAAGGCGCTTTTTACCCAGCGGAAAAACAGGTAGGCGAACAACAGCAGCAAAGGTATGCTGATCATTGCCACCAGCGTTAACTGAGGATCGAGATGCCACATGATCGGTATCATCATGCTCAGCATGATAACGGCGCGTCCCATCTCAACTACCTGAACCGCCAGAAAACGACGGATGGTTTCCACATCGGATGTACAGCGTTGTACAAGATCACCGGTTTCCGCCCGAGCGTGGTAGGCAAACGGCAGGTACTGCAAGTGGTTATAGAGACGTTCACGCAGTCGTTTGATAATCGATTCTGAGGCGGAGGCTGCCCAGCGTCCCTTGAAATAGGTGAAAAAACCCTGCAAGAAGACGAGGATCACGATGACCGCCGCCAGCAACCAGAGCCTGTCTTGCAGTCCGGTTCTCCCGCCTAACTCCTGAACGAAACCGGATAATGGTCCCGGTAGATGGAAGGGTTCTTCGCCGATTACCGAGTCTATGGCAAAACGAATCACGAGTGGTACCAGAAAAGCGAAACCGGTCGCCATTGTTTCGGCGCTGATAGCTCCGACGTAGAAATTGCGTTTACCTTGCATCAGCTGCCAGAGATGGCTCAGTCTGCCTTTGGTAATTGGTTGGTTTTTGTTGGTCTTACACACATCAGCTCCCTGAGAGACAAAAAAAGGATCGCGAATTCAGATCCCGCGACCCCCAAAAAAAAGGCCACGGATTAGGTCGGTTCCGTGGCCGCAAAAACTATGCTGATTCTCGTCAGCGAAAAATGAGCGCCTTGCACCACGAACGCAACCGGACTGCCAGCAGTCCGTTCGGGAATATTCTAATGTCGAAATGCATGGACATCTCCCTTTTAAGCGCTTGCCCCATGGTGAAGGGCTCTCATTTGGTGCTGCATAATAGCACTTCAAGAGGAACAAGTCAAGCAAGGATACCCTGCAAAGGGGTTTTCCTGAACGTTTTCCCCCGACAGGCATCGTCTGCAACCGCTATTGCATACCCATGACATCCAGTACAAAGGCAAACTCAAACGCTATCTCTTTGAGATAGTCGTAGCGTCCGGAAGCGCCACCGTGGCCTGAGCCCATCTGAGTGCGCAAAAGCAGCCGGTTGTCGCTGGTGCTTCTATCGCGCAACCGGGCTATCCACTTGGCCGGTTCCCAGTACCCAACCCGGGGGTCGTTCAATCCAGCGGTTATGAGCAGATGGGGGTACGCCTGGGCCCGGGTATTTTCGTAAGGGGAATAGGATCTGATATACTCATAGTATGCCGGGTCAGCGGGATTCCCCCACTCTTCGTACTCAATAACCGTCAGTGGAACCGTTGGATCCATCATGGTGTTTATAACATCGACAAAGGGTACATCAGCCACCACTGCGTGATACAAGTCCGGGCGCTCGTTGACAACAGCTCCCATCAGAAGCCCACCTGCGCTGCCACCCCATATTGCCAGTCGATCACTGGTGGTGTATTTTTCCGCCAGCAAATGCTCAGTACAGGCGATGAAATCGCTGAAGGTATTTTTTTTCTGCAGGAACTTGCCCGCTTCATACCAGGCGCGCCCCATCTCACCCCCGCCACGTACATGGGCGATGGCATAGATAAAACCCCGGTCCAGCAGGCTCAGCCGATTGGTTGAGAAATAGGGGTCTGAGCTGCTGCCATAGGCTCCGTACCCGGTCAGATAGAGCGGTGCAGGTCCGTTGGTGCGGACACCATCGCGATAGACCAGTGAAACCGGTATAGAGGTTCCATCACCGGCCCGGGCGTAAATCAGTTCCGTGCTGTAGTCCTGCGGTGAATAACCACCCATTACCTCCTGGCGTTTTTGCAGCACCCAGCTTCGCGCGATCATATCGTAATCGTAGATACTGGAGGGAATCACCATGGATGTGTAATACAACCTCAGTATCTGTGTGTTAAAGTCCGGGTTACCGCCGCTGCCTCCGGAATAGACCGGCTCCCCCTCTGGAAACTGAACCTCGTGGTTGGTGCCATCCGCCAGATTATAAACCCGGATTTTACGGAAGCCCCCCTCTCGGGTATAAGTGACCAGGAAATCTCTGAAAACGCTGATGTAATCCAGCATTACCTGTGGCCGGTGGGGGATGATCTCGGTCGCGTCCTGTAATCCGGGGCGTGAGACATTTGAGCGTACAAGCCTGAAATTGATGGCATCCAGATTGGTCACGATGTAGAAATAATCGTCATGGTGTGATACGGAGTATTCGACTCCCTGCTGACGGGGCTCAATCACACGGAAATCACCCAACGGATCGGCCGCCCTGAGGTAATGAGCTTCAGAGGTGATATTGCTACCCAGGGTCAATATGAGGTAGTCTTTACTTTTGGTAAGAAATATGCCCGCGTAGTATCGCTCGTCTTTTTCGTGATACACCAGCACATCCTGCGCAACCGGTTGACCCAGACTGTGACGATACAGTTTATCCGGCCGGTGTGCTGCATCCAGGGTAGTATAGAATAGTGTGGTGTTGTCGGTGGACCAGGCGGCATCATCGACATTTTCCAGCCGGTCGGCAACCATTTCACCGGTACGCAAATCCTTGACCCGTAACTGATAGATCTCATCCCCCTGGGTATCTACCGAGAAGGCCAACAGGTTGTTGTCGGGGCTGATCTGGTAAATCCCCACGTCACAATACTCCAGACCCTCCGCCAGCTCATTCTCATCCAGCAGGATATCTTCCGGTGCTTCCATGCTACCACGACGCCGGCAATTGATTCCGTACTGCTTGTCCTGTTCGGTGCGGCTGTAATAGTAGTAGCCATCTATCAGCATCGGTACAGAGAGATCTGTTTCCTTGATACGACCCCGCATTTCGTGATACAGCTCATCCTGCAGTTTTTCTGTGTGTGCCATTGCAGCTGCTGTAAAGGAGTTCTCCTCCTCGAGATAGGCGATGGTGGCGGGGTTATCGCGATCACGTAACCAGTGATAATTGTCTATTACCTCTTCGCCATGATACAGATTCAGGTGTCGTACCTGTTGTGCATCCGGCGGTGTTTGTTGAGCTGTCACCAGTTCTCCTCTGCAAACTAAAGTCAAGAGGGCTGCTGACAGGAGTAGAGCCCGTCGCCACCATCCGACCCCGGGAATACAATTCATAGTTCTGTTCCTTGCTAGGGGAAGGGGGTAAATGATAACTGTATATTAATTGATGACAGAGAAATTTCAGAACCCAATAGCGCAAGATAGATGTTTTACCCGCATTTATAAAAAAGGACGGAAACAACCGCCCCTTTATTCAGACCTGAAGAGTTATTGGCTAGGTGTTCATCTCTTCTCGCTTCTTGATAAACGGTGCAAACAGATCGATCGGTACCGGGAAGATGAGGGTTGAATTGTTCTCCGAAGCCACTTCGGTCAGAGTCTGCAGATAGCGCAGCTGCAGCGCTTCCGGGTGAGTGGAGATAATGGTGGCAGCATCCTGCAGGCGTTGCGCCGCCTGGTACTCCCCCTCTGCAGCGATCACCTTGGCCCGGCGCTCCCGCTCCGCTTCCGCCTGTTTGGCCATCGCCCGTTGCATCTCCTGTGGCAGGTCGATATGCTTTACCTCCACCATCGACACCTTGATGCCCCAGGGGTCGGTCTGGGCGTCGATCAGTTTCTGCAGCTCCAGGTTAATCTTATCCCTTTCCGCAAGCAGTTCGTCCAGTTCAGATTGGCCCAGAATACTGCGCAGTGTTGTCTGAGCTAACTGGGATGTCGCCATCAGATAATTCTCCACATCGACAACCGCCCTGGAAGCGTCGACCACCCGAAAATAGAGGACAGCATTAACCGATACCGATACGTTGTCACGGGTGATAACATCCTGCGGTGGTACATCCATCACCACCATACGCAGGCTGATCCGGACCATACGATCGATGACAGGAATCAGCAGGATCAGTCCGGGACCTTTGACATTGATTAGCCGACCCAGCCGAAAGACTACAGCGCGCTCATACTCCCGCAGCACGCGGATCGCACTTGCCAGAAGAAACAAAACAATGATTGCCACCAGGATGGTGCCCGGGTGTGTTATAAAGTACAGCATTTCAGCTCTCCTTCCCCGCGGTAAAGATCCGCGCGGCTTAATGTATTACAGCCATCATGAGTGTATCACAACCTTCAGTTCCAGTTTTTCCACCTCCAGAACTCTGACCTTGCTACCGGCCGGAATCGGTTCGTTACTGACAGCGGACCAGAATTCACCGCGGATTGATACAGTCCCCTCGGGGGCGATCTCTGTGTGTGCCCGGCCGATTTCGCCGATCATGCCTTCGGTTCCGGACACCCGGCGTCGCCGCTGTGCTTTGATTCCCAGACCGATTGCAACCATGAAAAATAGCGCTGTAAAGAGCACGCCCGGGATAATCACCGACCAGGATATCTGCATGAACTCCTCCGTAGAATCTATCAGCATGATCGAACCCATCAGAAGCGATAAAGTGCCGCCCACGCTGAGCAGTCCGAAGCTGGTGACTTTTATCTCCGCAATGAAGAGAATGATGCCGAAGAGAATCAACCCCAGACCGGCATAGTTAACCGGCAACATCTGCAAAGCGTAGAATCCGAGGATCAGACTGATCCCCCCCACCACACCGGGCAGGATGACGCCGGGATTGTATAGCTCAAAGAAAATGCCGTAGATACCGATCAACAGCAAAATATAAGCGATGTTGGGGTCGGTGATTACCTCCAGCAAGCGCATGCGCCAATCCATTACCCGCAGCTCTATTTCTGCAGTGGCGGTGTGAAGCTGCCGTTTTCCCAAGACGGTGTCGATTTCCATGCCATCGATCTCAGCCAGCAGACTGTCCAGACTGACGCTCACCAGGTCGATTACTTTCAACTCGAGAGCTTCTGTTTCAGTAATGGAGACACTCTCCCGTACCGCTTCCTCCGCCCAGTCGGCGTTTCGCTTTCTCTTTTCAGCCAGGCTCCTGATGTAGGCGACCGCATCATTGGTTACTTTCTCCAGCATCACTCCACTGGAGTCCGGTTGCTGCCCCAGGCTTACCGGGTGCGCTGCGCCAATATTCGTGCCCGGTGCCATGGCGGCCACATGTGCCGAGAACGCGATAAACACTCCTGCTGAAGCGCACTGGGCACCACCGGGCGCAACATAAACCACCACCGGCACACCTGAGGCCATGATGGCCTTGATCACGGACCGCATTGATTTCATCAAACCACCCGGGGTGTCCAGTTGTATCACGAGACATTCAGCCTGCGCCGCGGTTGCGTCCTCCACCGCCTGTTCCACGAATTCCGCTGTAACCGGAGTTATCGCGCTGGAGATTTCAATCGTGTGTATCAATCCGGTGGTTTTGTGTTGAAGCGCAAAGGTAGCGGGGAGCAGGATCAGTAGTGCGGCCAGAGACAGCAGAGTAAAATGACATCGCATTCGCATACCTCCCCTTTTGGTGAAAGATATTGCTTAAGGGAGTGACAAACAAGCGGGAGCTGCCGGCCCACCTGCGGTAACTTCAACGCAGTTTATGAGTGGTTCGTACACTTATCCGATCTCAGAAGGGACCATATTGCCTGAGTTCCGCACGCAGGCGCCGGTAATCCTCCACCAGCAGCGCCAGCTCGTCCCAGAAATGGGAACTGTGATCCCGAATACGGGTATGGAGCAGTTCATGGAGTATCACATAATCCCTCAGCTCCTCCGGCAGGGCTGCCAGTTTGCGGTTGAGGCTGATGTCCCCTTTTACGGAACAGCTTCCCCATCTGGCGCGCTGGTTACGGATGCTAATGCGCCTCCAGCTGAAATCATGCAGCTTTGCAAGGTCTCGCAAACGTGTCACCAATAGTAGCCGTGCTTCCCGAGGATCGATCGCATCATAGTTGATACCGCGTGCCAACAGTCCTGCGCCTTTACGCGCGATACTTTCAGCCTGCTCCTCGATCCAGGGTTTACGTTGCCTGACGAAACCGAGCACATCTCTAAGTGGTACCCAACGGGGGCAGGTTACCCTTAAACCATGACTGCTGATCGATAATGAAACGGTGCGTGAAGCCCTGTTCCGGACGACACGCACGGTGCCGATACCTTCAACCTCATATAGTGATCGCTGGCTTGCTGCTTTCTTCATCTAGCCCGCCAACAGCACGATGCCGCCCAATGCCAGCAAAACACCGGCGATCTTTTTCAGAGTAACCAGCTCGCCCAGCAGCAGCAGTGACAACAGGACTGTTACCACCGGATACAGTGCTGAGATAACCACTACGCGTGACGCCTCGCCTCGTGCCAGCGCCATGAAAAAGAAGAGGGTCCCCAGTCCACCAGCCACTCCCGCCAGAAGTGCCAGGTAGTAGTGGGGCTCTCTCCAGCTGAACATGAAATTCCCGTGATACAATGCAATGTAGATGGGATATACTACCAGAGCGCCGATAATCCCGAGCAGGACCAGACTGTTTTCGTTGACTTCCCGTGCGGCGAATTTGCCGAAAAAGCCCCATAAACCCCAGCAGAGCGTCGCAATTAATGTCGGCAACAGCCAGTTCTTAGTCATTCTCCTCCCCTGTACCGTTTACTCACCCAGAACCTGTACATGCAACTGGCGTGATCTTGGCCGGTTATCATGATCGATTACGACAATTTGTTGCCAGGTACCCAGAATCAGCCTGCCTTCAGCAAAAGGAACATTGATGCCCGGCCCCATCAAGGTCGCCCGCATATGGGAGAAGCCGTTGTCGTCACCCCAGGTGGCGGAGTGTCGGCTGGGCTCGTTACTGGGAACCAACTGCTCCAGCTTGGCCCGAATATCTGCATTCAAGGCCGGCTCAAACTCAATTGTACTTATCGAGGCGGTTGATCCGATGATAAAAAGATTGACGATCCCGCAGGTTGCACCGCTACGATCGATCACCTGCTGCACCTCATGTGTCACATCTACCAGATCAGAAAATCCCTGTGTTTCCAGGTGGATAACTTCTCCATGTACCATATCTGAACTCCCGCCTTAACCCCTTTTTGTGTTCCTGTCCGGTTGCCGGGGTGCCGTACTGTTCTGCTTTTCCCCCAATGAAAAACTGCGGCCGGCAAGTGTTGCCAGCTCACCGCCAATACTGAGTGACGCTGTGGCGGCCGGGGAGGGTGCGTTGAGTACATGCAGCATTCGTTCGGCTTCAACCAGTCGAAAATCGTCCAGTAAGTTCCCGCTTTCATCCAGCGCCTGTGCACGCACACCGGCGCCACCGGGCACCAGGTCTTCCGCCGTAATCTCAGGAATGAGCCGCTGTAACGCTTTTACAAAGGCGGCCTTATTCCAGGAACGATACAGCTCGCCCAATCCGATACGCCAGTACTTCGACGTCATGCGCCAGAACGCTGCTGTCGAAACGACCTCGAGTGTATCACGTAGCGAAATGCTATAGCGGTTATAGCCCTCTCGTTTCAAGGCCAGAACTGCATTGGGACCAGCCTCCCGGCTACCGTCGATCATACGGGTAAAGTGAACACCCAGAAATGGAAAGCGGGGATCGGGTACCGGATAAATGAGGTTGCGTACCAGATCACGACAGGCTGGCGCCAGTTTATAGTACTCCCCCCGGAACGGCACAATCTGCACGGCAGGATCGACCCCACAGAGGCGTGCGACCCGATCCGACTGCAGACCGGCGCAATTGATAAGGTTACTTGTGGTAAAAGTGCCAGTTGCTGTTTCCAGCTCCAGCCCGGAACTTGAAGGTGTACACCGCAGCAATCGTGCCGCCGTTCTGATGGTAACACCCATCTCTTCTACACGCCTCCCGATGGCATCCGCCACCTGGCGGAAATTGACGATACCGGTAGCGGGGACTTCCAGCCCGGCAACACCGTTGACATGCGGTTCAATTTCTTGCAGCTGCCCACTGGTAAGGCGACGCAAACCCTGCAGACCGTTGGCGAGACCGCGACGCTCCAATTCTTCCAGGGCTGGCAATTCTGAGCGGTGGGTGGCGACAACCAGTTTACCACAGCGTTCAACGGGGATGTCATTCTCCTCACAAAAGTGAAAGAGTGCTGTAGCGCCTGTGACACAATTACGCGCTTTTAACGATCCCGGCCGGTAATAGAGACCTGAATGTATCACACCGCTGTTGTTACCGGTCTGGTGCGCTGCCAGCCTGTTTTCGGCTTCAATCACCAAAAGATCGGCACTGTACCGTTCGGTGAGCGCCAGGGCTGTTGCCAGCCCGACGATTCCTCCACCAATGATAGTAACATCATAGCGCACCGGTATGGTTCCTTGTTGTGAGTAGTACTTTCTTCATGAGTTCGTGCACCTAACCGGGTTCTGGCAACAGTTTACCGCAAGGCATCTCCTGAAAGACACTTATTCTGAAGGGAACAGCCCTTCATGAGCCCACAGCTGTCTGACGCTAGAATAAGGCTGCCGCTGGTATATATCAATCGCTTTTACATAATTGCCGCAGGATAACCCCTGCTGGGCGGTTTTGTGATTTCATCTGTCGCCTGGCAGGTATAAACTTACGCTGAGAATGGGCTTCGTAATTTCCCGGGAACGGACAGCATGCTTGATTTTTCGACTATTGTAGCACTCTCCACCCACCCCGGCCGCGCTGCTATCGCGCTGGTGCGACTGAGCGGTTCCACGGCTTATCAGATTGTGACCGCTCTTTTCGATCGCGCCGACGAACTGCTGCAACGTCCCCCTGCCAATGCTGTCACCGGCCTGATAACCACCCCGGCCAGCGGGCAGCTGGACGAGGTAATCATCACCCGTTACCGGCAGCCCCACAGTTACACGGGGGAGGATCTGGTTGAGATTTCCTGCCATGGTTCCACATATATCGTCGAGCAGTTGCTGAAGGCCTGTTGCGACCTGGGGGCCAGACCTGCAACACCGGGTGAATTTACCCGGAGGGCTTTCCTGAATGACAAACTTGACCTGACTGGAGCTGAGAGTGTAGAAGCTCTGATCAACGCCACCACGGCGTTTTCTCATCGCAACGCGCTGATCCAGTTGAATGGCCGGTTGTATGATTTGCTGCGCCAGATGCGTCAGCAGATCATCGACCTCTATGCCCTCCTGGAGGCGGAACTTGACTTCTCCGAGGAGGAAATCACACACACACCAGCAGGCGAGCTAAGACAGCGTGTTAATATAATCATCCGGTCACAGGAGGAGTTGCTGGCCAGCTATCGCCTGGGTCGCCTGGCACGTGGCGCCCAGGTGGTCATCACCGGTCCACCCAATGTTGGCAAATCTACCCTGATGAACCGCTTGCTGCGGGAAGATCGAGTTATCGTTACACCGGAATCGGGAACCACCCGTGACGCCGTCAGTGCCGCTATCGATATCCAGGGAATTCTGGTTACGCTTTGGGATACGGCCGGGTTGCGTGATACAACTGACGCTGTCGAACAGGAGGGTATCGCTCGTTCACAGCGTGCCATCCAGAGCGCTGATGTCGTGATACATCTACAGGATTGCCAGGCTGAACTGCCGGACGCTGCAGCTACTGAACTGATTTCGCCTGCTGTGTCGGTCCTGCAGGTCTGGAACAAATATGATCTGAATCCTCAATTTACAGTTCCAGCGGGTCAATTGGCTATCTCTGCAGCTACCGGAACCGGTATTGAAGAGTTGCTGGCGACTCTCTATGAAACCCTGACTGGTGGCGAAGGTTTACCGGGGGACGAGGTGCTGCTGACCAACCTGCGCCACTATCAATTACTGCAACAGGCTCGTCAACACCTGCTTGAAGTAAAACGGGAACTGAGTGCCGGTGTTGATCACAGTCTGGTAGTGATCTTCCTGCGGGATGCCGCCGAGGCGATTGGCAGTATCGATGGTTCATTCGATATTGAGGAGGTCCTGGACGGCATTTTCAGCCGGTTCTGTATCGGCAAGTAATTCTACGACCGGCGCAGAGCATGGATCCGCTGCAGGACTGGAGGATGACTGTAGTGTAATGCTACTTCCAGCGGATGTGGCGTCAGGTTACTCATGTTTTCCACCGCGAGTCTCTTCAGACCTGAGATCAGGGGATCACCGGAACCGATCGACTTAGCTGCCCAGGCGTCGGCGTCATATTCATGTTTACGACTAATGGCCATCATGCCCGGATTCAACAGCATACTAACAGGGGTGTACAGCAGAGAGAAAAATAGCAACGCTGGATATACGGATATGTGCTGCATGCTGAAAGCGGCGAAGACTCCTTCATTACCGAGAAAGAGTGACAGGAGATAGAACATCAAGCCGGTTTGCATCACTTGTAGAACCATTCGTTTTGCTACATGTTTCAATCGATAGTGCCCCACCTCGTGCGCCAACACCGAGACAAGTTCCTCAACCGTGTGTTTTTCGACCAGAGTATCGAATAGGACTATTCGTTTGATACGCCCCAGTCCGGTGAAGTAGGCGTTGGCTTTGCTTGAGCGGCGGGAACCATCAACCACAAATATGGTACGCAGACGGAAATTGACCTTTCCAGCGAAACTGATGATTGCCTCTTTCAATTCCCCCTCTGCCAGAGGTTTGAACTTGTTGAACATTGGAGCGATCACCAGGATATACAGGGTGGGGATGACAATGATGAAAAGTGTTAATACACCCCAGGCCCACAGCCACCCAAACGGACCCGCAAAGGTGAAAAAGGCTAGAATTCCCGCCAGCAGCGGTCCCCCCAGAATCACTGTCAGGAGGTAACTCTTGAGTTTATCCAGCACAAAGGTACCGGGAGTAGTTCGATTGAAACCGTATTTTTCTTCGATCACAAACAGCTGATAGATACTGAAAGGCAGCGAGACGATCTCGCTCAACAGGAACAGTACACCAAAAAAGAGAAGACCTGTCCAAATTTCCGGTAATTGTCGAGCTCGGACCATCAGGTCTACCCAGTTGAATCCTCCCAGCAGGATAAATCCCGCCATGATCACTACTTGGATTGTTGCCACAACTTGCTTAAAGCGAGTATTAGTGCGGGTATACTCCTGGGCTACTCTGTATTTGTCGGTGTCGCATTCCCCCTCAAATTCATGGGGAAGCCGGGGATCGAGTGCTCTCAGGTTAAGGTAACGCGCCAGGCTGTTTAACAGCCACTCCCCCGCCAGAGCTGCAAGAATGATTACTAGATACATGTTCATGTTAAACTTCCTGTTATTCGAGTATCACGCACTCGCTAATGGGCTTCCAGCCAGTTGTCACCCTGGCCGATATCCACTGTAACCGGGACGCTCAGTACGACGGCTTGCTCCATTTCCTGACGGATGATCTCGGTGTAAAAATCAACCTGGCCGCGCGGCACATCGAAAACCAGTTCGTCATGCACCTGGAGAATCATATTCAGCTCCGGTGCGTCACTCTGCCACCGCTGGTACAGCCGGATCATGGCAACCTTAATGAGATCGGCCGCACTACCCTGCACTACTGAGTTTACTGCCGCTCTTTCGGCATAGTTGCGCAGGTTGTGATTACTGCTGTTAATCTCGGGCAGGTAACGGCGACGTTTGAAAATGGTTTCGACATAACCTTGTTCCCGAGCTGTGGCGATGGTGTTCTCCACAAAACTCCTGATTGCCGGAAAGCGATCAAAGTAATCGTCGATGAAGCGCTGTGCATCCGGACGAGAAATGGCGAGCTCCTCGGCCAGGCCGAATGAGCCCATACCGTACATGATGCCAAAGTTAATGACTTTGGCTTCTCTTCGCAGATCATCCGTCACTTCTGAGGGAAGCAGATTGAACACGATCGCAGCTGTAGCCCGGTGAATATCCTCCCCCTCCTGAAAAGCTCGAATCAGCTCTTCATCTTGAGCCAGGTGGGCAAAAAGACGTAACTCTATCTGCGAGTAGTCCGCCGCCAACAGGCGGTGATCCGAATCACGTGAGACAAAGGCACGTCGTAGCTCCCGCCCCTCCTCGGTCCGGATGGGTATATTCTGCAGGTTAGGATCGGAGGAGGACAGCCTGCCGGTGGCTGCAACTGTCTGGTTAAAGCTGGTGTGGATGCGACCGGTCTCCCGATTACGTAATTCGAAATAGGGGGCGATATAAGTGTTAAGCAATTTACTCAAACGCCGGTGTGACAACACTCTCCCGGGGAGCGGGTCGAGGTGGGCGAGTTTCTCCAGAACCGACACATCGGTGGAATAACCGGTCTTGCCCTTTTTCCCGTGCGGCAGCTGCAACTTATCAAACAGGATTTCGCCCAACTGGCGTGGTGAATTGATGTTGAATTCAATGCCGGCCATAGCGTGAATTTCCTGCTCCAGCTCTGCCAGTCGCTCATTATACCGGTGAGACAATGTCTCGAGCCAGTCTTCATCCAACCTCACCCCCTGCCGCTCCATTTCCAGCAGTACATGCAGCACCGGTATTTCCAATTCGCTTTGCAGTTGGCTCAAGCCTGCTTCCTCCAGCTTGCGGGCAAAGATATGCTTCAGCCGCAGTGTCATGTCGGCATCTTCACAAGCATAGAACGCTATCTGCTCGAGTGGTACCTCCCGCATGGAGATCTGCTTGTTACCTTTACCGATGAGATCACTGGTAGGAACCTTGACATAGTTGAGGTACTGCAGGCTGAGTGCATCCAGGTTATGCTGACGCTGCGATGGATTAAGCAGAAAAGAGGCGATCATGGTGTCAAACTGCACTCCTTTTACTACGATATCGTAGTTGCGCAGCACATGCATATCATACTTTGCATTCTGACCTATCTTGAGGATATCACCATTCTCGAGGGGTGCACGTAAGCAGTCCAGGATCAGGGATAGCTCGCTGCCACTGAACAGGGCACCATGCCCTGCCCCGAGATCAGCCGGCACATACCAGGCCTCCCCCTCCCGCAGAGCGAAAGAGAATCCGACTATCTCAGCGACCAGTGGATTGAGGGATGTTGTCTCCAGATCAAAGGCGAATTCCGCGGCCGTCATCAGTTTTTCACACAGCGCTTCCAACTCTGCACCGGTCGTGACGGTGTGATACACCTGCTCCAGTTCAGCCGTGACAGGTCGCAAGTATTTAAGAAGTGTGTCGAAACCAAGGCGACGCAGTTCAGCTACTACCTGATCACTCTGCAGGTCGGGCAATTGCAGTGCTTCCAGGTCGATTGGGAGCTCGATGTCGGTTTTGAGAGTAGCCAGTTCGCGGCAGAAAAAGGCCAGTTCACGGTTTTCTTCCAGCGATTTGCGAATCGAGGGTTTCGGTACCTGTTCAAGTCTGGTGTAGATCTCTTCCAGATTGCCGAGTTCGCTGACCAGCTGTCGGGCCGTCTTCGCCCCCACCCGGGGTACTCCCGGAATATTGTCAACGCTGTCCCCCTGTAGCCCCAGCACATCAGGAACCAGCTCCGGCGCTACCCCGAACTTCTCCTGTACACCGGCGCGGTCCAACCGCTCCAGCTTACCACCACCAACGGGACTGCAGATGAAAACATGATCATTGACCGCCTGCAGCATATCCTTGTCGGAAGTGAAGATAATGGAGTCGTATCCGGTTTCGGCACCACGTACGGCATAAGCCCCCATCAGATCATCCGCTTCCAGGCCGGGAACCCTGATCACGCTGACCTGCATCAGTTCCAGGAGATCATCCAGTAACCGCATCTGCTCTATCAATTCGGGAGGGGTCTCGGAGCGGTTGGCTTTATACTCTGGAAACAGTTCATGGCGGAAGGTCGGTTGTGGGGTGTCAAAAAAGACGGCCAGCCGCCGGGGTTGCTCTTCTTCCAGTAGTCTCAGCAGAGACGCCATGAACTGATAGACTGCCCCGATCTGTACACCATCACCCGTTTGTAGTTGCAGGCGTTGCGTTGCGAAGAAGGAGCGAAAGAGCAGGTTGGAACCGTCAACGAGGAACAGTTTGTCTCTACTCATAGCGATCCTCTGTAGTTTGTATCACGCTCAGATTTCTGATACGATAACGCTTCACGCCCGTACAAAAAACCGCCTGCAGTCATCTGGCGACGGCTACAGGCGGTTGATGGAATACCGGTATCACGCTAAAAGCTGATTCCGAGACCGACGTTGAAGTAGAACCCGGAAAGATCAAAATCCAGGTAATCACTGTTATAGGTGCCTTCGTAGGGGAAGGCCCCGGTGAAAGTGTCGGTTTCTGCTTCACCGAAGTCATAGCGACCGTTTTCGTTTTCATCCACATACCAGTAGAGAAAATCATAAACATAGTCATAGGTTGCCGGGCGTGATCCATCCAGGCTGTAATACTCCGTGAAATCGTTGTCAGGATCCAGATCGTAGTTGGCAGGCAGGTAGGGGTCGTTCAGAGCAAGGGAAGTGGAACCGTCCAGTTCACCAAAATTCTGGTAGTCGTAACCGAGTTCCAGGTAGAGCAGGCTGAAGCTGTTCACCTGATACTCCAGACCGAGGAAACCACGGCCGGTAAAAGCGGTACCGGAGTGATCATTCTCGTATATCAGCCATTCCTGCATGTAATCGGCATTGAATTTATTCCCCATCCGGTAAAGCCCCTCGACCTGCAGAGTGGAGAATCCGGCGCCGGCACCGACATACGCAAACAGCGGAAGGTTACGATCCCTGATCTGAAACTTCCCGTACAGCAGGGTACTTGTATAATTAAATGTCTCACGTCGTTTGACATAACCGTCGTTCTGTCCACCAGGTGCGTAGGCGTATAAACCGTGACTGGACACACCGCCTTTTCTGTATTCCACACCCAGGTGCCACAACAGGTCAAGGTTGGTTTCCACCCGCACCGCGAAGGCGGGAAGATTCTGAAAAATACCGGTATCAAGCATCAGCGGGTAATCGAAGTTATCGTCACCACCCTGATTACCTTGAAGATCTTCCGCCCAGACACCGGAATGGAAGTACTGATCTATCTCAGCGATGTCGCTATTGATAGAGGTCAGTGCCGGTTGATTGAGACTGTAATCAAACTTGATTCTAAAAGTGGAAAACGGGGCGGCCGCCTGTACAATGGCCACCTGTGTCACAGCTGCAATAGTTATAAAAGCAAGAACGCGGCGCATGTATCCTCCAGAAGTCTGATTTCTGAAAATGTAGATTGAAAATTACCGATCCCACCCCGCTAAGTCAAGGCATGAATGACTTGGAAACCTGTCAGCAGATGCGAAAACAGGGGCTTTCATGGAATTTAGTCAGTATCAACCCTGTCTGAACTGAGAGTGCAAAGCTCTCGCAACTGTAGAAACCGGTTGGTCTCTTGCAGCTTTGCTAAGCGGTGTCTGTCAGCCGGGCGAAGAGGCCGGATATACCGTGTAAGCGGCCATCACCTCTGCAGGAGTGCAGTTCCGGTGTAGCGTAGGAGTCCAGGGAGATATCTGTTATCTGTTCATCCGGCACACCCGCCAGCAGCAGCTGGTTGCGGGCCAACTGTTTGAGATCAAGCAATAATCGGTCTGCCACCTGTTCAAACAGCGATTCAGGTGTGGCGAAGGGCTGTAGTAACGGAACCAGTTCCCGACCCACCTCGTAGTGACAACGATCGATACCGCTGGCCAGCCAGACCTGAAGTTGTGGAGGGGGACGATTGAAACGCTGTTGCAGATGTGTCACCATCTTACCCGTTATATTCCTGGCCGCACCACGCCAGCCGGCGTGTACACCCGCCAGAATTGCGGTCCCGGGAAAGTGATACAGCAGGATGGGGCAATCGGCTGTAAACAGCAGCAGGGTGTCGCCAGCCTGATCAGTAACCAGTCCGTCTCCAGCCTGACCGCGGGGGCGGAAATGTATCACATCGCCATGAACCTGTTGTAGATACAACGGTTCGCGGGTTATACCATCAAGGGGGTGGAGGCTCTGGATCATGGACGAATCATCAGGCCAGCAGCGGAGGTCTCCCTCCGCTACAGTACTGATACGGATATGGAGAGGTTGCTCCAGCAATGTAATCACGTCAGGTGGTGGTTGAATTAATGGAACTTGAACGGCAGGTGCCGGCTATTGGAACGCACGCAGGAGTACAGCTTCCAACGAAGTGAGCTTGACCGGTTTAACCAGGTAGGTAAAGCCCTCGTTTTCAATTGTCTCGACAATGGTGTCTGCGGAAGGATACCCGGTCAGGATTATAATCTTGACGCGGTTACTGATTTCACGGAGTTCGTGCAACAGCTCCATCCCGTCCATTTCGGGCATTTTTATATCGGATATAACCAGATCAGGGTTTTCCGCCTTGAATATTTCCAGGGCTTTAACACCATTCTCAGCCACCAGTGACTGGTACCCGAGAGCGTCAACCATGCCGGACAGCACTTCACAGGTGCTCTGCTCATCATCAACAATAAGAATCTTCTTCGAAGTGCTCATAAAAACCCTCTTGTTACCCTGGGCAATACTAACACGCCGCAGTCCTTTAAGCAAGTTATTCCTGTTTTCGGGAGGGCACTTGTCGGGAAGAGCTGCTTTTCTGACCGGTGGGGCTTATAATCACCGGGAGGGTTGGAGCAGCAAACAGATTTCAATCTAGCCGGGAAGCGCAGCACAATGCAACAGAACAGCCGTGGTGCGGATTATTACTTCATAGGTATTGGTGGAACCGCAATGGGTGGCACTGCAGTAGCCCTCCAACAGATGGGCAACCGGGTGGCTGGTTCAGACGCCGGAGTCTATCCGCCGATGTCAGATTACCTGGCGCAGAGTAACATCGCGTTTCATACCGGTTTCGACGCTGCCCATTTGACTGGAAACGAGAAATGTGTAGTTGTCGGCAACGCGATCCCACGGGGAAATGCGGAGCTGGAGGAGGCGTTGAACCGACGCCTGCCGTTGGTTTCGTTGCCACAGGTGATCGCATCAGAGTTTATCGCGGACCGGGAATCGATCGTCGTCGCCGGCACCCACGGTAAGACTACCACCTCTTCCCTGCTGGCCGCACTTTTTCTAAATGCCGGGTTGGAGCCGGGTTGGTTGATCGGGGGAGTGATACCGGATTTACCAGCCAGCGTGCAGCTGGGAGCAGGGCGTTTTTTCATCTGCGAAGGGGACGAGTACGATACCGCTTTCTTTGACAAGCGCTCCAAATTTCTCCAATACCGTCCCACCACCGCTATCATCAACGCCATCGAATTTGATCACGCCGATATTTTTCCGGACTTTGAGGCTGTAAAAACAACCTTCCGTCGCTTTATCAACCTGATACCTGGAAACGGCAGCCTGCTTGTACATGGCGAAGATCCGACCGCGATTGAACTGTCAGAACATGCCTTTTGCCCGGTACTTACCTTCGGTCTGGGGGTGCAAAACGACTTTCACGGCAGTTGGCTGGAAAACGGTCGGGCCAGGATTGACGGGCCTGGAGGCTGGCATGTCACCTGCTCACCCCGACTGATTGGAGATCACAATCTGTGTAACCTTATCGTCGCGGCAGCGGTTGCCCACCGGCACGGTATTGCTGACAGTGTGATTCAAACCGTGCTGGAGCAATTCCAGGGACCGCGCCGACGTCTGGAGACCACCCGGTTACGCAGGGCAGTACTGGTGGATGACTTTGCTCACCACCCTACCGCTATCCGACTGACACTACAAACGCTGCGCCAACATTATCCCGGTTACCAGTTGCTGGCCTGTTTTGAGCCCCGCTCTAACACCCTCGTTCGTAATGTCCTGCAGAATGAGTTGACCGCTGCGCTGGCTCTCGCTGACGTTGTCGGCATCGGGGCACTACACCGTCGCGAACTGTACAAGCCGGAGGAACGACTTGACCTGGACCGACTTTCCTCTGAGCTGGAGCAAAGGGAAACAGCAACGCTGCAGAGTGACGACAACGATGTGTTGATAGACTTTTTGCTTTCCCGGCTGGAGGAAAATGCAGTAATTGCAGTGCTGTCTAATGGTGCTTTCGGTGGACTGCTGGAGCAGCTGAAGGAGCGGCTGGGTCCTGAATCTGTTTAAAAGAGCGTCCCGGAAAGCGGGATTGGATTTTACTGTGAAGAAACAGGGGAGCGGATGCGATCCTGGTGGACGCCGCGGCCTTCAAAGCCGTCCGCGGGGCATTAACACTGTCCTGGCTAAGTTCGATTCTTAGACGTTCCCGCCAAAACTCCCCTGAAGCCCCGTCATTGATGGGGCTTTTTGTTACCCGGTACTTGCCCCTGGTGATTGGCACAGGTGCGAAAAAGCCCCTGCCCGTACAATACGGGAGGGGCTGATAATCAAATATTCCAACCACTGATCCTGTTCTGGCATCAGGGATCAGTGATGCTATTCCAGGAACCTGTCCAGATCGTCATATTTATCCGCCAGCTCTTTTTCAGCCAGGTTGAAAGCCTCCATGTAAATCCCGAAAGATGTTCTATCATAGACTCCGGGATAGTAACCCTCAACGACCAGATCAATATCGCTATCGATATAATAGCGGGCGGCGGAGGCGTTCAGGTTCAACTCATTGACCAGCTCACAGAAATCATCGTAGTGGGTAACCGCATAGGAAGAACCGGTCATGTAAGCTTTCAGCAGAATGCCGCCCCGGAATTTCTTGAGGATCATATTGAGATGAGAATCATGCCGCGCCTTGAGGTAATCATCATCGTTATTCTCGACAGTGTACCCCATGAACTCCAGGTGAGTAGTGACATCATCAGCTTTATCCGGTAGACCGGCATTTACGATAACTGCTGACAGGGTCATAATCAGAATCAGTGCAAAGCGGAGCTTCATTTCTTCCTCCCGTAAGTGAATATGAAAGTGCTAATTTCTCTGAATCAGCTGATCGGCAAACTATGCTGATCGGCAGACTATTTCAAAACAGAGGCGAGATTAAGATTATCCTCTTCCAGTTTGAACTTAAGCAATCATCCTGAGAGATAACAGGAAAAACAGGCGGTACAGTTCCACCTGAATATCCTGCTCTCATTCTCAACATAAAAGCTCTTTCTCAATTCAAAAGGTTAAGGTGGGTCATAACCCAAACGCAACCATGTTTTTTTTGGTCCGGTATTCAATAGAGATCGAACCGTAGATAACCCGAGGAGATTTCCCACAGCAATAGTCTCTTGATTCCGCAGCAGGTTGACCAGGAGATCCGGGTCATTCTATTCCTGCAATGGGAACCAGGGTAATCTAATAAAAAACCCGTCCTGAGAACTCAAGACGGGTCATCCTTGTCGTACCCTTTAACAGATACGACACCATGCTGGCAGCAGCAGGGGATAACGGGAGCAGCTCTGCGCACTTTTTGCGTTAACGCTTGATTTGCGATTAAGCAAGTACAGCGGTTTTTCAACCGGGGCGCAAAATTCAACAATAAGCCGACATTCGCGCCGCTTACCCCTGCTCACTTCTGGCAGTTACATCAAATTTTCAAAAGGGGTGGTATCATGCTCAAGTCGATGCATATTTCCCTCAGGCCACCGGGATCGGAACGGTTGTTCCGGCGCCATCATCGCGCGAGGGATCACATGTAACGGATTGCGCTCCGACAGCATTATCTTCGGTGCATTTCGATCCTGTTGGAGGGAAACCTTGTCTCCCAGATTTGCCGCCGAAGCGGTGCCAGCCAGCAGGCCGAAAGTGATCATCAGAGTTGTAATCATTGTTTTGTTCGTCTTCATGGTTCCCTCCGTTTGCTCCGGCTCTGTAGCAATTGTGGCCGGTTCTACCTTTGCATAAAGCAAGCGCCGTGCCAAAATTATTGACTCCACTATAGTATTGTATTACCGTGATTTATGGAGGTAACTCATGGCAGGTAGATCGTTTTTACACTGTTCTATTGATATGATGATATCTCGTCGATATGAAGGCAGCCAGGTGGAGGAGGTCGCACACTTTTTGTTCTGATCTGTGATAACCGACGGCTTACTTTCCTGCATCCCCGCTTTAGGGCGGATTGAGCTGACAGGGTAAATCAATGTCGATTCACTCCTGTTTCTCTATGTGCTCTACTCTAATCATTCCATAAAATGAAAAGCCCACACCGATTGCCGGAACGGGCTTTTCCCGATACACCCTCCCCATCTCACAGGGAGTACACCATTGGCAGCAGCTCTATGCGGGGAAAACCGGTTAACTCAGACAGTCTCTCCCCGTCCATCATCAGGGTCAATCAATCGGCAGGCTACTGCTGTTGCCGACAATCGATTCTTGATTCTAGTGGTGTGATTCATTCTGTTGGGGCATTATCCAGGGCGAGCCTCGCCCGCCCGACCTTTTCGATGATCTCTTCAGCGGTTTTACGCCAAACAAAAGGTTTAGGATCGCTATTGTGCTGTTCAATGTAGCTCATGAC
>JADHUQ010000072.1 GCA_016784425.1 Candidatus Delongbacteria bacterium | reverse complement strand
CGGACGCTGAGAATTTTCTCCAGCTGTTCGTCATCCTCGACCACAACCACTACAGGGGTGGCATCGCGCAGCACTTTGGCAGCCAGCTCGGCGGGCAGATTGGGATAGACCGGAGCTGTAACCACACCCAGAGAGCCAAGCGCCAGATCTGCCAACGCCCATTCGTAACGGTTAAAGGAGATGATTGACGCCCGGTCGCCCCGCTCCAATCCCAGTTTCTCCTTGAGGGCGATTGCGAGTCGACGTACCTGCAAACCGGCTTCAGCATAGGAGAGATCCTGGTATTCACCTGCTACCAGACTGGAAAAAGCGGGTCGTTGCGGGTACCGTACTGTCGTTGCGAAAAACATAGCCGGGATCGAAGCATACTTCATGGTACGTCTCCTCTGGTTAATGTGATCCTCAGAAGAAGTTGTCTTTGCAGGTTTTCTTCAAACAACCACTTGTACTCTTCCCAGGTCGCTTCAGCAATAGTGGCTGGAGCGAAAATATCCTCTGGAACTGTTATTCTGATGAGTGACGCTGCTCCAGGTCGTGCGGCCAATAGTAATAATGCGTTGTTGAAAACCAATCCAATTTGGATCAGGTGGTTTCCAACAAATCTTTTTCTGAGAAGAAGAACCCAACTTCACGCCTGCCGTTCTCGGGTGTATCGGAGCCATGAACCGCGTTGGATTCGATGCTCTCAGCGTAGAGTTGGCGGATGGTTCCTTCCGCGGCATCCCGGGGGTTGGTGGCACCGATGATCTCTCGCATCCGCGCAACGGCATTCTCTGCCTGCAGAGCGATCACGATCACTTTGCCGGAGGTCATGTAGGCAAGCAGGTCGTTGTAAAAGGGTTTACCGCGATGAATATCATAGAATTCCCCGGCGGTTGTTGCGGTCAGCTTGACCAGGCGCATGCCGATGATATCCAGATCGTTTTTTTCCAGGAAGGAGATTATATCGCCACAATGGCGCTTCCGCACGCCGTCGGGCTTGACGATCATGAGTGTTCTTTCCACAGTTACTCCATCGAGTTTATAGTTATGGCTGATCCTGGAGCGATTGGTTATCGCCTGCAGTTAAGGGGACACTCGTAACACCCACTCAGATCGGCGCAAAGGAAATGTATCACATAAATTTGAAAGCTGATATCGATTATTGCAGAACTTCCTGTGTCAGTCTGCCGATTGTCGCCGGAGAATCGGATACAACAACCCCTGCTTCGCGCAGTGCACTCATCTTTTCGGTTGCTGTACCTTTGCCACCGGCGATGATGGCCCCGGCATGCCCCATCCGTTTTCCCCTGGGAGCGGTGACGCCGGCAATAAAAGCCACTACCGGTTTATCAACATGGTCTGCGATCCAGAGGGCGGCTTCCTCCTCGGCCGCACCACCAATCTCGCCGATGAGGATGATGGCTTCTGTCTGCGGATCATTGTTGAACAGCTCTACCGCGTCACGGTGAGTAGTCCCGATGATCGGATCTCCGCCGATACCAATACAGGTAGACTGGCCGATTCCGAGCGAAGTCAGCTGCCAGACCGCTTCGTAAGTCAGTGTGCCGCTGCGGGAGATAACCCCGACACCGCCCTGCAGGTGGATGAAGTCAGGCATGATGCCGGCCTTACTGAGACCCGGGGAGATAATACCGGGGCAGTTGGGGCCGATCAGCGTTGTGCCACGTTCCCGCAGGTATTCATTAACCATAATCATATCGCTGGTGGGAATGCCTTCAGAGATACAGACCACCAGCCGGATTCCCCCTGCAGCCGCTTCCAGAATTGCATCGGCGGCAAAGGGCGGGGGGACAAATATGACGGAAGTATCGGCGTCGGTAGCTTCCACTGCGTCTTGCACCGTATTGAAAACCGGGCGCCCGAGATGCTCCTGTCCCCCTTTGCCGGGAGTAATTCCCCCGACCACATTGGTGCCGTAGGCGAGCATCCGCTCAGTGTGGAAAGTGCCTTCCGCACCGGTAATGCCCTGTACTATCACCTTACTGTTATCATCCAGTAGAATTGCCATTTCTTACTCCCGATTGAGTGCTGCTACCACCTTGCCGGCGGCGTCTTCGAGGTTGTCCGCGACCGTTATGTCTATATCGGCTGCCGCCAGGATCTCGGCGGCCTCACTGGCGTTGGTTCCATCCAGTCGCACTATCACCGGTACGGTGACGCCGCGCTCCTTGACAGCCTGTATCACGCCGTTAGCTACCCGATCACAGCGGACGATACCACCGAAGATGTTGATCAGGATTGCCCGTACATTCGGATCACGCAGAATGAGATTGAAACCTTTACCGACAGTTTCAGCGGAGGCGGTTCCACCGACATCGAGAAAATTGGCTGGCTCGCCACCCGCCAGCTTGATGATATCCATGGTGGCCATCGCCAGACCGGCTCCGTTCACCATACAACCGACATTTCCGTCGAGCTTGATATAGTTGAGACCGTATTGTGCGGCTTCCGCCTCGGTCGGTTCCTCCTCTTCGGCATCGCGCAGCTGTGCGATATCCGGGTGCCGTCCCAGGGCATTATCATCGAAATTCATTTTGGCGTCCAGAGCCATGACTTCACCATCGGTGGTCACCACCAGCGGATTGATCTCCGCCAAAGAGGCGTCGGTTTCGCTGTAAGCCTTATACAGAGCCAGTATAAAGCTGACGGCATTCTTAAACTGGACTCCGGAGAGTCCTAACTTGAACGCCAGGCGCCGGGCCTGATAGGGTCTCATGCCAAGACCGGGATGGATGTTCTCTTTGAAAATCAACTCCGGATTTTCCGAAGCGATTTTCTCAATTTCCATCCCCCCCTCGGTAGACGCCATGATTACATCGCGTCCGGTTGAACGATCCAGTACAACTCCAAGATAGAGCTCCCTGGCAATCTCAACACCCTGCTCGATCAGGAGCCGATTGACCTGCTTACCCTCCGGACCGGTCTGATGTGTAACCAGCTGCATGCCGAGTATTTCACGTGCCATCTGAACCGCTTCTTTGGGGCTACGGGCGATCCTGACACCACCACCCTTGCCGCGACCGCCTGCGTGAATCTGCGCTTTGACAATCACGACCGCTGTACCCAGCCGGTGATATATTTCCTCTGCCACTGCCGCACCCTGGACGAGAAAGCCCTTTGGTACCGGCACCTTGAATCTGCGCAGGATTTCCTTCGCCTGATATTCATGGATTTTCATTCTAACTCCGTAGTTATCGTTGCTGAATCAACCGCTGTTCCGGTCAGTCAGCCTCTATGAAAGTACCCCCTTTGCCCGCCAGAGTGGCAGCAACACCGGTAAAGGAGGTGATGACGGCCCGTCGACCGCCCTGTTCAAGAAAATTTATTGCCGCCTGAATTTTCGGTCCCATCGAACCAGGTGGAAAGTGGTCAGCTGCCAGATAACGACGTGCCTCGCTGAGGGTCATGTGGTCCAGGTCCTGCTGATCGGGTGTACCGAAGTTGAGACTGACCCGCTCCACCTCCGTAAGGATATAGAACTCGTCCGCCTTGATCTGTGTTCCCAGAAGTGCTGCGGTGCGGTCCTTATCGATCACAGCATCAACACCCTCAAGTGCACCGTTGGGCATCCTGTAAACCGGTATGCCACCACCACCGCAGGCAATCACGACATGATCAGTGTCCAATAATGCCTTAATAGCTGCCGCGTTGACAATTTCGCAGGGAACGGGAGAACCGACGACACGCCGCCAACCACGGCCGGTATCCTGTCGCATGACCCAGTTGCTGTCCTGTTGCAGATAGCGCGCTTCTGCTTCGTTGTAGCTCTTACCGATGAACTTGGTGGGTTGTTTCAGGGAGGGATCATGCTCGTCAACTATCACCTGGGTCACCAGGGTCGCCACCGGTCGCTGGATGTTGCTTCCTCGCAGGGAGTTGTATACCAACTGCTCTATCATATACCCCATGCCACCCTGCGTATCGGCGTCGAGAATCCCCAGTGGCAGATAAATGAAATCCTCGCGGGTAGCCTCCACACGGCTGAGCGCAACACCGACCTGCGGGCCGTTGCCATGTGTAATTACAAGTCGATGCCCACCTGTCAACAGCGGTTCCAAATAGGTGAGACTACGACGGACATTGCGAAACTGGTTGGGAATTGTATTCGGTTCGTTCGGTAGCGTGATGGCATTGCCACCGAGTGCTATGATAATAGTTTTGCTCATCGCTCCATTCCTTTGAGAAGGAAAAATATAGTCCCGATTTGAGCGGTTGTCAAGTTGTTGCGGCTGGAGCTACTGTAGTATTTCAGGAAATAAGCGGTGGTATCAGAATTGTCGCTGCGGTGGATTATCCTGTCTCCTTGCCACAGATTCAGTCGGGTTCAGCGTGAATTTGCGATCCTGAAGCAAGGTTGTCTATCCTGGTATGGGAGAGAAAACAGGACCGGCTGGTCTTCGGAGTAGTTACGGTTTCAGTTTGTCTCACAATGACCGGTCCGCCGGTTGCGATATGTTCTTCCAGATCGAAACCAACAACCAGCTGCTCAGATGAAGAAACCGGTTACCTGTATCCGCACCTCTTTGATATCGGTATAGTGATCCAGGATCTCCTCTTTCAGGGAATCGAGTATGGCAGCGGTTTCTTCTTTTTCGCATATCTCGGGTGGCAAAGTCAGGTCGAAAGAGAGTTCCTGTGAGCTAGCTTTATCATTCAGGCGGACATCGTGACAGGCAAACGGGATAATCAGTTTTTCGAGGCGTTGGTTTAGAAATTTCCTCAACTCTAATATCAGGGGATCTTCCAGGTCGACCGGATCGACATGGATAGTAGGTGTGAAGCCCATTTTATCCTGAAGAACAAATATCAACTGCTCGGCGATGTCATGTGATTCGAGGAGGGTCACCCTGCGATTCACCTCGACATGAAAAGAGACGATATTCCGTTCCCCGTAACTGTTTACGATGATATCGTGGACACCGACTACCTCCCCATGATCGCGTATTATCTGCAGCATCTCCTCGAGAAATTGTGGGTCCGGTTTAACCCCGACCAATGTGTTGACGGCACGACGCAGAATATTGACCGCCATCCAGCCGATCATGATCGCCACTACCCCACCCATGAACGGATCGACAAAACGGATTCCAAAATGACTCATTATCATTGCGGCCAGAACGAGTAGTGAGGAGAGGGCATCACTGTGATGATGCCAGGCGTCGGCTTCCAGAGCGTCAGAATCGATCAGCCGTCCGAGCCAGCGTCCGAAATGAGCCAGCAGCTCTTTGAGAACAATTGAGAGTACAACGACACCTATGACCAGAGGAGTGAGTATTACGCTGGGGGGCTGGTTGAAGCGGGTAACAGTGCTGCGCAGCATCTCCACACCCGCGAACAACAGCAACACCGATATAACCAGTGTAGTGATCGCTTCCACCCGACCGTGACCGAAGGGATGCTGTTTGTCCGGCTGCCGTCCGGCAATGGTAAAACCTACCACCACCACAATCGAAGTTGCACAGTCAGAGAGTGAATGAAACGCATCCGCCACCAGTGCCAGGCTGCCGCTGATGATACCGAAAACCAGTTTCAGACCACCCAGCAGAAGATTCAGCAGAATGCTGGTCCATCCTTCCAGTTTGCCGATACAGCTGCGATCATGCGAAACATTCGATCGCGCTCCTGAGCGAGGATCGACAATCGGGCAAAACCGCTCAACAAAACACTTATAGAGATTCATGACATTGCTCCTCACTCCAATCCTGCCAGCCACGAGGGTGGTTTGTTGACCGTCGATTATTATACACTTTTAAAAGTACCAAGTCATCTTCTTCCTGTTCATCAGGATCTCACTTTCTAAGAAATTTTAAGCCCTGGCGGAGCAAGATCTGATATAGTGATGCTCACCTGAAATGTCCGCTTTATAATGGAGACAGTGGCATCACTCAAATAGTTTTTCCCGAAATACACTAACTCAAACGGTCAGCTTAACTGGGAAATACAATAATCGTCTCGACCATGAAACCACTCGTCAATGAAATCACCTGAGCTGATCCAAATTGTTCCGTCCAGTACCCACCTGAGTAAGATGGAACAGCCACGGCAGAACATCGCGGCGAAAAGTTGGTAAGTGGTGTTTCTGACTTCTCAGTCATCAGCTGACCGTGGCGTCACTATATGAATAGATGTCCATGTGTCTCACAATTTGTAGGCGTTAAGAATCAAAAAACCGCACTATAAATCTCTGAATTTTACAATAATGGAGGAATTGTGTCGGATATTAAACAGTCCACCTCCTTTATCAAGCACACACTAAAATAGGCATAGATAGTCAAACTGACTGTCAGTATCTGTACAATTAAGACTCGCCTCCGATCGAAACATAACACAGGTTGACACTTCCGGAACTGTTTAACAGTGAAGCTGCCAGCTGATTATTTTTCGTAAACCCCTGTTACATAAAATATTGCTTGCTTTATCCTGATCGATACGATAAATATTTACTGAGTGGTCATAGTTTACCGCACTGGTCAAATTGCTGGTCGATAAATTGCTGTCTAAATACTCGCAACGGGAATTCTCTGGGAGGAAATGATGACGGATCTTCGTACAAGGGAAAAACAAGAGCGGATTAGAGTTATCAAAGGGGCCGCTCGCAGTTCTTTCGCGCAGCGTGGTTTCGCAAACACCACTCTGGACGATATCTCAAGAGAATGCGAGTTCTCTAAGGGTACTCTCTATAACTATCTCGGTAACAAAGAGACGATTTTCCAGATGATTGTTCTGGAGGGGATGGAGGATCTGAAGAAAATTGCCGGGAACTCGCTGCGGGAACATGCACCACTGGCAACACAACTGCAGGGAATGTCATTGATGCTGCTGATTTACTTTCGCAAAAATATGGATTTCTTCCGCATCCTTAAACGGGTCAGAGATCATCTGACTACTACCAGCGGCAATCAGTATCTGGAGACCATCGGTCATACCTACAGCGAATTGCGGATTCTGCTGCAATCAGTATTTGGCCAGGAGACAAACTCCGAGCAGCTTTCCATCAGGTCAACTGACCGGACAGCCAGGTTATACCTGCAACTTATTCTCGAATATGTAGATATGCGTGACGAGGATGGTAATCTTTTAACCGGCTCTTTTGCGGCAGGCGAGATCAATACTATCTTTTTCCAGGGATTGGTCGGTTGATAACATTGTTGGGAATTGCCAGTTTTAGGAGATGGCCGGTTGTGCGTTAACCAGCTGCGTTGTCATTCCCAATAGCTAACGCAGACACGGATCGCGACCGGTTTGCTATCCTAATCGAGCCCTCCGTTCCACCTCTGCCGGATAATGATTACACCCGGATACCTGTCTGCGTATTTGAAGAGGTCCTCTCGTACAATCGCTCCTGCCGTTGACGAAGCATGCATTAACAGTACCTGCTCACCTTTCACCTGCAGTAATCCCACATGGCTGACATCCAGACCCGGCCTGTCGCTGATAAATCCCACCAGGTCCGCATCGTTCAATTCTGCCGCGCAGGCAGGGAGGGCAGCTGCAGGCAACCAGGCGAGTTGACATGGCCTGACTGGTAACCCTGGTATCCATCGTTGGTCTTCCCCTCGCCGGTTCAACAGCTTCTGGCTCTGTTGGGTTTGTAACGCTGCCGGTGTGTACCATTCCGGTCGCTCCAGCCAGTCACTGAAAAAATGGCGCCGTGTCCTGAAGCTGATATCGCTGTCGAAGTAACGATTCAGTACCAGACACTGCTGGTATTCCTCCCAGTTGGTCGCTTGTAAAAGTGCCACTGCCTGGTCTATCCAGGTAATACAGTCAAAGCTGTCCAACCTCATGATCAACTCTTCCGGTTGTCCGCTGGTGGTCAGGGTGCCAGACGCGAAGGGGCGCCCGCCAAAATGGCTCCAGAGACTGTCGATCTTCTCTGCCAGGCTGATTCCGGCAGTTGCCTGCAGAAACCGGGCAACCTCAGGTTGACAGTTCTGCTCCACCCGCTCCTGAGCGATAACTGTCAGCGGTGGAAATAACAGGATGAATAACCAGCAGAGTGCAGATCGCCGGAATAATGTAATCCGTCCAGACCATAGCCGGTTCAGCATTGGCATTTCCTCTGTTTCAGCGGCTGATTGTCAAGGGCCGCCATGAACCTGACGGGGAAGAACAGCTCAGTTATGCTCGGCTTGCTTCGATCTGACTCCCAGGAAGAATAGTCACAGAACCTTCCAGCATCGTTCCAGTTTCCTTGCCCTGGGCAAAACAGCAGAGCCGGGTAAAATTACCCAGAGCTGGCATCAAGCGGTATCATAATGAGTACTGCCTTTCGTGCCGTATTCAACACTCACACTGTTCAGGTTAACCCGGTCAAAATATCTCTTTTGAAGTTCACCCCCGCTTGCTACTATGTGGCAAAAATAGAAATCGGGGGATTTATGCGCTTTGTCATCTACTTTTTCAGCCTGCTGGTAGTAATCCAGATCATGCCGGGGATTCACTCATCCTCAATCTGGGCAACAATTGTAGCCGCCTTTATTCTGGGTGTGCTTATCGCCCTGCTCAAACCGTTGCTGATACTGTTGACCATACCGATCAACATTCTCTCGCTGGGATTATTCACCTTCATTATTAACGGATCGCTGTTGTACCTGACTGCCTGGCTGGTTGAAGGTTTTGAGATAACCGGTTTCTGGTCGGCGGTTTTCGGATCGATCATCTTCAGCCTGGTATACATCATCACAAATAGTATGTTCAAAGATAAGACTTCCGGCAATTGACGCAGCTGTAATATGAGTTCAGAGACAGAGGGGAGATCCCCTGAATATGTTTAAGTGTAAGGGACATCACGCTTGAGATTGTTCCGGTAGGAATTACTTATCTGTTGTCAGGCAAGCCAGGCAGCTGATCCGATTATGGAATTGCTTTAAATTCAGGTATATAGTAAATGCTTCACCATCGCATTCGCTTATAATACCTGTGTTATGAGCTGAATGATTGAATAGATTCCAAACAGAGAGGGTTATAATGCGTGGCATCATGATTGTTTACCTGCTTTTGTTGACTCTAACGCCAAATCTGACCGCTGGCCAAACAGTGGGCGATGCTGAGGGCGGATGTATAGCCTGTCATAAAGAGCAATCACCCGGATTGTACCGACAATGGTTCGAATCCGCTCATGGTCTGAACGATGTTTCCTGCCTGGAATGTCATAGTGCCGACCAGGGGGATGTTGATGCTTTTCATCATGAGGGTGCCTTGATCGCCACATTGGTTACCCCCAATGACTGTGCACAATGCCACTCAGAGGAGGCTCGTCAGACCAGCGAATCCTATCATGCCACCGCAGGATTGATTCTGGATTCGAATGATGCCTATCTCGCCCATGTGGTTGGTGGGCAGCCTGCCGCTGTAGCGGGTTGTGAGAGCTGTCATGGCACAACAGTAGTGATAGATCCCGACTCGCCCAATAAACTGGATCGTTTATCCTGGCCGAATTCCGGTATTGGTCGTCTTAATCCGGATGGTTCGAAAGGAGCCTGCAACGCCTGTCATTCACGACATTCCTTTTCCGCGGCGCAGGCTCGCCAACCGGAAACCTGCGGCAAATGCCACCTTGGACCAGACCATCCGCAAAAAGAGATCTACGAAGAATCAAAGCATGGTATCGCCTATTACACCCATACCGCCCGTATGAATCTCGATGCCGATCCCTGGGTGGTTGGTGTGGATTATTACGAAGCGCCAACCTGTGCCACCTGCCACATGTCCGCCACCAGGCGCCAGGGGGTGACACATGATGTCGGTGAGCGGATCAGCTGGACTTTACGTCCACCTGTCTCCCGGCATCTTGACAATTGGCAGCAGAAACGGGAAAACATGTCTGATGTCTGTAGAGCGTGTCACCACCAGTTTTTTATTGATGGCCATTACACCCAGCTTGATGGCATCGTTCATCTCTTCAATGAGAAGTTTGCCCTGCCTGCGGGTGCCATCATGCAGATTATCATCGAAAAGAAGGTCATGGAAAACCCTGCAGCATTCAGTAATGAAATTGAGTGGATTTACTGGGAGCTGTGGCACCACGAAGGTCGGCGCGCCCGTCATGGTGCAGCAATGATGGCTCCCGATTATACCTGGTGGCACGGCATCTACGATGTTGCGCATAACTTCTACTTTGAGTTCCTGCCGGCTGCCCGTGAATTTCATGATCCGGATGTTGATCAATACATCGACAACCTCCTGGCCAATGACCCGATGCACCAGTGGTTGAATGTACCTACGATGCAGCTTAAGAAAGCTATCAGGGATGGTGAACTGCAGAAAACTTACCGTGATCTGTTTCCGCATGAGTAGCGGAAGGTGGTGGTTCAGCTGGTTGGTGTAATTACTCGCAAATAAAGTATGCTCTGGACGGGGGGGAGAGCACTCGGAGCTGGCGGTGGTGGCGGGGCGCTGTCGATTCTGCACTGCCCGCTACCCTGTCTACCTACACTCTCGCTGGTGGCACCCTGACAGAGAAAGAGGATTTCCTGGGGAAACCCTCTTCTTAAGCCACCCATGGGATTCGAACCCACGACCTACGGTTTACGAAACCG
>JADHUQ010000071.1 GCA_016784425.1 Candidatus Delongbacteria bacterium | reverse complement strand
CTGAACTCTACTATTTCAGGGGTTAAACCGCTGTCGCATAGAACCATTCTGAATAGTTTGGGAAAACAGCCCCTGACTGCTAGCTTAAATCAGCTGTCGGTTGCCACCGGCCAGATCAAATTTTCAGTGAAAATGGGATTGGTGTATGCAGGATTACAGCGAGCGTCGCTATCTCTCCGCGGCGGAGGTCGCACACTATCTCGACATCAGCGTTCGGGAAGTACACCGGTTGATTACTGGCGGTGAACTGCCGGCAACCAGTTCCAGCAGCGGTCAGTGGCGCATCGACCTGCAGGATCTTCAAGAGTTGAAAGTCGAAGCTGGACCGGCACCGCCTGAAGTCGCTACACGCCGTTTGCGTGAACTGAACATCCTGGGTACCTGTCAACGCATCATTACCGGTGACGCCAGAAGCCTGACAGAGCTGGGCGCGGATGAAGTAAATCTGGTGATCACCTCCCCACCCTACTTTAATGCCAAACTTTACGCCAGCGCCAGCAGTGCTGACGATCTTGGTAACATGCATGACCTGGAAGGTTGGCTGGAACAGATTGACCAGGTCTGGTGTGAGGTAATGCGGGTGTTACAGCCAGGTCGCAAGTTCTTCCTCAACATCATGAATCTACCGGTGCGGGAAAAGGGCAGTTATCACAGTCTCAACCTGGCCGGGAAGATGATAGATCTCTGCCAGCGTATCGGTTTTGTTTTCAAGCGCGATATAGTGTGGCACAAAACCAACGGGGTAAAAGCTCACTTCGGTACCTATCCACTGCCGGGTGGGATCCTGCTCAACCACATGCATGAGTTCATTCTGGAGTTTCAAAAACCGGCACCGACCAGTTACCGCAAATACAAACATGTATCACAACAGGAACGGGAAAACTCCAGACTTGAGCGGGATTTCTGGCTCTCACTGAAAAACTCCGATGTCTGGCTGATGAATCCGGAGCGTAGTGGAGACGGTCGCAAACATGTAGCGCCCTTCCCCCTGGAGTTGCCACATCGCCTGGTGAAGGCCTATTCCTTTCAGGGGGAAGCGGTACTGGATCCTTTTGCCGGTTCCGGTACAACCCTGGTGGCGGCAGCAGCACTGGGGCGTAACGGCGTTGGCTTTGAAGTGCACGATGACTACGCCAGGCTGGCAGAACAGCGTTTGTTACTGCTGGAGGATGGCTAGCCTTAATTCCCCTTGTCTGGAAATTCTCCCCCGGCCTGCCATCTTTCGTAAAAAGAAGCTAACGAACTACCTGCTTCGGTCTCGTCATCCGGTCCTGCTGTTAAACTGAATTCAGTGGTCCCGGCGGGCCAGCGCAGACAGGCTTCTCCAGCGATCAGCTCGCCATTACTGACAACGAGGGGGCTGTAGTCATCCGACAACACCAGGTAGATCGCTGCGCAATCGCAACCGGGATCAATGAGGAAACCACCGGCATTAACTTCCCTCATTGTGAAACTCAGCTCGCCGTTGAGGGTATTGTTCTCCACCCAGAAGCGCTTACCGCTGAACTCCATGAACGGGTGCTCGTTTTCGTATACTTCTCCTTCGAGGTAATCACTCACCAGCGACATGAAATCACTGGTACTGACATCCTCACCATCCTCTGGACTGGAGACGATCCCGAGAAAGCGGATCGTACCAGTCATGGTACCATCCTCATGCAGTTGAAAACGGTAAACGGTCTCCTGCACCTGCAGGCACCCGCTGAGCAAAATACCGACTAACAGTGGCAGCGCCCCCTGGCGGATCAATCTAAACTTCATTACTCACTCCCTTCCGCTTTACCAGTTGTCCTGGTCTGTATCACGTCATCCAGCGCCCTGCCGGCACTGTTTTTCTTCTGCGAATTCCGTTGGAAAGAGTATATTGCTGCCGAACCTTGCCAGTCCGCCGCAGCCACCAGGGTGAAGGCAGGTCATGTGTCACAGCTTCGCCCCTCTGCAGCCCCTGGGAAGTTGATCAGTGACAACGAATTCAACCGTACAGGAACTTTGCCAACTGATGCAATATAATAGCAATTTACCCACTCCTTCAAAGCCGAATTCCGATCCACGCAGCTGCTTCCCACCAGCGGATGCTGCCACCTGGCAGGCGGCGGCAGAACGTCTGTTACAAAAACCGTTGGCTGAAGCTGGGCTCACGACGGACACAGCGGAAGAGATCCTGCTGCAGCCGATATACCATCCCGACTCCTCCAGGCCACTGGCAGTGCCTGCTGCCGGCACCGGCTGTCTGATAGCACAGGCCTTACCAATCAGCGATGTCTCCCTGCTGCACGACGCACTGCTACATGACCTGCAACAAGGGCAAAACTGTATCAATCTGGTTTTTGACCAGCAAACCCGCCGCCGGGGTGAGCCAGGACAGCTGTTGACCGGGGGGGCACATCTGGAAACGCTCGCTGACTGGCAACAGCTGTTGGAGGGGATAGATTTCACCTGTACACCGTTTTACCTCCAGGCGTATAGTGCCGGTCTGCCACTGGCGGCCTTCCTGCTGGAGCAGGTGAACACCGGCGGCAATGCAACGGTTAAGCTGCGGGGAGCAATCGAAACCGATCCTCTGGGGGAACTTGCGCTGACCGGTTCATTACCGCTGTCACTGGAACAATCCTGGGATGAGTTAGCCGCACTCACCAGCTGGACCACAGCAAACGCTCCCCAGATTAAGTCGGTAGCCGTTCATACAGAGTTTTATCATAACGCTGGTGGTAGCGCTGTTACCGACCTTGCCTTCACTATGGCGACCGCTGTAGAGTACCTGCGACGTCTCGAAGAGCGGGGATTACCACCGTCAGTCAGCGCTCCCAGCTTCCTCTTCAGCCTTGCGGTTGGACCACATTTCTTCATGGAAATCGCCAAACTGCGCGCGCTCCGGGTATTGTGGCATCAGCTACTTTCGCATTGCGGTTGCGTGGAAGCGGCAGCCGGACTACACCTGCGCGCAGTAACTTCAGAATGGAACCTGACCGTTACCGCCAAGCAGGTCAATCTGCTGCGAACGACTACGGCGGCGGTGTCAGCCCTGCTGGGTGGTTGCGACAGTCTGCAGGTGGGCTACTTTGATAAACCGGCTGCTGAAACTGGAGCACTGGCGCGTCGCCTGGCCCGTAACACCCAGTTAGTACTGCTTGAAGAGGCGGGATTGGGAAAAGTTGAGGATCCTGCCGCCGGCTCCTACCTGGTAGAGCAGCTCACCGCAGAACTTGCGAGCCTTGCCTGGAAGCGATTCCAGAAGATTGAAAACCAGGGGGGAATGGCGGCAGCATTGCTGGCTGGAGATCCGCAACGGGAATTGCGAAAGCTGGCCGGCAGAAGTGAGGAAGCTATCGCACACAATCGCTACCGATTGGTCGGCACCTCGGTTCACGCCATTCCGCATGATGTGTTGCCACCGACTGAAGCTGAAAAGGCGCCGGTACAGCGGCGGGAAGCTTCTGCCACCCTGCAACCCCTTACCCGAAATTCAACCGAGGAATCGTTTACTTACGCGCGCCGTGCCGTCGTTAAAGGCGCTACATTGTCCCAGCTCGCCATTTGTCTGGACGCAGGTGGAAAGATTCCCTCCACCGACCCCCTCTCCCTGATCAACGCCGGTGAGGTCTGGCTGGATATTCGTCAACGAACAGTCGCACTGGCAAAGCGCAGGGGTGCAGTACCCGGTGCTCTGCTGCTTCTACTGGGTGAGCAGAAGCAGTACCGCTCCAGAGTTGAGTTTACCACCGGCTGGTTGCATACCGCCGGTATTGTAATCGTCGCAGAAATACCGGTCCAGACCAGCGTGGAGGCAATCGCCGCTGTCAGTACTGCTGAAACCTCTCTGGTGGTTTTCTGCGGTGCGGACGACACCTACCAGAATTCTCTGGCACAGCTGGCACCCGATCTGAAAACCGCCCACCCGCAATTACCGTTGCTCCTGGCGGGTAATCCGGGAAAGGCAGAGGAATCTTTCCGCGAGGTGGGGATAGACCTGTTTTTACACAGCGGTGAAAATGTACCGGTGTTAAACCAGCAGCTGTTGGATCTGCTGGAGGTGAAGTCATGAGCAGAATTCCGGACTTCACCAATATACTGTTCGACCCTGCCGTCTCGCACTCCGACCAACCTGAAACCACAATCAGCAACTGGTCGACTAACGAACAGATTGAGATCAAGTCACGCTATTGTGCGGCCGATCTGGCCGACCAGACTCACCTCGGTTTTACTGCCGGTGTGCCGCCGTTCCTGCGTGGCCCCTATGCGACCATGTATGTCAAACGCCCCTGGACCCTGCGCCAGTACGCGGGATTCTCCACCGCGACAGAAAGCAATGCGTTCTATCGGCGGAATCTGGCAGCCGGCCAGAAAGGGCTGTCAATCGCCTTCGACCTGGCGACACACCGGGGTTATGATTCCGATCATCCCCGGGTGAGCAGCGATGTGGGTAAAGCTGGTGTTGCCATCGATTCGCTGGCAGATATGCAGTTGTTATTCGATGGTATTCCGTTGGACCGGATGTCGGTTTCGATGACCATGAATGGTGCGGTGTTGCCGGTGCTGGCTTTCTACATCGTGGCGGCTGAAGAACAGGGGGTTGAACCGGAGCAGCTTACCGGCACCATCCAGAATGACATCCTCAAAGAGTACATGGTCCGCAACACCTATATCTACCCTCCGGCTCCCTCCCTGCGCATCGTCGCCGATATTCTGGCCTGGACCGCAGAGCATATGCCCCGCTTCAACAGTATCAGTATTTCCGGTTATCACATGCAGGAAGCGGGCGCTACAGCTGATCTCGAAATGGCCTATACACTGGCGGACGGGCTGGAGTATGTCCGGACCGGGATCGGTGCCGGTATCCCGATCGACACCTTCGCCCCCCGACTTTCCTTCTTCTGGGGCGTGGGGATGAATTTCTTCATGGAGATCGCCAAACTGCGGGCGGCTCGTGTTATCTGGGCGCAACTGATCAAGCAGTTTAATCCGACAGATGACAGGTCGTTAGCCCTGCGTACACACTCACAGACATCTGGTTGGAGCCTGACCGCACAGGATCCCTACAATAATGTGATACGAACTTCGCTGGAGGCGATGGCGGCTGTAATGGGTCACACGCAATCACTACACACCAATTCGCTGGACGAAGCGCTAGCACTGCCCACCGATTTCTCCGCGCGCATCGCACGCAACACACAGCTGCAGTTGCAGGAGGAGACCGGTATCTGCCGGGTTGTGGATCCCTGGGGTGGTTCGTACTATGTCGAGAGTCTTACCGGTGAACTGTTGCGTCGAGGCTGGGAACATATCAACGAGATTGAAAGCCTGGGCGGGATGACCCAAGCTCTGACTACCGGGCTGCCGGGACGGCGCATCGAGGAAGCTGCCACCAGGCGACAGGCCAGGATCGATTCCGGTGCGGAGACGATCATTGGGGTCAACCGTTACCGTCTGCAACGGGAGGATCCCATAGATATCCTGGAAGTTGATAACAGTGCGGTTCTGAGATCACAGTTGCATCGTCTTGAGCAACTGCGGCGTACACGTGATACAAAGCAGGTGCAACACTCCCTGCGGGCTCTGACAGCTGCAGCGTATAACGGTAAGGGTAACCTGTTGGGTCTTGCGGTGGATGCAGCAAGGGCGCGGGCAACTCTGGGGGAAATTTCCGCCGCTCTGGAAGATGTTTACGGACGTCACCAGGCCACCGGTCATACAGTCTCCGGCGTCTATCGACAGGCATATGGAAAGGACGAGGAGTTGAAACAGATCAAGAGTCTGGCGGACCAATTTGCCGCCCGGGAGGGACGCCGTCCCCGTCTGCTGGTTGCCAAGATGGGACAGGATGGCCATGACCGCGGTTCCAAGGTTATTGCCACTGCCTTTGCCGATCTCGGTTTTGATGTCGACATCGGACCGCTGTTTCAGACACCGGCGGAAACTGCCCGGCAGGCTGTAGAAAACGATGTGCATGTCATAGGCATGAGTTCATTGGCAGGGGGGCATAAGACACTCCTGCCGGGATTGATGGAGCAGTTACGTCTACTGGACCGGGAGGATATCATGGTGGTGGTCGGGGGTGTAATCCCGCCGCAGGATTATGCTGAACTGCTGGCGGCTGGAGCTGCTGCGATTTTCGGTCCCGGAACAGTTATCACCGTCGCAGCCCAACAGGTTCTGGAACAGCTGATGCAGCGTCGTGGTTTCAGCACACCAGCTGGAGATGAAGATGCCTGACAAGAGCCGGAAACCGGAATGGACCCCAGAAAATGCTGGTGAGGAATTCAATGCCAGCGTACGCCCGGGCGCAACCAGCAATATCAGATCCTCTACCAGCTCTGATGCTGAGCTTCCACCGTTACCGGAACTGACTGTGGCGGAATACCGGGCTGGCGTGCTGGCGTGTGACCGCACCCTGCTGGCCCGGGCGATAACGTTGATTGAGAGCAACCTGCCACGCCAGGCTGCGCTCGCACGAGAACTGGTGCAACAGCTGCTCCCCCGAAGCGGTAACTCAATTCGTATCGGGATCACCGGTGTACCTGGCGCCGGTAAAAGCAGCTTTATCGAAGTCCTGGGCAACCGGCTGCTGGAGCGGGGACACAAATTGGCGGTGCTGGCGGTAGATCCCAGCAGCAGTCGCAGCTACGGCAGCATCCTCGGCGACAAAACCCGCATGGCAACGATTGCCCGACACCCGGACTGCTTTATTCGCCCCTCCCCCTCGGGTGGCACTCTCGGTGGTGTATCACGCAAGACAAGGGAGACAATCCTCCTCTGCGAGGCGGCCGGTTTTGATGTAATTCTGGTGGAGACTGTCGGTGTCGGTCAGAGCGAAATCGCTGTACGGGCACTGGTGGATTTCTTTCTGTTACTGACGCTGACCGGCGCTGGCGACGAGTTGCAGGGTTTCAAAAAAGGGGTGATGGAGCTGGCTGACGCAGTACTGGTTCACAAGGCAGATGGTGACAACCGACAACTGGCCGCTACCGTGCGTAGCGACTGTGAGCGAATTCTGCACTATTTTGCCCCCGCTACCACCGGTTGGCAGACACCGGTTCTGGTAGCTTCCTCGTTGGAGAATAGCGGTATCGCTGAGTTCTGGGAGGTGGTTGAATTATTTCGTAAGACAACCACTGCCAGTGATGTCTTTGCTGCCAGAAGAGGTGAACAGCTCCATGATTGGATGCACAGCCTTGTGTGGGAGCAGCTTCAGGAGGAGTTTCATCGGCATCCGCAAGTTGAACAGCAGTTACCCGAACTGGAGCGGGCGGTGGCGGCAGGCGAACTGACAGCCACTGAAGCAGCCAGCCGACTAATCAATGCCTTTCGCGTTGTCCGGCCTGATCCCCCACACCCGGACCGTAACCTTGAGCAGAGATGATACCTCGGATCCAATCCCGTCTGCCTGAAGTCGGGACCTCAATATTTGCGGTAATGACCGCTATGGCAGATGAGCATGGTGCACTCAATCTTTCGCAGGGATTCCCCGATTTTCACCCCCCGCCCGAGTTGATTGAACTCGTTCACCGGCACCTGCAGGCAGGAAACAACCAATACGCGCCGATGCCGGGCGTTCCGGCATTGCGGCAGGAAATCGCCAACAAGACTGGCGCCCCCGGCGGCTTCACTCCTGACAGCGATACAGAGATAACTGTCACTGCTGGAGCCACTGAAGCGCTCTTTGTTGCTATCACCGCAGTTGTACATCCCGGGGACGAGGTAATTCTTTTTGATCCCGCCTACGATTCCTATGTCCCCACCATCAGGCTTTGCGGTGGCCACCCGGTGCGGCTACAGCTGCGACCACCACTGTGGAGTATCGATTGGGACGAGGTGGCAGACCGGCTTACCGATCGCACGCGGCTGGTGATAATCAACACGCCACACAATCCCACCGGTAGCATACTCTGCCGGGAGGACTGGAGCACACTGGCTCGGTTGCTGCATAATACGGACATCCTGGTACTCTCAGACGAGGTTTATGAGCATATCATCTTTGACGGTCAGGATCACGCCGGTGCTCTGTGCCATCCTGAGATAGCGGAGCGGGCATTCGCGGTTTCCTCGTTCGGCAAAACGTATCACGCCACCGGTTGGAAGGTGGGCTACTGTATTGCTCCGGAGCCGCTGATGCAGGAATTCCGGCGGGTACACCAATATGTTACCTATTGCGTGAACACACCGGTGCAACACGCCCTGGCGGAGTATCTCTCGTTCAGTGAGCACTATCAGCAACTGCCCAGCTTCTACCAACATAAACGGGATCTGTTCTGCAGTCAGCTCGAGCATTCCCGCTTCCGGTTTACCCCGACGGCTGGTAGCTACTTTCAGCTACTCGATTACAGCGACATTACCGGCCAGAGTGACCTGGAGTACGCCCGCAGACTGGTGCGGGAAGCGGGTATCGCCTCTATTCCGGTCTCCTTCTTCTATGAGGATGCCCCCGACCAGCGGTTGTTGCGTTTCTGTTTTGCCAAAGATGATGCCACCCTCAAAACGGGAGCAGAGATTCTGTGTCAGATTTAAGAGTCACACTGGTGCAGAGTGACCTGCGCTGGCAGGATCCTGTGATCAACCGCAATCGTCTGGCAGCTGCAATTCAAGCGGAGCTGGTTGAACAGGGAACTACCGATCTGGTGGTGTTACCGGAGATGTTCACCACCGGCTTCACCATGGATACGACCCGGAGCGCGGAGACCATGTCCGGTCCCACACTGTACTGGATGCAGGAGCTGGCGCTGGCAACCAGCGCTGTGATCTGTGGCAGTCTCATCATCGAGGCTGATGGCCTTTACTATAACCGATTCCTCTGGATGCCACCCACCGGCAAGCCGGAGTATTACGACAAACGCCACCTGTTCCGGATGGCAGCGGAAGAGCAGCATTACAGTGCCGGCGACCGGTTGATGACCGTACAGTTAAAAGGTTGGCGTGTGCGGCCCTTCATCTGTTACGATCTACGTTTCCCGGTCTGGTGCCGCAACCGGGACGATTATGACCTGATGTTACTGGTAGCCAGCTGGCCGGCCGACCGCCGGGAGATCTGGCAGATACTATTGCAGGCCCGTGCTGCAGAGAACCTGTCCTGGCTGGTTGCGGTCAACCGGGTCGGCCAGGATGCCAATGGTATCGAGTACAGCGGCGACTCAGCCGTTATCGATCCCCAGGGACAAACTGTTTTCGCAGGGGGGAAGGTGGAGATGACCCGCACAGTGACATTGAGTCGCATCGAGTTGGACCGCTGGCGGGAGCTTTTCCCTGCCCATCTGGACGCTGATGACTTCACTTTGGAATAAAGAGTTAATCAAGAATCGGTGATTCGACGTATCTGCGGCAGCATGGGATTAGCCAGGATCACCTCTCCCCTGTTTTGCGTATAATATGAAACCCGAACTGCGTTCGCACTACGCTGCTGAGACCACCCGGGCGCAACCTCTTGACCGCCTCTTCGAAAGGTCGCACCATCTGACCGGAACCAAACCAGCCCAGGTCACCTGCCTTGCTTTTACTGGGACAGGTTGAATACTCCCTGGCCAGCGCCGCAAAATTCCCACCCTTTCGCAAACGCTGCAGAAGTTCATCCGCCAGCGCCTTTTCCTTTACCAGAATATGACTGGCACGCCATTCCATCGATTCCTCCAATCAAAATTTCTTAACAAATGTAATCGTCGTCCATTGGATATAGTATTTCCCAGTTAAGCTGACCGTTTGAGATAGTGCATTTCGGGAAACACTCTTTTAATGATGCCGCTGTCTCCATTATAAAACGGACATTTCAGGTAAGCATCACTTTAAATGCAAGGTTTTCGCAGCTGAAGATAATCAGCTACTGCTCGCAAGCGCTGCTTCGCGTGGAAAATACTATAAAGAGACATTGAACGATACTTTCAATCATTTCCAGTCACTGCCAGAGCCCTGCCATATTGGCCGCCCTTAAGTCTTGTATTCAGCCATTATGGCAGCAACATATGTCATGGCAGTGTCAAATTAGAGTTACCTATATCATATCCTACTGTTATTAAATAGTTAATAAAACTGGCATACCACTTGCTTTAAAACATGGCAGAAGCAGGCTGGATCAAACAAGCTGCAACAAGAGGACAACATTTTTGAGTTTAATTCAATTGGAGGATATCATGTTTCTGACACGTTACAATGAAAGAGTTCCACAGAACTTCCCCTGGGAGCAGTTCACCACTGAGCGCTCCTGGATCCCGGCGATCGACATTCAGGCTGACAGCGGTAACTTCATCATCACGGCAGAGTTACCGGGTGTTGACCAGCAAGATCTTGAGATAAGTATTGAAGGTGATTCACTGTTGATAAAGGGTGAGAAAAAGCTGAATCGCACCGAAGCTAACGACGGCTTTCTGATGACGGAGAGACACGCCGGTGCCTTCCAGCGCAGTTTTCATCTGGGCGATAAGGTCGACCGGGAAGAGATCAGTGCCAGTTTCAAGGATGGCGTGCTGGTCATTACTCTGAAGAAAAACGAAACCAGCCGCAAAAAACTGGTCGAAATCAAAGGTTAGAGCCGGGGCACACTGCACCGGAAAACAATGAGGAGAAAACCATGTGGATGAACCGATACAACAAGAACCTGCTCAATGATGACTGGTTCAACGATTCCGATCTGGG
>JADHUQ010000070.1 GCA_016784425.1 Candidatus Delongbacteria bacterium | reverse complement strand
AGAACTCTCCTCCGGTTCCTCATCCATCTCCACCACCGGAGCACGCTGTTGGATGATTTTCAGGTCGCTGTAGAGATCCTTGGGCAGTTTGATCTTTTCATCCTGCCGTGGCTCTTCGTCTACATGCAGCAGTTCTTCCAGACCCTGTTTACGCAGGTCGGCAGCGTCGGTTGTCTCAGCGGCCTGGTCCGGTTTCAGCAGCTCCTGTTGATACTCCCTGAACCGGGTCGGATCGAATTTCTCGACCACAGCCTCCCAGGATTCCAGTGTGAGCTTCTTCATCGGGGAAGAGGGTACCGGCAGCTCCAGTGATTCCAGATGCTCCTGGATGGTACTGGTAGCCAGTTTCAACTGTTTAGCCAGTTTGAAGAGAGTTACTTGTGGTGATTTGGTTCCCAAATCATTCCTTCCTGCTTATCAGCTGTTCGATGTGCCGGGCCATTTTCCCATCAGGGAGTGCTACCACCCGTACATTCTTTTTACCTATCGTCAACCCCGGTTCCTCAGGACTGCCCGGCACCAGTTGCAGAAAAGCTCCGCGTGCTGGAACCGGATCGCTGGCGGTGGTTATCACCAGCAGGGACCCGGGAGAACGTCGCACCCGCTCCAGACCTACCAGCAGCTGACCGGCCCGACGCGCCAGACCCAGATAACGCCGCACCAGCTCCCACTGTTCAGGGGATAGCTGTACTACCGGTACCGGACCGGCAGGATTGGCTGATGGGGGGCTGCTTATCTGATTCATTGTATCTTTCCTGACCCGCTGACTGTAAACAGCTCGCAGCGAGTATTCCTGTGGCGTATCAGCTACCGGTTGTCTGATCCCGTTCGGTTTCATCATCTTCCTGCGGTATTGTGTCCGGTTCATCCACAGGTGAAGCATTATCCTCTCTGTCCTCGGTGACAGGTGGTAGCTCCTCCTCCTCAGACACTACTGCCGGTTCAGCCACAGATGTCTCCTCGTCCTGGTCGACAGGAGGGCTTTCCTCAGTTTCTTCCTCGACTGGAAGCTCGATGCGGGGCTCCACCATCTCAGTTTCCGGTTCAGCCTCTTCAACCGGCTCGTCTTCCGAATAGCTGGTAAGAATCCCAACCGCCTGGGCAATCTGCTCCTCATTCAAACCGGTTTTCTCCAACAACAGGCGTTGATCGGCATCCATCACATCGTCAACAAACTCGTAGCCATTGCTCATGAAGGCGTCGCGGATATCATCCGGCAGTTCCGGTACATCCTGGATTTTGGTGTCCTGGAAATAGCCACCGAGCAGATGCTTGATGTCGGTTACCGCCTCCGCCGCCAGACCCGATTTGCGGACAATATCTTCCAGCAGGTCATCCAGCACCTCTTCAGCAGTATTGTAGCCGGCTTCGGAAAGGCGGGTTACCTGTTCGTCGGTCAACTCGTCCACCTCCAGGAGTGGCAATTCACGGTCCTGCAGCTTGGCTGCGATAAAACGGCTTTCCGAGGTGGGAACGATGTCGATTCCCGCCAGACGCTCTACCAGGCGTATGTTGATATCTTTGGCATACTCGCTTTCATTTTCCGGCAGGTCACCCGGATCGACACCACGCGCATCCTCATCTTCGATATTGCGCAGGATCTTATCGTAATCCGCATCGGTAAAGATCACCTGCAGGGTGCCGTCAGAGTTGAGTTCGGTATTCACCGGTTTGGTCGGCACCAGTGCGTCCCGAACCAGCCGGACCTTGTCAGAATTGTACTCGACGATGTCTATCTTCTCTGTACGCAGCTCCCGGACGATTGCCTGGATACGGATACCTTTCATCCCGACGCAGGATCCGACCGCGTGTACCCGGGAATCACTCGATTCCACCATGATCTTGCAGCGCCAGCCCGGAACCCGTGAAATTCCACGGATATGGATAATGCCATCGGCGATTTCCGGTACCTCCAGTTCAAACATCCGCTGGATAAAGCGGTTATCTGCACGGGAGACGATGATCTCCGGTTCACCACTCGTTTTCATCTGTACATCTTTGATCAGGACCCGGATGTGTCCCCGCCGCCGATAGATCTCGAATGGGATCCGCTCCTCTGCCGGCATCCGGAAGGATATCTTTTCCAGGTTGAGGGTTACGTCGCGCGTACGGGGATTGACCTGGTAAACATCGGCGTAAATTATTTCACCAATCTTGGAGTAGTACTCCTCGAAGAGGGTTGCCTTCTCCACCTCGCGGGTCTTTTGCAGGAGGGCGTTTTTCAGATTCATGATGGTCCGCCGACCGAACTTGCGATAATCGATCATCTCGACAAAGTCATCGCCGATTTCGATGTCATTCTCAATTTCCTGTGCAGAAGTCACACCAATCTGGAGCTCTGAATTCTCCACCTCGTCATCCGGCACAACCTCCCGCATCCGGAAGATTTCGATATCACCCCGTTCAGTGTTGAAGGTCACTGAGAAAGCGTCTTCCTGTTCATACTGCTTTTTAAGCACTGTGATAAAGGCGCTCTCAACGATCTCCGTCAGGGCGTTGCGATCCATGCCTTTTTTATCCAGCATGTCTTTGATGGCTTCGACAATCGACTCGTTCATTGAGTCAATCCTCCTTTATTGATTCAGTAATGATCACGCATTCCCGCATTGTCAGATGGCGGGTTTGACTTTCGCCTCGATTATCCCGGCAAACGGAATAGTTCGTACACCATCCGGCAGTTCCAGCAGGATCTCTGCTTCGTCAACCGCCTGCAACTGTCCGATCAGACGGACACTCTCCTCAGCTTCGGTCAGGATAACCTGCAACCGCCGCCCGATATTTTTACGGTACTGACGGGGTAACTGCAACGGCCGGCTCAGACCAGGCGACGTTACCTCCAGCGTGTAACGATTGCGAAACAGCTCCCGAACCTCAAAAATGTCACCCAATTCCCGGTTCCATTCCGCGCACTCATTCACCGTGATGCCGGCGTCTGTATCGAGAATAACCCGTACCAGAGGACCCTGGCTGCCACCGGCCAGCTCGATATCGACCAGAAAAACCGGTTCCTGGATCAGTGGCACAACAATCTTGAGCAGTTCGGTTCTGGTCATCGGTTAATCCCTCTTCCACACCGCAATGGGTGACATAAAAAAATGGGCATAAGCCCATCATTCGGGCGAACTGTCAGGAACAGGCAGGCTCACAGGATTGACAGTTCGTGGTGGTTGAGTCACCGGGGTGACAGCGGAAGAGAATTTATCTGTTCATATCCAACTTGTATTTAACTCGTTCCAGGTACATTTCAATATCACGTGCTTCAGGAGACTCCGGGTAAAGCTCCTGGATCAGTTCATAATTAGAAAGCGCGGCGGCGTAATCCTGGGTCTGCTCCAGGCAAAGGGCGGCCTGAAAGAGATTGTGGGAAGCCCAGAAGTTCTCGTTGCCACTGTGTGCCGCCTCGTTGAAGAGGGCAGCTGCTTCTGCGTATTCACCGCGACTCTCACTACAGACCGCCAATCCGGCGGTAGCGACTGCGGTAATCATCTTATCGTTCCGATAGTTGTCGAGATATTCATGCCAGAGCGTCTCGGCAGTGGCGAGGTCCTGCTGGCGCCAGGCGGTCATCGCCCGATAGTAAACCGCATAACCGGCAGCGTCACTACCGGAATACTGCTCGCTGACACGATTGAAGAACTCCAGTGCCAGATCATATTCTTCGGCGGCGAACAGATTAGTACCACGGTTGAGCAGTACATTGGCTTCACCCTGGACTTCAGCACGATAAGCGAGGTACATCCGGGTTCCGAAAGCAACTGCAACCAGGATAATAAGAGCGGTAATCAGGCTTTTGCGGTTGTGCCGCACATAGGCGGCAGCTTTGATCGCGCCTGCGACAAAGGCATCTTCCTGCATCTCATCTTTACTCAAATGGCCAAGGGTATCGCGCTTATCCGCCATGAATTCAACTCCGGTTTGTATTCGCTCAACAGCCACTACAGCGGATTGCGGCAGCGGCAGTCATTGCCTGATCGTAAAACAGGATCTTTGCAAGCAAAAAATATATCTGTCCTGGCCGCGCCAGTCAAGGTTTTTACGATGGATAAAAGAAAGCCCCGTCCGCGTCGACGAACGGGGCTCTATGGTTTCAAGCGGGAAGTTTCTCCCCTTCTTATCTTCCGGCAGGCACCGTGGCGTCAGCCGGTACGGTCAACAACTGCCTTGCGGTTGAATACCCGGGGATGTCAGACAGCTTCTCCCAGGGACAGTCGGTCGGTGGCGTCAACAGGAAGCCGTCGATGTCAACCGCCACCAGGTAGAAGAATGCTCTGTTCAGCCAGCCGAGGTTGTGGAAGTAGAGCAGACCATTACCATCGTTGTAACTGGTGCCGAGATCCTCAACATAAGCGGAACTGAAGTCGTAGGGGTCATCCTGGACCGCCCAGATTGTATAGTGGTCCACCGCCAGCGGCCAGCCCCAGACATCTTCGTCGATCGGGGTGAAGTTGATCTCCACGATAGCGTTACCAGGGGTGAAGTCGTAAGGAGTAACGGTCAGGTCGGTGATCGCTGCGGGCGGGTAGACGATACCTATTCTCAGCCGGTAAACGGCATCGAGCGGCAGGTCTGAAGTACCATGCTTGAACACAGCCACTCCATGCCAGCCGGAGGTGATCGGTGTCACCGATCCGCTTTCATCAGAGCCGGCTCCAAAGCTGTCCAGAGAGACCAGCGCGTCGGTCATGCCGGCATAGCTGTCGGCTTCGTCGAAGATGGCGATACCGAGATCGGCCCCGGATTCATTACCCAGCAGAACCGGGTACTCGGTGCCACCGCTCAGGTGGATGTCGTAAGTGTGGATTATACTGCCAGCTGCGATGGTGAAGGGCCCCTCCGGATAACTGCCTGAGAGATCTTCGATCCGCTGGCAACCCTCCACAGTGTAATCATCGATGGAGGGGGTGGTTGGCCACTGGAAGTTGTTGCGGATACCAAAATCCCGGTTACCGCTGATCTGATTGCCGTTCATCATCACAAAACCGATACTGCCCGGCGCCGGAAAAGCGATACTTACACCGTTCAGGTAGGCAGCTAACGGATCGGTGGAGTGATAGTCATATCCACCCAGGTTGTAACTATCACCAATACTGTGTGGCATCACGGCGACGCCTGTCCAGAGTAAGGGATTGAAGTAGTACCCATCCTGGTTGGAGTTCGGTTGCGCGTAAGCTTCCGGATTGTTGGCATTCAGGTAGTTGGGTGCCGGAGCACGCACGAGGGGGGTCTGGTTGGCCAGACCAAATGGTGCCCAGCAGAACTGCATGTAGTGGTCATTATTGCTCTCACCCAGTGGCAATTCCTCAACAACCTCAGCGTTGACGTCGATGATGGCACCAACTTCATGGCGTCCACCTTTGACAACACCCAGCGTCCGGTTGGCTAGAAAAGCTTCCGCTCCGGGAGCAATGTTGACGACGAAGTTTCCGGAAACATAGGTCTGAGGGCCATCGAGATAGAAGGCGGAGTTGGAGCCAAGTTCATAGATACCGGCGCCAATGTTGATATAGGCGTTGTCTGCAACTGAAGCACCCTCATTGAGGAGGGCCGGCAGAACACCGGTGGAACCGACACCCTGGTTGCGCGGAACCAGCTCATAATCCCAGCCGGCTCTGACAAAGTGCGTCAGGTCACCCTGGGGGGGGCCCCAGTAAAAGTCGTAGCTGGCAGACTCGTTCAACTCGCTTCTCAGGTTCTTGCAGACGACAACGCCATGGTAACCGGAAGCGGTGGGTGTAAAGATACCACTTTCCGATTCACCGGGGCCACCGCTGTTAAAAATCCAGTCGTAGTCCATACGGGCAAAGTATGTATGGGCGGGACCGTAGACCAGAACCACCAGATCGGCGTTGCCACCGGTATTGGCAATGTTAACCCAGACATCTTCACCGGCGACCAGATTCATCTCAAAGATATCGAGTATTTCGCCAGCGTTAATTGCCTCGCTGAGCTCGAGTGTCTGGGTAGCGGGAAGGGACCCGAAAAAATTGACACCGTCAGCAGCATCACCTTCGATGGTATAATCATCGTCGTTATCGTCATAATTGATAACACTGACCCAGACCGGATAGGGAACCTCGTTCTTGTTGGTACCAACAAAATCGACATAGGAGGTGTAGCTGGAGTAGGATTCATAGGTGGTGAAACCATCCGTAGCGTTGGGTGCGACACTGTGGGAAAACAGGTTATAGTTGCCGGCGGCTTCCGGCATCACACCGAAAGCTTCCCAGTAACCACCCAGATTACCACCGTTGGCAAACCCATCCTTGGCATAGTAAAAGACTCCTTCCGGATTCTTCAATGGAGCGCGGGTATAGGTTTGGGCGATGTCCCGCTCAAGATCGATACCGTCCCAGACATACATGTGTACACTGGTGTTATTGGTCTCATCGCTTTCGTCCAGTTCAGCGTTCGGGTCGTTGATCTGTTTCATATAGTGGTTGCCGCCCCGAAACTGGTGACCAACACCATTGATGTAGGTCGCAGAGTAAGGATTGAGAGTCGGCGCAGAAGAGAACAGAGCGACGTCGTCCCGATAGCAGATGCTGCGAGCAGGGTCTGCTGCACTGAAACGACTCCAGTTGACCCAGCCCCAGGCAATATAGGTATCAGCCGGCAGCGGGCTGAGGTTGGCAGGTATGGTGTGATCGCCCAGAGTATTGTTGACCACCAGGTCGGCGTCCCAGAGGTAGAGTGTGAAAGGGGCGACATCGGGTGCCAGAATACCGAACAGGTCCGGCATGACACCAATCTCAGTGGCGGGAGCGGTGTTCGGGGTGCCGTGGGTCTGGAGCCAGTCGCGCATGGTAGCGGGGTCAATGTTGTCGCCGGCGTTCTGATAGCGCCAGATGTTGTTGAGCACACCGCCACAACCGGCCACGATGGGAGTGGCGCCGGAAGTGCCGCCGAAATCATCGTAATACCATTCATCCCGGCTCCCCCCACCGGACCAGAGAGTACCATAACCGGTGCTGTAAATGTTTTCACCCCAGGAAAAACTGGTTAACCGGGAGCCGTAACTGGTCCAGGAAATAGCATCATGACCATTGCCGGAAACGGCCGATTCACAGGCGCCGACAATGATGGAACCGGTATCGGTCGACCAGTCAAAGGTGTCACCAAAAATGACATCATCCAGATCGGTACAACCGTTATGGGCGCAGATGAAATAGTGAATTCCAGCGGCGACACCTGCCTGAATGGCTGCCTTGACACCGGGATCATACTCACAGGGAACGGTTCCGTTCTGTCCGGGGTTGTCGGGACAGGTTTGACCGGCCGGCATCGGATCAGAGAAGTACCCCCAGGAGGAGTTGGTTACCTCGCCTGCGATTAACTGACTGTTAGCCAGGTCGTAGACATCAGCCGTGGAGGCGTAATCACCGCTGTTACGCTGGTACAACCTCATCCGCATGTCAGCCAGGTAACCGAGCATTCCGACACCGTTATCGTCACAGGCACCGAGAATTCCCATCACGGCAGTACCATGGTTATTGTCGGCATCGGGTGTTCCGGTGGTACCGACATCGGCGAGTTCAACATCTTCATGGGTAGTCTGCAGACCCCGTTCAAAAATACCTGTCCAGTTATAGATGTTTTCACCATCCACCACATCGGCGCCGAATATCAACTGAGCATAATCGAGGTCGGTGCCGAGAGGAGCGGGGTCGTGATAGGTCTGGCCGGCAACATAGTCCGGGGTAGTCCAGCCGATATCAGTACAGGTAGCGTCAACCGGAATACCCTGGTAGTAGGCAATTTCGATCTCGGGTGCAAGCAGCAGTTCCGCCAGCAGTGCACGGGGATCACCCGCCGGTTCCGTCAGCGAGAAGATCTGGAAACTGAACAGATCAACCAGATCCTGGCCCGATTTGGCCTCGATCCGCGCGGTCCGGGCCTGATAGTCAGCCTCGGTTTCCGAGAGGATATAGGGCTTCAGTGTAATTTCCGGATGCGCTGCCAGGAAGGCGCTGGTCATCGATAGATCGGCACCGTTCAAGGAACGGAGTTCACCGTCGCGCAACCGTACCAGATCCTCGTCAAAGAACTTAACTGTCAACTGTCTCAAGTCGCGAGCCTGTGGATTGACACCATCTGCGAAAAGGTATTTCTCGAATACCAGCCGTGGTTTCAGTTCAACCGCCTGGGCCAGCGTGATACCACACAACAGTGTGAGTAGCAGGAAAAGGGTTAGGCGTCTCATTTCACACCCCCTTCCTCACCGGTCAACGCTTTGCCGGTGACTGGATCCCGTTGTATCCTCACAGCCGGTAGAGGGCTGTGGGTGGGCTGCAAACCATGGTCGAGAACATCCTGTAACTTGATGGCATAGTTCTGGTTGCCGTCAGCGAGGGCTTCCGTCAAGAGCAGTTCCAGCTCCGCCCGCTGGGCATCCGCCTGCAGGGTCATCAACTGCAGTTCCAGAGCGTCACGGGTATCGTTGTCTACAGCAAGCAACAAAGCTGCTTCCAGGCTGCGATAACGGGTGTCCCAATCAGCACGCAACCTGAGTAGTGCGTCGGATGCCTGGTAGTTGTGTAATCCAGCAATGGCACTGGTCTCTATGCCGGTCTCAGTAATCTCCGGAGTGCTGCCGGTCGCATCGTAGGAGGCTGCGCCTGTACTACGCTCGTTGGCGATCACATTTGTTAGAAGGCCACAGAGCAGTGAAGCGATGATAGTCTGAACCAGTCGTTTCATCGAACCCCTCCTTTCACCGAATTATCTTCAACCGGCGGCTGCACCCGTGGCAGTTGCAGGTCATTTCCATGAATCCCATTCTCCAGCTGATCGATGTTGATTTCAGTCCGTTCGGCGGCGGCAGCATCACCCTGCATGCGGTAGAGCGCCAATTGCAGTTGCAACCGTTCCAGCTGGAAAGCTTTCATCCGGTAATTGTAGATTACCAGACGCTGCGGGTACTCCGCCCGGTCGCCCCAGTCAAAGCTCTGAGCCCAACCGTCCCTTTCGTTGGCCAGATTCTGCAGGGCCAGAATGGTTGCCGTCGCATCCAGCGGCTGGACCACGCTCAGGTCCACTTCAGCGGCCAGAAGCGGTGACACAGTTGTCAGCAGGAGTAGACCTGACAGGATCAACCCCCATTTGTTTTTTCTCATAACTTCTCCTCTCCGATTTGAATCGTGTTTGAGCTGAGAATGAGCCAGACTGCTTCCTGCCGGAACTGCTGCGTCGAGCATACCGGTAGCATGACTGGAACGTTCCGCTCTTTACTGTTTGGTGTAGTAGAACTACTGCTATCGTCTTTTCATCGCCTACCGGAGATTGCTGAGAGATCCGGTAAAGGCTAAATATAACTTGGGCACTACAAATTCATTTTATTGGTTGCTCAGCCGGGGTGTCCTTGCTGAACCAGCCGATTGAATTTAACATCATCCGACCGGCTTTACAACAACGAAAGCGCAACTAATTTACGAAAGAGGCGCTGGATTGACAAACCAATCCGCTCCGACACAACAATAAAACTATCCGTCGCGTCGTACCAACTTTGACCTAAGCTGGTATTGCCGGTTTCACCGGTTCGGCTTGAGTGTTAATATCTCGTTCAAGCTGACGCCCCTGTGACAACATCAACAGCGCTGCCACCAGCAGCAACAGCGCCGACAGGGCAAAAGCGGCGTACCAACCGAACCAGGTTTTTACAGCCCAGCCGATTAACGGGCCCAGCATCCCCCGCATCCCGGTCAGAGTCACATGTATACTCTGGTAAAGGGCTCCATCCTCCTCCCCGGCGAAGGTCATACTGGAAAGGCTCCAGGCTACAATCACACCACTCATGGCGATACCCTGCAACAGGAAGGAGAGCAGGAAAGGCAGCATCCGCAGATTGCCGGCAGGGGTAAGCCCGGTTACGATCAGCAGTACCGGGAAAAGTGATAATAACAGGAATACCCTGCCCGCGAAAGAGGCGGGATTGAGCCGGTCATGAAATTTTCCCATTACCGGTAACATGATTACGCTCCCCAGTTGCGCTATCGCCACCTGCCCCAGTGAGATCTTACTGTAACTCATACCGAGACCCTCGACCAGGAAACCGGGCAGCAGGGTGAAGATGATAAAGAACGCCAGTCCATAAATCATGAACTGCATTTCCCAGCGGAAAAACTGGCGATTGCGGTTCAGGACATCGCGCATCCGTTGCCACGGTTTCACCAGATGTGACCAGCGGGGAACCGGCACCCCCATCCAGCCGGGACTGGCTATCGGAACACGAGCCTGGAGCTGAACCGGGTTTTCCGGAACCAGATACTGGAGTACACGGTCCACGCTGGCGACGAGGGCTACGAAGAGAAAAAGCCAGCGCCAGTTGTCCGCACCGCTGTCCAGAAACAGTCCGAGGGGCCAGGCCAGCAACAATGCGGTCAGCGTGATCACCCGGGCAATCTGACTGTAAAGATGGCTGCGCGGCTCAACCGGATAGTTGTTCTGGATCACACGATTGCGCAACGGTACATAGAGCGAGGTCCCCAGGTGAAACAGCAGCATCAGACCGAGCAGCACCTGCACATTTCCAAAGGGGATCATCAATAAGAGTGGTACTACTCCGATAACTGCCGTCAGCAGAAATAGTGTCCGCCAATGCCGAAAAACCCGGATCAGTTCCGCCCAGTAGATGGAAAGCAGAAAACAGAGAGGAGCTGTCATCGTGAACAACATCACCTGGAAGTCGTTAGCGCCCAGGCTCTTACGCGCGATGATGACAAAC
>JADHUQ010000069.1 GCA_016784425.1 Candidatus Delongbacteria bacterium | reverse complement strand
AGCTCCCAGTTGTCTCCTCCATCAGTGGAAATTTCGAGGATACCGCCGTCATAGGCTGAATCAGGATAGATACCGGAAATCTCCGCCTGCAGGCGATGACGGAAATTCATCACAGTATTAGGGTAGATCGCCAGTTCCGGCAGGACCAGACGGGCGTCAAGTTCTTCAGTGTAGTTACCGGTTCCGCTGTCACCACACTTCCAGCTGTGGCTGGGACTGTAGCTGTCCTCGGTGCTGATGTGCCATTGGTCGACCCAGCCACCCGGTGATGAATGAGTCCACCCTTCATCACCATCCTCCACATCGACAGCGAAGTAGACCTCAATGTTACCGTTGATGAAGGACCAGGTTTCACTGGTGACTTCGTTGAAGTTGGTTGAGGCATCACGCGCCCAGAAGTAATACCAGACAGTAGTACCGAGCGCTTGCATCGGTACGGTTGCTTCCCAGCTGTTGCCCCCGGCGGGTGTCAAACTGGTTTCGGTAAAGTTGACACCGTTCAGGCTCCAGAAGAGGGAGGCGGCATCGATACCGGAAGGATCACTCAGCTCCACTTCCAGCACGAAGGGGCCGTTGCCACCATGTATCGGCTGGTGATTGTGGGTAAGCACCGGCGGAAGCGAATCATCGTATGAGAAGTAACCGGGATCCTGGGTAAAGAGGATTGCCAGACCGTTGGTCAGCGGAGCAGCACCACCCGGATACATATTGTAATAGGTATACTCGATACCGTCGGTCTGAGTATGGTTCTCAATCCCCACCGTCGCATAGGAATTGTCGGTAGAGCTGTTGTTGGTGTTGTTGGTGATAGTGTGATACTGGAAAAGAATATCGCCGTTGTCGGTGGATTGGTAATCCTGGTCATAAAGAATGACCTGGAATGTTTCCAGCGGGCTGCCCGGTCCAACCTGCTGCAGCCGATACCATTCGACAATGAAACGGTGGTTGGCCGGGTCATTAAGGTAGTAGACCCGCTTGGTGGTACCGGAAGCATTGACCCGCAGGTCGTCCCAGAAGGGAGCGATCATATCATCAGGTCCGATCGAGGTGGGAATAGGGTAGTTGCGATAATTCACCTGATCGGCCTGGTTTCCCATTGCCAGCCAACCGTTGGAACAGATGGTAATGGTTGAATAACTGTTGTCGCAGTAAACAAAATTGAACGGCAGGCTGACCGCGTAGGAATCATCCGCTTCGTCATAAGTATCGGTAAGAGGGATAGCTGTACCACTCCCGGAGATCTCAACCCAGTTGTAAGTGGGATAATTGCTATAGTAGATGTCACCGGAATCGATGCAGTAATAGCCCTCTACCGGGCCAAGCGGATCGCCTGCTCCTACCGGGCCGACCGTGAATTCGGCGGTAACGGTCATTACCATAGCATCGCTGTTTTCCAGCGTCAGGGTCAGCGGAAGCGTGTGACCGTTGAAGATATCGCCATCCGGTCTCACCAGGAAGGGTGTGGAATTCTGACCGCTGGCATCCATAGCAATACTGCTGATTGTCGCAGAGCCATCGATAATGGTAATCTGCGGATCACTGCTGGTCAGTGTGGCATTCAGAGTACCGGAAGCGAGAGAACCCCAGTTGTACAGTTCGAAATAGAGCTCACCGGTTTCACCCCGGCTGATGTAATCATCACCGGAAGGATCGGTTTCAAGTTGCTCCACCCGCAGAAGTGGTTCCAGCAGGTCAAGCAGCAGGATACCGGTGAAGTCGCCGCCGCTGGTGGAAATGGCGACATTGAGGGCCACCTGCGGTGGTAAAGCGGAATCGACAGCACCGTCGACCGCAAAATGGTAAACACTGTTTGAAGAGGCTGAATTGCCTGGTGCCATATTACCGAAGGTCGAGAAATCCTGTGTCAGGGTGATCCGGGGGTCGTCGCAACTGAGAGTGGCTTCCACACTGCTGGCTGTGTTTACGGTTCCCAGGTTTGTCAGGGTGAGTGTCAACTCGATCTCTTCAGCAGGATTGAGCAGGCCGTCATTGTTCCCGGAACTGTTACCGCTGTGGTCATCATCGAGAGTGCCACCCGACACATCAACCCAGAGATTCTCAGTGATGACATCCATCGGATCTGAATAGGGGTAAACATCCCGCTTGGTTACTGTCAGTGTAACATTACCGCTGGTAAAATGTCCATCCAGGGGTAACAGGACCTGCCCGGTGGCATCTGTGGTCATTTTGACCTGTGCACCACTGGCCTGATAGAGACAGACAACCGCATCGGGGATGGGTGTACCACTGTTCAAGACCTCCACCGCATAACTTGTGGCGCCACTGACCAGATAACCGGTATGGTTGACAGTCATCGGGCGTGGATTGGCTAGACGCAACTCGAGGCTGGGGTCACCCATGAGATTATTCCAGTTGGAGAAACTGGTCACATTTCCGGAGGAGATCGCGTGGTACGCCTGCCACAATTCAAACTTCCCCTGGAAAAGCGCTTCCCCCGCAGTGGGGAAATTGTGACCAAATATTCCACCAAAAATGCCGAGATCCACGATGTTGTTATAGCGGGTATGAGTTCCGGTAGTGGCGGTACCTATGGCGGCCACCCCCCCCCGGGGGGTTGATTGGGTACCGGCCTGGTAGAATCCCTCACTGAGCGCGGTGCCACTGACGAAATCACCGGTACCACAGGTTATTGTAACCACAAATGGCAGCTGTTCACCGTTTGAGAGCTGGTTGGCATAGTAGTTGTCCCAGCCGCTCATTCCCCAGTAACCGCGATAGTTGAAGTAGAGAATACCGTCGTTAAAAGCATTGGTTATCGAAGTGACCTCATTATTACAGCCCAAGTAGGAGTAGCAGGTGGAGACATTGCTGATCCCGGCTGATTGCATCTGGTACCTGATATTCTCATTGGTGAAGACTGCCGACATACCGGTGTGAGAATCGTCACCAACCAGGTGGGCACTGCTGAGCCAGCTGGGGCTGTCCACATTGGGTGTCTTCTCGTAAAGCAACTGTTTGTTGACCACATTCTGCAATTGCCCGTAAGTGTCCACCGACAACCTGCCGACAAACACATCACCCAGAATATCACCACCCTCCAGACGGGAATAGTCGTGATCGCCGGTACTGTTGGAAGCAACCACGTCGCCGAAAGCACAGTTTGTTGGATCACCGACCAGTGCGACGAAAACCGGCGGATTAGCCCAGCTGTTATAGGCGGTCTGCAGATAACTCTTGATGCCGGCGGAACTGTTGAGGCCGACATCCGCCTGGGTTGCTGTATAAACTGTATGGCCCTTTTGACGTTTCCATTCAAGCAAAGGCGAAAGATAACTGAGGGCACTGGAGTTATAGATATACAGAATTGGATCCAAACCGAGGTTGAGGTCAAAGTCGCGGGCATCCTGATTCATCGCCGCATAGTTGAGCACATTCTCCTGCAGCATTTGCTCAAAAGTAGCAGAACGGGGCAATACCCGCTCAAGCTGGTTGGTCGGGTTTTCACCGTTGAAGGTGAAATCGACCTGAATATTGTGGTAAATCCTCAACACACGGGTCACCGGATTATACTGGTAAGGGGTCAGATTTACCTGTACCAGTCGATGGTTGCGCATGATGGCCGGATCAGAAATGCTCAAAATGCTTTCCGGGAAGAACCGATCCTCCAGCCAGCGTGAGCTGAACTCGATCGGATCACCCGGAACGGTGTCTGCAGTTTCCGGAAGCAGGTTGACGTTTTCCAGTAGCGTTACTTCATATTCCAGCTGATACTGGACGGCAGCGGTAGCAGGTATTTCCAGCGTCCAGGCCAGAGCCAGCAGGGCTGGATCGCCCGGCTCAACGACCGGGAACATGTTATCCTGCTCGATGGCATGAAAAAGTCCATCAGCTGTGTTGATTTCTGTCAGGTTGTTATCGGGTAACTGTACTTCCACCAGGCAGTGACTGAGATCGGCACTGGAAAGCGAAATCGGCGATGTCTGTGGTGAGAATCCGAAAGCTATACCGGTAATGGTCAGGGAGATTACCAGACAGCTGGCTAGTGTGTACTTCTTCATTTAACTACTCCTGGGGGTTACTGCGTTACTATTACTTACTATAAATGGTTAACGAATTGACACCAATATGGGAAAACTTCCATAGAAGGTCAACCAGACACCCGTGGCAGGAAAGATAACTCTCCACATCCTGCGAAAAAGATAGTATTCCTGTTTGAAGAGTAGCTCCAGAGCACCTGCTGCCTCTTCTACACAGAGCCTTAACACCATTGACTCCCTGATGTGCTGCTGTGACAGATCAGTCTGTTTCAGGAAATCAGTTTTCATCACCTGTTATCGGCATTTGTCACTGTAATCAGTACCGTTAAGTCGCTCCTCTGATCGAACCTGGATGGTCTGGTACCAGGTAGACAGTAAAAAAGGGGCTCCCGCACATACGGGCTCCCCCTGTCAGTATCTGCTGGTTACACCTAATCAAGCCAGGTGACCCGGAAAAACAGAGTCTCGCCTGTGGCGTAGCCGGTATAGCTGTTCGCACTGCCTTCCTGAATGAGCTCAAATCCGCTGAACGGATTGGTGCTGCTGTAAACCCTGTAGGCGGTGGCTTGGGGAATCTCGTTCCAGGAAACTGTAACAAACGGATTGTTGTAGACAATCTGGATGGTCAAAGGTTCCGGCTGCTCGAACGAGAGACCGGTGAGGGTAACATCATCAATATACCAACCCTCGAGCCCGGTGGCCTGATCGGAGCCGAAACGGAATCGAATAGTGGCATCCTGACCGCTCCAGCCGTCCAGATCTACCGTGGCTTCCGTCCAGCCGAACTCACCGGAGAAACAGGGGGTAGCACCTTCAAAGGGATGGGTACAGGGTGATCCACCGGAGTAGGCACGGAAGGCCTTGTTGTAGCCGCTGCCCGGTAACAGCAGCTCCCAGCTGGCTCCGCCGTTGTCAGATATCTCGATTATACCGCCGTCATAAGCTGAATCTGGATACAAACCGGATACCTCCGCCTGAATCCGGTGACGGAAATTGAGCTGGGTGTAGGGGTTGATCGTCAGTTCCGGGAGTACCAGACGGGAATCAAGCAGATCGATATAGGTGCCGGTACTGCTGTCACCACATTTCCAGCTGTGGGTGGGGCTGTAGCTGTCCTCGCTGCTGATGTGCCACTGATCGCCCCAGCCGGCAGCGCCATGGTGGGTCAATCCCTCTTCGCCGTTCTCGACATCTATCGCAAAATACACCGACAGGTTGCCGTTGATAAAGGTATAGATGCCACTGGTAGCTTCATTGTGGTTGTCAGAAGCGTCACGTGCCCAGAAGTAGTACCAGACATCGGTACCCAGCGGCTGCATCGGCACGATCCCTTCCCAGCTGTCACCAATGACGAGTGTCATAACCACTTCGGTGAAGTTGACACCGTTCAGGCTCCAGAAGAGGGAGGCGGTATCGATACCGGAAGGATCAACCAGATCCGCTTCCAGGGTAAAGGGGCCGGTACCGTCCTGTATCGGTACCGGATTATGAGTTATGGATGGTGGTTGTGAATCATCAAAGGAGAAGAAACCGGGATCCTGTGTAAAGAGTAGAGCCAGACCGTCAGTCAAAGGCGCAGCGCCATCCGGATACATGTTCCAGTAGCTGTAATTGATCCCGTCGGTTTGATTGAGGTTTTCGATCCCGACAGTGGCATAGTCGTTGTCACCGTAGTTGTTGGTGTTGTTGGTCACATCCTGGTACTGGAAAAGTATATCGCCATTGGCGGTGGGTAGATAATCCTGATCGTACAGGATCACCTGGAATGTTTCAGTAGGACTGCCGGAACCGACCTGTAATACCTGATACCATTCCACGATGAAGCGGTGATTGGCGACATCGTTCAGATAATAGACCCGCCGGGTGGAACCACTGGTGTTGACCCGCAGATCATCCCAGAACGGGGCAATCATGGCATCGGGACCGATACTGGTAGGGATCGGATAGTTACGGAAATTGACCTGGTCAGCCTGGTTGCCCATAGCCAGCCATCCGTTGGAGCAGACGGTAACTGTTGTAAAACTGCTGCCAAAGTAGACGAAATTGAACGGGAGGCTGATGACATAGGAATCGTCAGCTTCGTCATAACTGTCGGTCAGCGGAATAATAGTACCGCTGCCGGCGATCTCAACCCAGTTGTAGGTAGGATGGTTGCTGTAATACAGATCACCGGAATCCAGACAATAGTAGTCCTCCACCGGCCCCAGCGGATCAGCCACCCCCACCGGGCCGACGTTGAATTCCGCCGCCACGGTTAAGAGATGACCATCACTGTTTTCCAGGGTCAGGGTGAGCGGTACCGGGTGTCCGTTAAAGATATTACCGGCAGGACGTACCAGAAACGGAGTCAGGTTCAGGCCGGAACCACCCACGACAATATTGTTGAAGGTGGCGGTTGCAGTTACGATTGTTACCTGGGGGTCGCTGGTAGCAAGAGTCCCTGTCAAGGTTCCGGAAGCCAGAGTTCCCCAGTTTATCAATTCAAAATTGACCTCACCGGACTCACCCTGGCTGATCTGATTGTCCCCGGTGGGATCGGTCTGGAGCGTTGACAATCTCAATACCGGTTCACTCAGATCCAGTACCTCTGTCGTGATGAAATCACCCCCGCTGGTGGAAATATCTACATTCAGGGTGATGTTGTGCGGCAATTCAGCGTCGACCTGATTACTGACCTGGAACAGATAGAGTGAGTTGGATGACGCATTACCACCCGGTGCAATATTGTTGAAGGTTGAATAATCCTGCTGGATGGTCACCCGGGGATCAGCACTGCTGATCGTAGCAGTCACACTGTAAGCGGTTGTAGCGGTTCCCAGATTTTCGAGGTTGAGGGTAAGCTCGATCTCTTCGCCGGGATTGAGCTGGCCGTTGTTGTTACCGGAGCTGTTACCACTGTTGTTATCATCAATAGTACTGCCCGCAACATCTACCCAGAGGCTCTGGGAGATAACAGTCATGGGATCTGAATAGGGGAGCAGATCCCGCTTGGTTACCGTCAGGGTTACATTGCCGCTGTTGAACTGCCCCTCGAGCGGCAGCAGTACCTCGCCGTCACTGTTGGTTAGCAGCTTGACCTGAGCGCCACCGGCTTGATAGAGGCAGACCAGAGCACCGGCTACCGGATTACCAGACTTCAGAACCTGTACCGGATAACTCTGGGCGCCACTGACGACAGAACCGGCATGGGTAATTTCCGGCGTGCGGGGAATACCCATCCGCAACTCCAGACTGGGATCCCCCATCAGGTTGTTCCAGTTGGAGAAGTTTGTAACATAACTGGAATTCACTTCGTGGTAACTCATCCAGAGATCAAACTTGCCCTGGAAAAGCGCTTCCCCGGCAGTCGGCAGCAGGTAATCAAAGATGCCGCCAAAAATACCGAGATCGACAACGTTGTTGCAACGGGTGTTGGTTCCGGAAGTCGCCGTACCGATAGATGCCACAGCACCCCGGGGATTGGCGAGAGTTCCAACCTGATAGAAACCCTCCGAAAGACAATAATCGTTGACAAAATCTCCTGTACTGCAGGTGATATCGACCACGAAGGGCAGCATGTAGTTGTTGGTGAGATTATTGGCGTGGCTGTTGGTCCAACCATTCATATACCAGTAACCACGGTAATTGAAATAGAGAATACCATCGTTGAAAGCATTGGTGATGGAAGTCGCTTCCGGGGTGGAACACTCATGGGAATAACAGTCTGTGACATTGGAAATTCCAGCACCGATCAACTTCTGCTTGATGTTATCACTGGTAAAAACGGTTGACCAGCCAGACGCCGAATTGCTGTCTGCGTAAAGATGGGCGCTGCTCATCCAGCTTGGATCGGCCATATAGGGAGTTTTTTCGTAGTTGATCTGCTTGTTTACAACATTTTGCAGCATGGTAACGTTGTTGACTGAAAGACGACCAACAAAAACATCACCCAACATATCGCCACCCTCCAGACGGGAATAATCATGATCGCCGGTACTGTTGGAGGCGGTTACAGCTGTGAAACTGCAATAGGAGGGATCACCAACCAGTGCAACGAATACCGGAGGATTCTCCCAGCTGTTGTAAGCGGTCTGGATATAAGATTTAACCGAGCTGTAACTGGTGAGACTGACCTGCTGCTGTGTAGCGGTATAGACTATCTGTCCTTTTTGACGTTTCCACTCGAGCAGTGGTGAGAGATAATACTCAGCCGTTGAATCGTAAATGTAAAGAATGGGATCCAGCCCCAGATTGACATCATAATCACGCGAATTCTCGTTCATCGCTTCATAGTTGATGACATTGTGTTGCAGCAGATTCTCAAAGGTGGCCGACCGTGGCAGGGAGCGCTCAATCTGATTGACGCTGTTCTCACCGTCGAAACTGAAATCCACTTCCAGGCTGTTGTAAACCCGCAGCTGGCGGGTTACCGGGTTGTACTGGTAGGGTGTCAGGTTAATCTGAACGAGGCGGTGATTGCGGGTAATAACCGGTTCAGACAAGGTGATGATGGTTTCCGGAAAAAAACGATCTTCCTGCCAGCGTGTACCAGCTTTCAGCGGCGTTGGATCGGGAGCGTCAATCATCTCCGGTATCAGATCCACATTCTCAATCAGGGAGACTTCATATTGCAGCTGATATTGAACTGCCGCCGTGGCGGGTATCTCCAGTGTCCAGGCCAGAGCCTGCAGGGCGGGATCGCCCGTGTCGGAAACCGGTATCATACCCTCCTGTTCTATCGCCTGAAAGAGACCGACGTCGGTATCGACATCGACCAGACCGGCTTCCGGAAGCACTACAGCTATGCGGCAGTGATTCTGATCGGCGGAAACCAGTGTCGTGTACGAGGAAGAAGCTGTAGCGTGGGCATAGTTGGCACTGGTAAGCAGTACCAGCATCCAGACAAATCTGGCAGATTTCTTCATTGATAACTCCTGTGCATTACTGCGGATATGATTTTTGGATGATAGTTGGGCAACTCATCAGTATTAATATGCGGATAATTCAGCATCAGGTCAATCCAGCAGTGGGTTCAGAAGAGGTTTTCGTTGAAAACAGTCAGTTGTCTTTCTGACTGGCCCCCCCCATTTCACATGGATGCAGAATTGAGCTTGATCCCACGATAAAAAGGCGCTCCCCATGCAATAGGGACCGCCTGTCGCGAAATCAGAATCGCCGCTGTATCAGTCCAACCAGGTTACCCGGAAGAATAGTGGGTCTACGGTACTCAAGGTAGAGTAACTGGTAAGTGTGCTTTCCTGGACCATTACAAATCCGCCAAATGGGTCGGAACTGCTGTAGACCCGATAACCACTCGCCTGTGGCACGGCATCCCAGGAGACAGTGACATAAGGGGCGTTATAGACAATCTGGATAGTCAAAGGTTGAGGTTCTCCCAGCGAAAGTCCCTGCAGCAGCAGGTCGTCGACATACCAGCCTTCCAGTCCGGTAGCCTGATCGGAGCCGAAACGGAAACGGATCTGGACCATCTGATCGGTCCACGCCGAGAGATCAAACACTGCATTTTCCCAGCTGAATTCGCCGGAATAACAGGGTGTACTCCCGGCAAAGGGATGGGTGCAGGGATTTCCCCCGCCGGAGGAGGTACGAAAAGACTTGTTGTAACCTGTAGACGGGAGCAGCAGTCCCCAGCTGTTGCCACCGTCGTCTGAGATCTCCAGGATACCACCGTCATATGCAGAATCAGGATACAAACCGGATACCTCCGCCTGCATCCGATGCCAGAAGTGCAGCTCTGAATAGGGATTGATCAGCATTTCCGGCAGCTCCAGCCGTGCATCCAGCAGATTCAGATAGACACCGGCCCCGCTGTCACCGCATTTCCAGCTGTGGGTAGGGCTCTGGTAATCCTCGGTACTGATATGCCATTGATCACTCCAGCCATCCGGGGAGGAATGGGTCCAACCTTCGGTGCCCTGCTCCACATCCACGCTGTAATAAACTTCCCAGTTGCCGTTGATGAAAGTGTAAGTCGCACTGGTTGCTTCATTGTGATCATCCGCAGCATCGCGGGCCCAGAAGTAGTACCAGACTGTTGTCCCCAGCGGTTGCGACGGTAAAATACCTTCCCAGGTATCACCCCCCTGTTGAGTCATGGCAGTTTCAGTGAAACTTATCCCATTCAGGCTCCAGAACAGGGCACCCTCCTCCACACCGGAGGGATCAACCAGATCTGCAGACAGTGTGAAGGGACCGTTACCTTCCATAATCAGTGGCGGTGTGTGGACAATAGCGGGTGGATCGTGATCATCGTAAGAGAAGAAACCGGGATCCTGGGTAAAAAGAAGAGCCAGTCCGGACTGTAATGGAATGGCGCCGGTGGGATAGCTGTTCCAGTAACTGTATTGAATACCTGCACTCTGGGTGGGATTCTCGATGCCAACGGTAGCGTAACTGTTATCAGAGCCGCTGCTGTTGGTATTGTTCGTAACTGATTGATACTGGAAACAGATATCACCGTTTGTGGAGGGCAGGTAATCCTGGTCGTAAAGGATCACCTCAAAAGTCTCTGTCGGACTTCCGGGGCCAACCTGAGTCAACTGGTACCACTCGACGATGAAGCGATTGTTGAGCAGATCATACTGGTAGTATACCCGGCCGCTGACCCCGCTGGTGTTGACCCTCAGATCGTCCCAGAAAGGGGCAATCATCGCTGCCGGGCCAATCGAAGTCGGGATCGGATAGTTACGGTAGTTGACATTTTCATCCTGGTCACCCATGGCGAGCCAGCCGTTGGAACAGACGGTGATGGTGGTATACCGTACACCGCAATAATAGAAATCAAAGGGCAGCGTCAGCGTATAGGAATCAT
>JADHUQ010000068.1 GCA_016784425.1 Candidatus Delongbacteria bacterium | reverse complement strand
AAACCGGCAATCTATTCACCAGTCTGCTTCCCCGGGATCAAGATTGGCTGGAACTGCTGGAAGATCACCAATCCGGTACATTGATGGCCAGGACGATCGAGGATCCTGAAGCAGAGAACCTGCTTTGCTCCTACCAGTACCACCCCGACCAGGAACTGTACTCCACCTGGATAACACCACTGGATTCATGTCAACCGTTGACCGATGCGGCAATTCCAGGTGTCGAGTCGACCGGGGAACGTCAACGTAAACTGATGCTGCATGTCGATGACTCCTATCGCATCCGTTTTATTTCACCGCAAACCGCCCGTCTGATCGGGCATCAGCCCGCGGAGATCATCGGACAGCTGTTACCACAAGTACTGGGGCCTCTGGCGAAGCCACTGACGGAAATCGACATCAGGGAGCAGCTCGAAGAAACCCTCCACGCCCGCATAACTTTTCCGGATGAGTATACTTTCTGGGCGGATATCATTTTTCACGCTACCGAGGACAACGGCATTTTTATCTGTGAGATTGATGATGTCAGTTATCGCAAGGATCTGGAAGCAGAGATCGAAAGACAGCGCAATGAGTTGAGCTTTACCCGACAGAAACTCTCGATGATTGTGGACACGACTACCCTGATGCAGGAGGAAGCGACCACCCATGACAAGCTGGAAGTGATCGTAGAAAAAATTGTCCAGTCACACTCCTTCCAACGGGCGGCCATCCTGCTGATAGATGACAAAAGCGTCCGCGATCGCTATTATGCTGGTTTTACCGGCAAATCTCTGGATGCGCTACTGGCCAATCTCGATCTGCAGTCACTGCTCCACTACACCGACATCGATGGCGATCAGAAGGACGCCTTCGTGATACATGAAGTCAGCGGCTTTGTGGAGATGGCCGGTTTCGACTGGACTGACCAGCACCATCTACTGTTGCCGGTACGTCAGCCCAACAAGACCGCCGGATTTCTGCTGCTTGACCAGCCGCGGGAGCGCCTGTTGCCTGATTCAGTCGTCATCGGGCTGCTTTCACTTTTTGCAGGCCAGATCGCCGCTTATCTGGAGGAGGTTGAGTTACGTCAGGAACTCCTCCTGACAGAGCAGAACTACCGTAACCTCTTCGATAACTCCAGACTGGCCATTATTCTGGCAGACGCCAAGGATGGCCGCATCGTCGATATAAACCAGCACACCCTGGAGCTGTTTGGCTATAAGCGAGAGCGGCTGCTCGACATGCTGATCTGGGAGCTGCGACCGGACGACTATCGGGAGACAGCTCAACGCAACTTTCAGGAGGCGGTGAAGGCTGGCTACGGTAAGTATGGGAACATACCGATCCTCCGTTCTGATGGTGGTAAAATTCTGGTGGAATACGACGCTTTGGTTACCCAGTTCCAGGGCAGACCGGTGCTGCAGAGTTACTATCGTGACATCACCGAACGCCAGCGCATGGAGTTTTCCGTGATTCAGAGCCAGAAGCTGGCCGGTCTGGGGCAGCTATCAGCCGGTGTTGCTCATGAGTTGCGCAATCCTCTCGGGATCATCAATTCATCGCTTTACTACATCAACAGTTGCGTGGAGCGGGATGAACTGAGTTTCAACGACAGCATCCGTAAACATCTGGGCATCATCAAGGCGGAGGTGGAGCGATCCAGACGGATAATCGAAAATCTGCTCAGTTTTTCCCGCATCTCCAAAGCGGAGGTTGAACCGGTTCACATCAACCAGCTGTTGCAGAATACTCTCGACCTGGTACAAAAGGAACTGCTGGTAAATGACATAACTCTGGAAACCAGCTTTGCCCAGCTTACACCACTGATGCTCAACCTCGATCAACTGAAACAGGCCTTTCTCAATATTATCCTCAATTCGACCCAGGCGATGCCGAGTGGAGGGACCTTGCAGGTCTCAACCAGCATCCTGGAGAATATGATCATTATTCGATTCAGTGACACCGGAGTGGGAATTCCAGCGGATCAGATCAGTGACGTGCTCAATCCATTTTTTACCACCAAGTCTCCCGGGGAGGGTACCGGTCTCGGTCTTTCCCTGACCCATTCAATTATCCAGCGAACAGGGGGGAGCCTGCATGTCGAATCTGAGCTGGAAAAAGGCACATCCGTCACGGTAAAGATACCGGTAAAATAAGCAGGAGCAGATATGAGCGCAGAACATCCACTGCAGATCATAATGGTCGATGATGAAATCAACATGCTGGAGTCGATGGGTGATGTCCTGCGGGATGTCGGTTACCAGGTTTCTACCGCCTCCTCCGGGCAGGAAGCCCTGGAACGACTGGAGCGCGAAAACGGCGAATACGACCTGTTGATTACCGATCTGAAAATGCCGGGGATGAACGGCATGGAACTACTCAACGCGGTACATGATCTTTATCCTGCAATCAAGGTGATCGTGCTGACCGGTTTCGGCAGTGTAGACGGTGCGGTGGAGGCGATGCGTCGCGGGGCCTGGGATTACATACTCAAACCGTTCAATCCTGAAGAGGCGCTCAGCAGCATCAAGCGGATTGAGAGCGAGAAAGAGGTATTCCTCGATAAGAATTTCTTTCTACCGGAACTCAGTCGCAAATTCGGCTTTGACAGCATCATCGGCAACTCCCCTGCCATCCAGGATATTTTCCGTAATGTGGCGACAGCTGCCAAGAGTAACTCCTCTATCCTGTTGACCGGTGAGAGCGGGACCGGCAAGGAATTGCTGGCCCACGTGATACACTATTTCAGCTTCCGTTCGGCGCAGCCCTTTATCAAAACTTCATGCGCCTCATTTTCCGAGGGGGTACTCGAATCGGAACTGTTTGGCCATGAGAAAGGCGCTTTCACCTCGGCTGTTACCCAGCGCAAGGGACGGTTTGAGTTAGCAAACAAAGGGACACTTTTCCTGGATGAGATCGGCGATATTCCACTACATACCCAGATCAAGCTGGTGCGTGTACTGCAGACACAGGAATTTGAGCGGGTTGGAGGGGCTGAGTCGATCAAGGTTGATGTACGCCTTATTTCCGCAACCCACCAGAACCTGGCGCAGCTGATCCGGGATAAGACCTTTAGGGAGGACCTCTTCTATCGTCTCAATGTAATTCCTATTGAGGTGCCGCCACTGCGTGATAGACGGGAGGATATTCCCCTGCTGGTTGATTTCTTCCTCAACCAGTTTGCTACCGAAACCAAAAAACGGATCGACTCTGTCGGTAAGTCGGCCATGAACGCGCTGGTCAATTACGACTGGCCGGGCAATATCAGGGAGTTGCGCAATGTTCTGGAACGGGCGGTGGTTCTGACCGAGGGTCGCAAAATATCCCTCTCCGATCTCTCCCGGGAGATTGTGCACAAACGCAATCGCAACGAACTCACCCTGCAGTTAAAATCACGCACCCTGCAGGAGGCAGAGCGGGCGTTGATTGAGCACTGTCTCAATGAGACCAGCTGGAATCTCTCAAAGACTGCAAAAATATTGGAAATCAGTCGAGGAACTCTCTATTCAAAAATGATGAAACTTGGCTTCAGGGATGGTGAAAAGAAAGACGAAGAGTAATAGCAGTCAGAGCGGGAAGCAACTGACGCCTGTGAGGGAGCAGGCCAGGTTATCGGGTTTTCTGCTGAAGCTGTTACTTGACAAACTCGGTGCTGAAACTGGTTCTATTCTGCTGCTGGAACAGGAGGGCCAGTTCCTTACCTTTGCTGCAGGGTGCGGTCTGGCACCGGAATTGTTAAAAAAAACCACCCCACTGCCGGGACCTGGCGCAGCAGCCCGGGTGGCGATGACGGCTGAACCGATTCACCTGCTGGCGGGGTCGCTGCCTCCAGATCTGGAGCTTCCCCGTAGCGAACTGCAGGACGCCTGGATTATTCCGCTGAAGTCAAACAGCATACTCCTCGGGGTTTTATGTGCCGGCTCGGTCAGCACACCACTCCTGTCACCTGACAGTGAGTCCTTTCAGCAACTACTGGCAGATACCAGCTCTCTTCTGGAAGAACAGGTGACGACTCAACAGAGTACTGCTGCTGGACTTTCTCAGCAGGAGGCACTCACCATCCTGCGGATTTTCAATTCCACCCGTGATTTCAACAAACTGGTCGAACTCACCATCAGCCTGGGCCTCAAGCTTATGCAAACCGGCCTCGGGATGCTGACGGTGTTTCAGGACTTTAACCGGGGCTATGATACTTTCGCCGCGCACGGTCTGGAGGATGAACTGCTCGAGCGGTTGGTGCGGAACCTGAAGCAGAGTATTGATCATCCTTTCTTTCACAGGGAACGCACTACCCTGGTGGAGAATATTGCCGAATTGCCCGAGGAGCACCCCTATCGTTTCCTGGCTCAGATTCCCAGTTTTGACTCGGTGATCGTCATTCCACTGCTTTATGGTTGTCGCATCATCGGCCGGCTGCATGTTTTCAATCCGGCAGCGCAGGCTCTGGTGGTGGACAATATGCGCAAAATAATGTACATGGCTACCGAAGCCGCCATAGCACTGGCACAAGCCCTGGAGATCCGGAACACCAGCCGCCAGGCAAACTACGATGATCTGACCGGTCTGCTCTCCCGTACTACCTGGATGCAGAGACTTGAACTGGAGATAAGCCGTTCCCGCCGGTTGAGAAATTCTCTGGCGGTTATCATGCTGGATATCGATTTCTTCAAAGTTTACAACGATACCTATGGTCATCAAACCGGTGATCAGGTATTGCAGATTCTGCCGGCGTTGTTGCGTGAATCGTTGCGGGATGTGGACAGTGCAGGTCGGTATGGCGGTGACGAATTTGTGCTCCTGTTGCCGGAAACAGACCTGAACGGCGCCATCCTGGTGGCCAACCGGATCCTGCAGGCCGTACGGCAGCTGAATCTGGGTGAGACACACTCACCACTTTCCATTTCGCAGGGGATAACCGTTCAGCAACCGGGGGAGCTGTTACCCCGTGATATTGTCCGACAGGCCGATCAGGCTCTGCTGCAGGCCAAGCGACGTGGACGCAGTCAGATCATCGCCTCTATCCACAACGGAGAGTACATCGATTGTACCGGCATGAAAGTTGAGGATTCGTCTGATCCGCAGGCTGCAGAAGAACCGCTGGTAACGGAGCTGACACCTGATCCCGGCGAGCCGGGCTATCGAATCTTCATGATCGACAATGAAAGCAATCAGCGGCATGTCCTGACCGATGTTTTCAAGAACTGGGGTTATGAAACACAGGCTTTTCCCAACGGTGAGGATGCGTTGCAGGCATTGCAGAAATCCACCTGTGATCTGGTTATTACCAATCTGCACCTGCCCGGAATCAGAGGATTGGATGTAGTCCGGCGCATAAAAGATGTCGATATGACGATCCCCGTCATCGTGCTGACTAACTACGGTTCGATCCAGACAGCGGTAGAAGCCATCCGTTTGGGCGCGGATGATTACATCGTCCATCCCTTTTCACTGGATGAAGTCCGGCGTAGTGTCGAGAACGCTTTCAATCGACGGCAGCAATATTTCACCAGTGAAATGGCTGACCATTATATCGGGATCAAGCAAAAGACGACCGTGCTGGATACCCTCCACCGAACGGAAGCGGATCTTACCTGGGAGGCGCAGCAGTTGCACATCCTGGAGGAGTTCAACCGTCATTCCATCCAACAGGTTGCCTCTGCCCTGCTGATGCTCGATGAGAACGGGAGGGTGCTCCATCTCAACCAGCGGGCGCGTGAGTTGCTGAACGCACCTGCCAATCTCCTGAATCACTCCAGTCTCTTTGAGATTTATCCCAACCTGCGTGACACGCCGCTGGAACAGGGGTTTCAGATCTGTCAGCGGACAGCTACCGGATTCCAACTCAATGATCTCTGGCTTGATCCCGGTCTCAACGCCCCCCGCACACTGGTAAGTCTTCAGATAACACCAATGCTGGGAAAGCACGCAGCCACCCGTTACCTGATGCAGATCGATGATGTCTTTGATCGCCAGCTGCTGGATGAATCACGGGAACGCGCCCTGCGAAAACTGGGTTCAAATCTCGAGCAGAGACTGCTGCCGGTGCTGGAGGAAATCAAATCTGTCCTGCAGTCAGCCTCGACACCGGAGCAGCTGTCAGACCAGATCAACCAGCGTCTCCAGGAGATGCGGGCAGTGTTGCGCACTTCTCACCTCAACCCTGGCCCGGAGCCACCCACCGCGATAGCTGGGGATCAACGCGAGCTATAACAGCTTCTGTGATTGAGACAAAAAAATCCCGCCTTTGATGATGCCGCAACATCGTTTCAGGGCGGGATTCTTTTTCAGTCGAAGTAACTCAGTGAGTCACCGGTTACATCGTGTAGTTCAGATTGAGCAGTGCGTTCCGTGGTGCACCTTTGAGGAAACCGTAGGAGTTGCCAATCTGATAGTAATCTTCATCAAGCAGGTTGTTGATATGCAGGGAAGCATTCAACTGCCCTGCTCCCATGTCCACGCCATAACCCAGCACCAGATCCACTGTAAACCAGGACGGCAGGCGGCTGCTGGTTTTGGTGGGATCGCCGTTAGCATCCACCTCCAGCGTTACCGGTGAGTTGGTGGGGAGCACATAATACTCACGATACTGGCTGAACAGCAGGTCCATAAAGAAGCCACGGTAGTTGTAAGCCAGGGAGGTGTGCAGGATTATCTGCGGTGTTTCCGGATCGGTTTTATTGCCGTACTTGTCGACCAGGTCGGTCAAAACGTCATCACCGGGGGTGAAGGTGGGAGTGGGATCACTTGAACTCTTCACACTGCCATCCGTGTTATTCCAGTCTACCCCTATCACCACGTCGTCTTCATAGAGTGATACCAGTCCTTCCGCTGTCAGATCGTCAGACCACTGGTTGCGCATATAGGTAAAACTGGTATTCCAGCTGAGTCCCTCAAATATTCGCACCTGGTTGCTGATTTCAATTCCCTCGTACAGAGCGCTGCCGACGATCTCGTAGCGGCGACCCTTGTAATCATAACCAGGCTCGTTGGCCTTGAGGGGATCGGTGATCTGGAGGGTCTTGTTATCAAAATCGAGCCGGTAAACATTGAGCTTGGTGTTGACAAAAGTGAAGTAACTGCTGATACCGAATTCATAGTCGGTGACAGTTTCCAGATCGATGTCATCCCAGGGCGCACCGTAGTTGTAGAAATACTTGACCCGCGGCTCGTTGTAGGTCTGGCTGTAATTGGTAAACACACTGAAGTGCTGACCGATGTTATAATTCAAACCGACCTTGGGGTTGATAAAACTGTAATCCCAGGTTTGATCAATCAGATTGTAAGCGGCGGTACCACCATCGGCGTCAACAATCTCAAACTCGCCACCCGCTACCGGCAGGTTATTGTTACCGGGGATATCTTCCCAGGTATGGTAGTGACGGAACGAGTACTGCAGATCAGTCATCAATGCGGCGGGACCAAACCTCCAGAGACCGTGACCGAAGACTGAAACCTGCGGCTTGGTGGTGGTGTAGTCGTAGTAGAGGTCACCCTCTTCGAACGGTATTGAAACACCACCGATCGTGTAGGTGGTACTTTCGTTGCCGAAGGTGTTCATGATCTCACCTTTATGACGCGCATCCCAGTAACGGGTCTCTACCCCGAAGGTCAGGTCATGATTGCCCAGGTGGTGGAGATAGTTACTGAGGAAGCCAGCCTGCTGGTGGAGCGAGTAATTACGGTACTGGTAGACACTTGAACCGGCGTCAAAAATGGCATTCATACTCATGAAGCCATCATCGTCACGAGCGACGCGGTAGTAGTTGTTCATATTTTCGCCGTAACCACGACCGACCGAAACAAAAGCGCTGCTGGTCAACTTGTCGCCATTGCTCATATCCTGGTTGAAGTGAACTTCAAACTGTGGTTTATGGAAGTGGTTATTGTCAAAACTGACATAGTCACGACTGAGCAGTTCCCCTTCCCCATCCAGGTCCTGTGGACGCAGGTTGGGATCGTTGCGCCGCACGAATGCATTGGCATTGTATTCGTCACCGTAGTCAGCGAAATCAGACGCCGGATTTGAATAATAGGTATAGGCGTGCTCCTGTGGTGCGCCATGCAACACTACCCGCAGGGTGCGGGCGTCACTCATGTACTTTGCCCAGGCCAGGTAATAAGATCCGCCTGAGTAAAAGGAGTTGTGACGGAAGCCACTTCCCCACATGCCGTTGAGGCGGAACAGCCAGGCCTGATTACCCGGCAGCAAACCGGTGTTGTAATCGAAGCCCAGCTTGAAGGTTTCATTCATACCGTAAGCAGTGTTGAACCCGAGACTGCGGACGCTGCGGGATTCGGAGGTCACAACATTGATTGATCCACCGAACGCACCCGAACCGTAGAGGGACGAACCCACACCACGCTGCACCTGGATTGACTGTGAACCGGAGGGTAATGAACCCCAGTTTGACCAGTAGACTTTCTTTGATTCGGGATCGTTGACCGGGATACCGTTGATCATCACCTGCAGGCGTTGCTCGTCAAAACCACGGATTTTCACACCGGAATCACCCATACCGCTGCCACCGTCGGTAGTAACATAAATTCCCGGGGAATGTTTGAACAGATGGGGAATATCCTGGATGGTGAATTTCTTCTTGATGTCGTTTTCAGCGATATTGGTGAATGCGACCGGTGTTTCACGCTCCGTGGCACGGTTGGCGGTGATGACAATCTCATCCGAGATCAATAAAGAAGCCTTCAGTTGAAAATTAAGCTGCATCGGCACACCCTCGGCCAGTGTGACCGCCTGCCGCATTTTGTCAAATCCCACAAAGCTGGCCTGTACCGAGTAGGACCCGGCGGGCAGGTTCTCCAGTTTGAAGGCACCGCTGAGATCGGTTACGGTACCATAACGTGTGCCGACCAGCGTTACCTCTGCTCCGGCCAGCAGTTTGCCGCTACTGGTACTTTTGACCGTACCCTGCAACACCGCCGCCGACAGGGCGGTAGTCATGAGGAACAGACCGGTAAAGAGTAAAAATCCTGTTTTCGATTTCATAGATCCTCCCATAGTGATTCCGTTCATTGGAAATGGTGTATCGAAGTATTGAGATAATATACCGACAGCTGTTTGCGGGAAAGGTTGTTACGGCAGACCCTGCCGTTGTGGGTGGGAATGTGTACAATGGAACCTTAGTTGGCATCTTCAACCAGAGCTGTGATTCACTGCCAGTCAGGGGACACAATTTGGATGCCCTGCTATATTACTTTGCGACAACCAGCTTGCTTCGTAGGGAATTATAGTAGCGTGTATACCATTTGCAAGAGATTCCATTGTCAGCGGGTACCCCAGAGTGTTTCCCGCCTCTACCGGAAGCAACCGATCAAGGGGGGGTACTGTTTCTTCACTTGCAATCCACCGTTTGAAACAGTTAACTTTACGCTACGCTGCGAGCGGCAGCAGCTCCTGCCTGCTATTTTGGATTGTTCCTCTTTACCTGCCCCTTCCTCCGGAGGTTACTGGGAATGTCAGATATAGCACTGCTCGTTTACGGGCCTACCGCAGCGGAATTCATGCATCTGAAGGGGGTATTAGCGGACGACAGGCTACCGTTGATCCGTCGTCTGAAACGCAGCTATGACCAGACAATTATGGAACAGCTTTCTGATACTGATCGCTTGCTGGATCCGGTTGTTCAGTCTGAAGAGCTGCAGTTGTTGATCGTCAATGAGCGACAGGTTGAACTGATACAGCGGCTGCAATGCATCTGGCGGCAAATAGTGGGCGTCAACCCGGAAATCATTCTGCTGACCAGCAGTAATCGCAGATGGAGCGGAGCCAGACTGCTGCAGGAGATCAGCGAAGAGAGAGAATTGGCAAACCACTACTGTAAGCAGATACAAATCAAGGGATAGAGATGTTGCAGGGAATAGGGTTCTGGATCGGCTTCAACGCTTTCATCCTGTTGATGCTGGGGCTGGATCTCATCATCTTCAACCGGAAACCCCATCAAATCTCACTCCGGGAAGCTGCTGGCTGGAGCATCTTCTGGATCGCGATTTCACTGCTCTTTAATCTCGGTTTGTATCTCCACCCCGCTTTCACCAGTGAACAGGCATTGCAATTCTTCACCGGGTATCTGCTGGAAAAGTCCCTCAGCGTCGATAACCTGTTTGTCTTCATCATGATTTTCAGCTACTTCAAAGTGGAGGCACGTTACCAGCACGGTGTTCTGGTCTGGGGGATTATAGGTGCGATAATCATGCGCAGCATCATGATTATCCTCGGTGGCACACTCATTCATCAATATCATTGGATTCTATATATTTTTGGTGCTTTTCTGATCTACACCAGCTATCGCATGCTGATTTCACGCGAGGAGAAGCATCCCGAAAAAAACTTTGTCGTCCGTTTTATCCGCCGCATCCTGCCTATCAGCGATACCTACGATGGACGTCGTTTCTTCACCCGGCAAAACGGCCGTCTGCTGGCCACCCCCCTGTTGCTGGTGCTGGTTACGATAGAAGTATCCGACGTGGTTTTCGCGTTCGATTCCATACCGGCGATTTTTGCTATCACCGATGATGTCTTTATCGTATACACCTCGAATATCTTCGCGATCCTCGGTATGCGGGCACTTTACTTCGTTCTGGCGGACATATTAGAGATCTTTCACTTTCTCAAATATGGTCTGGCGCTTATCCTTTTCTTCATCGGAATCAAGCTGCTCTGTTCCGGTTTCTTCGAGGTTCCAGTTCTTCTCTCACTCCTGATAATCTTCGTGGCATTGGGCGTGTCAGTGCTGGCTTCATTGATCTGGAAGAAAAAACAACCGACGCTACCTTCCTGAACTTATCTTACCCGGGGTAATCTCAGTCCTACTCAACTTCCCAGATTAAACG